>CAMAPI010000029.1 GCA_945860065.1 Chryseobacterium gleum | reverse complement strand
AGTGTCGCACAGAAAAAAAAAGAAACCCCTAACAAAGCTCCATTAAATTGGTATTTAAAAGATCCAAGTAAGGGTGGTATTTATGGAGTAGGAGCAGAGCGCGCTTATGAATTGTTAAATGCCGCAGGAAAAAAACCAAAACAAGTCATTGTTGCTGTCATCGATAGCGGAGTAGAAACGGATCATCCGGATTTGAAAGATGTGATTTGGGTGAATGAAGACGAAATCCCTGGTAATGGAATCGACGACGATAAAAACGGATATGTGGATGACGTTCACGGTTGGTCGTTTTTAGGTGGAGCAACGGAGGATATCAAAGATGAAGCATTAGAATTGTCGCGTATGTATCGCAACGAATCTGCTTATTTTAATGGGAAATCTGAGTCTTCTTTCTCAGCGTCGGATAAAACGCGTTACGAAGCGTATTTGAAATTAAAGAAAAATTACGAAGGTGAATTAAAAAATTCTCAGCAGCAACTTGCAGCGATGAAGGCATTTAATGTGTACATCGACAATGTGAAAAAATCATCCAATGGTGAATTCTCAAAAAAAACCAGTGCGGATTATATACCTGTAAATGATCAAGAAAAACGTATTCAAGACCGCTTAAAAGGAATTTTACTTGTGATACCTGCAGCTAACTTAGAATCTGAAATTCATGGCGCTGCGGAATCCATGGAAGGAACTGTGAGAATGTCAACAGTGAACGCAGATAGTATTCGTGCCATCGTCGTTGGTGATCATCCAAATGATTTGACTGAAAAATATTACGGATGTAACCGTTACGAAGGTCCAGATGCCATGCATGGAACACACGTTTCTGGAATCATTGCTGCAACACGTGGTAATGGTATTGGTATCGATGGAATTGCGAATTGCGCACGCATTATGGTTGTACGTGCTGTTCCAAACGGTGACGAACGCGATAAAGACGTTGCGAATGCAATTTACTACGCTGTAGATAATGGTGCAACAGTAATTAATATGTCCTTCGGGAAATATTACACGCCAAACAAAGAATCTGTTGACGCAGCTATTCGTTATGCAGAAAGTAAAGACGTTCTTTTGGTTCACGCTGCTGGTAACGATGCGAAAAATAAAGATGTGGAAGATTCTTACCCAACACGCATCTTAAATGATGGGAAATGGGCGAGCAACTGGATCGATGTAGGTGCAAGCAGTTCATCGAAAAAAGGAAAAACAATTTTGGCTGATTTCTCTAACTACGGAGCAAAATCCGTTGACTTCTTCGCGCCAGGTGTGGATATTTACTCAACGGTTCCGGATGCAAAATACGAAGATGCTTCTGGGACATCGATGGCTTGTCCAGCGACGGCAGGAGTTGCAGCGTTAATTCGCGGATATTTTCCTGAATTAACAGCAGCTCAAGTCCGTGAGGTATTGATGCAGACTTCAGTGAAGTACAAAAAATCGATAGAAATACCAAGCGCGAAAAAATCTGGAAAAATGACAGAGACCTGTATTACGGGTGGATTCGTAAATGCTGCTGAGGCAGTAGAATACTTACTGAACAAAAAATAGTCAAACAGCCTATATGGAAAGGTCACATTTCGATGTGGCCTTTTTTTTGATCTAAAAGTTCGAACTTCATGGCCTTCGGAGATTTTGACCGAGGACTCGAATCATTTTCTTACTTTTGTGTTCATTAAAAAAAGTGCTGTTTCATGACCAATAATCCCGTTTTAATTATTCTGTTCGCTGTCATCATTGTCTTCATGATGCTCTTAGACTTAGGGATTGTCAATAAGCGCAGTCATGAGATCACGAATAAAGAAGCGTTAAAATGGACTTTCATTTGGGTGTCTGTTTCCATGCTTTTTAGTTTAGTCGTTTATTGGCAATCTGGATTTGCCAAATTCGCGGATTATCAATCGGCTTATTGGATTGAAGAAGCACTTTCTGTCGACAACATGTTCGTGTTTATTCTCGTTTTTCGATTTTTTAAATTGGAGGGCAAACTCCAACATAAAGTACTTTTCTGGGGAATTCTCGGAGCGATTATTTTTCGGGCCATATTTATTTTCTCGGGTATCGGACTCATCAATTTAACCTACTTGCCAGAATTTAATATTGGTTCATGGAATTTCAGTTTAGACCAAGAGGCCAATCGTGGCTTAGTAGAAAATGCGGGAAAATTCTTTCGTCCAAATGCGATTCTAACCATTTTTGGTGTTTTCCTCATATATGCTGGGATTAAATCGCTATTCGCATCGGAAGATGAAGATGATAAACAAGATTACGGGACAAGTTTTGGTGCACGAATGGCACGAAAAGTCTTTCCTATTTCAAAGCATTATTACGGGGATAAGTTCTTTGTTTCTTGGCGGAAAAAGCGTTTTGCGACCAAGTTGTTTCTTGTTCTTGTGGTCATTGAAACAACGGATTTGGTTTTCGCAATCGACTCCATTCCGGCCATTTTTGCTATTGCGCCGAATGACCCAGTGATTCTATATACTTCGAATATTTTCGCGATTTTAGGACTACGTTCGATGTACTTCCTATTAGCGAATTCCATTCACATGTTTTCGAAACTGAAGTATGGATTAGCCTTCATTCTATCTTTTATTGGATTAAAAATGTTGCTATCCCCATTCATTCATATACCATCGTCAATTTCACTCTTGATTGTTGTTGGTGCACTATTCTTATCGATCATTGCATCGATTTACAGCAAAGAAAATACGGAAGCTTAGAAAAGGAAACTTGCTCCTTCTTCACTCTTAGTAACCATTCGACGAACATTCGCGAACAACTCTCTACCAAAAGCAAAGGTATCCTCGTTTGAGATATAGGTCGCTTCTCTCGCTTCAACTTCTGATTGATTCAAAACGGACAATTCACCATGATAAGAATCCAAGCGAATAAGGTCGCCTGTGCGGATTTTCGCAATCATTCCACCATCTTTTGCTTCAGGTGTTAAATGTATCGCTGCAGGAACTTTTCCAGAAGCTCCGGACATTCTACCATCCGTCACCAATGCTACTTTAAATCCTCTCTTTTGAAGAATGGTGAGGGTAGGAGTCAACTGGTGTAACTCGGGCATTCCATTGTGTTTCGGACCTTGAAAAGGTAAAACTGCAATGAAGTCTTTTTCTAATTCACCGTTTTTGAATGCTTTAATTAAATCACTTTGCTCAAGAAAGACAATCGCTGGTGCTTCAATGACACGTTGATCATCCGTAACAGCAGCTGTTTTAATGACAGAGCGTCCAAGATTCCCTTTTAAAAGTTTGATTCCACCGTCTTTAGAGAATGGATTGTCCACTGAGCGAATAATGGACTCGTTCAACGTTTCTTTCGCTCCATCGACCCAAATTAATTGATGGTTTTCAATTTTTGGCTCTTGTTTGTAGGCGTTTAATCCTTTGCCAAGTATCGTGGAGACATCTTCATGTAAAATTCCGTGATCCAATAAGGTACGAATAACAAATCCCATCCCTCCAGAAGCGTGGAAATGATTGACATCTGCTGCACCATTTGGATACATGCGTGTCAACAATGGAACAACATCTGATAAATCAGACATATCATCCCAATTGATAATGATTCCTGCTGCTCTTGCAATAGCAATCAAGTGTATGGTATGATTCGTCGAACCACCTGTTGCTAATAGACCAATGATTCCGTTTACAATGACTTTCTCATCTACGATAGAAGCAATACATCGGTCAAATCCGTGTTTCGTATTTTCTGCGGCAACTTTTACTGCTTCCTCGTTTAATAAGTCGCGTAATTCAGTTCCTGGATTGACAAAACTCGAGCCTGGTAATTGCATTCCCATGATTTCCATGAGCATTTGGTTGCTATTTGCTGTCCCGTAGAACGTACACGTTCCAGGAGAGTGATAAGAATCTGATTCTCCTTTTAATAATTCTTCTCGTCCAATTTTTCCTTCAGCGAAAAGTTGACGGATATGTCCTTTTTCATCGTTGCTAATTCCGCTCGGCATTGGACCACCCGGAAGAAATACAGTTGGTAAATGTCCAAAACGCAAAGCACCAATCATAAGTCCTGGAACAATTTTATCGCAAATCCCTAAGCATAACGTTGCGTCAAACATATTGTGTGATAATGCGATGGCTGCAGACATCGCAATGACATCTCTCGAATACAAGGAAAGTTCCATTCCAGGTTGACCTTGAGTCACCCCATCGCACATGGCAGGAACAGCACCTGCAACTTGAGCGATTGCTTGATGTTTGTTTGCGTAAGCACGTAAGTTTTTCGGATAGTCTTCGTATACTTTGTGCGCAGAAAGCATATCATTGTAAGCGGTGATGATCCCTAGATTTGGCAAGCGATTTTGAGCTAATTCTGTTTTATCATGCGTGTCACATGCAGCAAAAGCGTGAGCAAGATTTCCACAACTCATTGCTTGACGAGTGACACCTTCTTGGTGTGCACTTTTCATATGCATTAAGTAAGTCGCTCTGCTTTCTTTGCTGCGCTCAATAATTCGTTGCGTAATCTCTAAAACTTTTGCCTTCATAGCTTAGTTATTTTCAGTGTAGTAAATCCCTTCCAAAAAAGGAATAAAATGATGAATTGGATATTTTTTTTGGAAACTTTCCGCAAGAACTTCAAGTTTACGCCTTCCAGTAATCATTAAAAAGTTGTGCCTTCCTTTTTTTATTAGGGGGGCACAAAATGTGATGCGTTTTATTGGTTCGTTCGGTGCGTTCGTATTTGCTAATAATTCATTGGAAGAAGTTGCTTCTTCGGAATTGACATCATCCGGAAATAAGGAGGCTGTGTGGCCGTCATCTCCCATTCCAAGTACAATCACATCGGGATTTTCAAATATCCTATTTTCTAATATCGCAAGATGCAAATTTCCTTCATAATTGGAAGGATCTATCACCATGGAATGAAAATGAGCATTTTTAGCATTTGCGGACATTAAACTTTCACGGATGAGTGTTTCGTTGGAGTAGGGGCTGTCTTGAGAAACAAATCGTTCGTCAACTAGTCCAACGTGAACTTTTGACCAATCTAAATCAAATTCGCCCAATTTTTGGTACAAATTCTTTGGTGTACTTCCTCCTGAAAGCAACATGGTGGCAGTTCCTTTTTGATTTATTTCAGATCGGATAATTCCGGCAATATGCTGAGCTAACTCAACTTCTAAAAGAGCTTTCGAATCAAATGAAATTAGTCTCTCCATGATTTTGTTATCCATGATTCGTTATCGTCAAGAACTGCATCGCCAGGACCCCAAGTCCCTGCTTCATACAATACATTTGGCATGTTGCTAGATTTCCATGAATTCGTAATGGACTCAATGTATATCCAAGCTGCTTGAAGTTCATCTTGACGCATGAATAAGGTCTGATTGCCCCGAATAACGTCGATAATTAATCGTTCATATGCATCTGGAAAACGTTCTTTAAAGGAATCAATGTAATCCAATTTTAATGCGATGGGCTTATATCGGTATCCACCTGGGCCAGGAATCTTCGTCATTTGAATTAATTCAATGCGTTCTTCCGGTTGAAGACGAATAATCAATTTATTGTTATTTAATTTTTCTTTAGAAGGAAAAATATTGTGACGTACTTCTTTAAAGTTGATGACAATTTCTGAATAACGTTTAATCATACGTTTTCCAGTCCTTAAGTAGAAAGGCACATTTTTCCAACGCCAGTTATCTACATAAGCCCTCACTGCAACGAACGTCTCTGTTTTTGAGTCGTATTTTTCGATGTCCTCCAAGTACGAACTCACTTGGTCACCATTGATTTTTCCTCGTGTATATTGTCCTTTTACGGTATCTGTAAGTACGCTTTTCTTTGTGAGAGGACGCAAAGCACGTAAAACTTTTAATTTTTCATTTCGTACTTCATTCGCTTCTAAAGAAACAGGAGGCTCCATGGCTACTAAACAAAGCAATTGCAATAAATGGTTCTGAACCATATCCAACAATGCTCCAGAATTATCGTAATACGATGCCCTTTTTTCTACACCTAGACTTTCTGCAACGGTAATTTGAATGCTATCAATGTTCTCGGCATTCCAAGCACGTTCAAATAGATTATTCGCAAAACGAAGGACCATTAAATTTTGAACAGTTTCTTTTCCAAGATAATGATCAATGCGGTAGATTTGGTGTTCATCAAATGCTTGGGTGATTTCATCATTGATTGCATTCGATGAATCTAGGCTATATCCCAAGGGCTTTTCTATGACCACTTTACTCGTTTCGTTTACTAATTCGCACGCTTTTAATGTCCGTGCAATCGGACCAAAAGCAGAAGAAGGAGTAGAGAAATAATAAATGTTTTGATATGTCGGAAATTGTTTAATATATCCAGATAGTTCCGCATAATCCTCGATTGTTGCATCAGCAACTTTGATAAGTTTTATTTTTTTAATGAATTTTTCAATTTCATTTCGATTGTAACGGTGATGATCACTTGATTCTAAAAATGGAATTAACTGTTCGAAAAAATCTTTTTCGTCCGGATCTTTACGTGTTATTCCTACGATGTTATAGTCAATATTTAGTTGCCCATCAAGGTCTCGATGAAATAATGCAGGGTATATTTTACGTATTGCTAAATCACCTCCACCACCAAAGACCACAATATTAAACGATTGGAAACGTTCTGTACTGTGATTGGTTTTTTTATTGTTTGCATTCATTTAAAACAATATTAGTTTGTGTCAAAAATACACTAAGTAAATGGAAAGCGCAATAATTTTACCTAAATTTAGCAACTATTTAATGTTTATAACGTCTTTTCGCCAATGAAGATTAAAACAAGTTTCCTCTCTTTTGCCTTTTTGTTGATTTCATCAAATAATTGGGCACAAAACTATGTATTTGGACAACTAAATGGTTCTCCAAATATGATCACAACTGGTTGGAATTTAACGGGTAATGCGCACATTGGAGATACTCCAGGTGATGTAGATGCGTTCAGTAACGAAATGATTCTTACCAATAATACAACAGGTCAGTCCGGTGGTGTATTTTACAACACGCCAATCAATCTTTCCGCTTGTCAGACATGGACGGTTGATTTTGAATACCGAATTGCAGGTGGGAATGCGGCAGATGGCTTAGCTTTTTGTTTTTTAAGTGTTCCGCCAGCTGGATTTGTGAGTGGAGGTGGAGTAGGAATACCTGGAACAGCAAATGGACTGAAGATTGTTATCGATACTTACGACAATTGTAGTCAGGCTGGAACCAATCCAGAAATTCAAATTTTCAACGGAATAGGGTATAACGAATGCTTGCCCGCGACTCCAAAGATTCAAAATTCCGGTGGATCATTAAATTATTTACGTAATACAAACTACCAACCGGTTAAAATCATCTACAATAATGGATTAGTAACGGTTTTAGTTAATAATGTTCAGCTTTTACAAGCAACATCTCCCGTATCTTTTACTGGATATGTTGGATTCACTGCGAGTACGGGTGCGTTGTATGATTTGCATTCGATACGAAACGTCACTATTTACACCAATCAAGCGGTATCTAATGCAGGAATTGATGCGACAACATGTTCATCTACAGGAGTGACAATCGGGGCAACACCTAATCCTTTGAACGTATATTCTTGGTCGCCTTCCAACGGACTTTCTTCCACAACAGCTGCTAATCCAATGGTGACCTTACCAAATACGACCGGTGTGCCAATTATTCAAACGTATACTGTTACAACATCTTTAGCAACAAATCCTGGACTTTGTCCAACGACGGATCAAATCAATGTGACCATTTACCCTCAATTTAGTCAAACCGTTACGCAAACGCTTTGTAATGGTGGCCCATATGTATTTAATGGACAAACGCTTACGCAGTCTGGAACGTATTATGACACCTTGAATACCATACATAGTTGTGATTCAATCATTACCCTAAATTTGACCATTGGAACAGCGCAAGCGAATGCGGGTCAGGATATTTCTATTTGTTCGGATGAAGTCGGAAATCTTGGCGTCATTGCAACAGCTGGATATAATTATTCCTGGTCACCTGGACTTAACTTGTCTAATAGTAATACCGCGAATCCTACTGTTTCCGCCGTAAATACGAGTGGTGTCCCGACTGTTCAAACCTACACCTTGACTTCTAGTTCAGCCTCAAATCCAAATTTTTGTCAAGCCACCGATCAAGTCCAAGTGACAATCTATCCGAAATTTGTCACCAATATTACAGACACTTTATGTAACGGTGGCCCTTACAATTTTAATGGTCAATCGATTACGCAAACAGGAATATATGTGGATACCTTATCAAGTATCTACAGTTGCGACTCGATTGTTAACTTGAACATTGTCATTTCTACTGAACCAATATTCACGCTTTTAGATACGACCCTTTGTATTGGGAATCCTTTAACGATGTCTCCACAAGGTGTCGGTGGGACTTACACGTATACCTGGACACCCCAAATGGCAGTGCCAACCAGTGCTGGAGCAATGACCTGGAATCCAGCTGTTTCGAATGAGTTTTTTCTTTTAGCAACGAATAACTACGGCTGTACACACCTAGATTCGCTTGATTTAACGGTGAATCCACTACCAATTATGGGATTAATTGCATCTTCACAGGCTTTATGTCCAAACGAATCATTGATCTTGACAGCTTCTGGTGCAGCGAACTATTTTTGGAGTGGACCAGGTGTTACTTCAGCAACAACAAATGTTCAAACCATTTTCCCAACGGGAACGGGTATTTTTCAAGCTGTAGGATATACATCTGCTGGATGTGTTGATTCCATTCAGACGAGTTTTACACTTTATCCAAAACCTGTTGTAGAAATAACTCCTGATCAAGATATTTGCGATGGTGAAATGGTATCGATTACTGTATCCGGCGCAACGACGTATGCTTGGAATCCTTCTACCTTGAATGGTTCTCAGGTGTATGTGAGCCCAAATATTTCGACTAGCTATGAAGTGATCGGATTCAATCAATTCAATTGTACAGATACTGTATTGTCCGTCGTTACCGTTTATCCAAATCCGGTTGCACTAATTGGTGCGGAACCCTTTTTGTTGACAAGTGATTCTCCGATTGTAACATTCAGTAATTTATCTACGGGTCAGTTGATTTCAACGTGGAATTTTGACGATGGGACGATTATGGAACAATCGAATACCACGTTCGATTACCAATATCCATACGAGGAAGGTGATTACCTTGTTCAATTATTGGTAGAAAGTCAATATGGATGCCTAGACTCTACTACTCAATTAATACAAGTCAAAGGGGATGTATTGTACTATGTACCAAATGCTTTCACTCCGGATGGTGATGAGCATAACAACATGTTTTCACCCGTATTTACATCTGGATTTACACCAGGTAGTTATCAATTCGATGTCTATAATCGATGGGGTGAGTTGATTTTTTCGTCCCAAAATCCGCAAATTGGTTGGGATGGGTATTATAATTTTATGAAATGTTCAGAAGGAATGTATGCATATTCTATTAAATTTGTGGTAATTTCATCAAATGAACTACGCTCCATTACGGGGCATGTAAATTTGTTAAAATAACTCATATGGAATGAGAAAACTGGTACGTACTTCTTCTATTTATTTCCTTCTTTTCTTTTCCTTAGTAATTTGTGAACATCGAGCGTATTCTCAAAACATTTCTGGTGTCATAAATTCATACGTTTCGGTTTCTGCTGTTTCGGTTAATAGCGCAACAGTAACAGCGATTGGACCTTTCCAAGTTGGTGATAAAGTCTTGATTATTCAAATGAAAGGCGCGGCAATTACAACGACCAATATATCTGCATTTGGTACCATAACTTCCCTAGGTAATGCGGGTAATTTTGAATTTGCAGTGATTGCATCGATCATCGGAAATACGGTCACCTTCGTTTCTAATTTATGTAAATCATACACACCATCTGGAAAAGTACAATTAATTCGGGTGCCTGTTTATTCAAATGCTACCATTGTAGGTACGGTCACAGCGCAACCATGGAACGGCTCAACAGGTGGAATCGTTGCCATTGAAGCTACAAACAGTCTCACCTTTAATGCGAATATCAATGTTTCCGGTCAGGGATTTATTGGCGGTGCTGTTTTCTCCGGTTGGTTTGCTTGTAACGACCCAAATTATGCCAATCAAAATGCAGGAAAAAAAGGGGAGGGAATAGCTATACCTCCTGTGACCATGGATTCAAATCGCGCTCCATTAGCTAATGGTGGTGGAGGTTCAAACACAGGGAATCCTGGAGCTGGTGGTGGCGGAAATGGTGGCTTAGGCGGACGAGGTGGAAATGAGTTTTATGGTAGCTGTCAATTAAACGCTTCGTATGGACTTGGTGGATTAGCACCGAGTTATGCTTCCTTCAAAGCGTATCTCGGCGGCGGCGGAGGTGGTGGATACAAAGACAACGGACTCAATGCAACTGCGGGATCAAATGGTGGTGGAATGGTTTTTTTAACATCACCTACAATTAATGGAAATAATTTCACAGTCGATGCTCGTGGTGCAAATGTAATTGGTAATACGGATTCAGAAGGTGCCGGTGGCGCTGGTGCGGGTGGGTATGTCTATTACATGTGTACTAACACTTCCTCTACGATGAATCTTGATCTTCGAGGTGGAAACGGCGGAAATATTTTTAGCACGCTGTGGTCATCTGCCTGTCATGGTCCAGGCGGAGCTGGTGGTGGAGGAGCTGTTAGCTTCCAACAGGCATCCGTTCCGACGAACGTAACGAATTTACTAGCAGGAGGAACACCTGGGATGGTCTTGCATACTGGTCCGGCTTGCGCGGGGACTTCTCACGGTGCCGCAGCAGGTGGGCCCGGGATCCAAGTATTTAATTTCCCTGCACCATCTGTAGCGAGCACCCCGAATTTAGGCCCGAATTTTGACATTTGTCCAGGTCAATCAGTTACACTTCAAACGAGTGCTTCTTTTACGTCTTATCTTTGGAATAACGGTCAAACAACTTCTAGTATAAGTATTAATTCACCCGGAATTTATTGGGTAGATGTCCCAAGTGGATGTTCCATTGCGCGGGATTCAATTGTAGTTGGATTAAGTAGTTTTGCATTCAATATTGGTCCAGATGCCACAATTTGCCAAGGGGATTCAGCTAGTGTACAAGCGGTAGGTATTTTTAATACCATCGTTTGGAATACAGGTGCAATCACAAATTCAATACAAGTAAACGCAGCGGGAGTTTATACGGCGTTAGCGACGAATGCAAATGGGTGTACAGCGCAAGATACCATGCAGGTTTTTCAGAATCCAACGGTTTATAGTGGATTTTCTGATTCTATTTGTGCTGGGTCGATTTTTTCCTTCCATGGACAGAGTATAAGTCAAGCGGGAGTTTACATCGACACCTTACAAAATAATCTTGGTTGCGACTCAGTGGTTACTTTGCAATTATCGATCGTACAACCAAGTTCTTCCAATATGTCAGCGTCCATTTGTGCTGGAGATACCTATGTATTCAATGGTCAAAATGTGACGATCGCTGGACAATATTCTGTTACGATTCCATCGGTATTTGGTTGTGACTCCATTGTTCAATTGAATTTAACGGTAAATCCATTGCCATTGGTAAACGTGCAAGACACGATGGTATGTATCAATACCCCCTTAAATTTATTTGCAAATGGAGCGTTAACATACGTTTGGGATGTCCCTCAGAATCCTAATGGAAGTATTTCCGTTTCTCCTTTACAAACAACGATTTATTCCGTTTATGGCATTGATGCTTTTGGATGTGTATCCAATACTGAATCGCTCACTGTGACGATTGATCCAACGCCGATTCCAAATTTCTACATCGAACCAGATCAAGTTGAAATAGATGATCCGACGATTACCATTTATAATGTTACTCCAGGAAATAATCAAAGTACTTGGACCATTTTAGGTAATTCTTTTGTGAATAATCAAACTTCCTTTGATGTGCAATTGCCTTTTCAGGAAGGTTCTTATACGGTTCAATTAAGCAGTGAAACGGCTTTAGGTTGTCTGGATTCTCTTTTGATGACGGTTTCTGTTCAGGATAATGTTGCGTTATATATTCCGAATACGTTTACTCCTGATGGTGAGGAGTATAATACTGTTTTTCTCCCTGTTTTCTCTACTGGATTTACACCAATTAATTACCGTTTCTCCATTTTTAATCGCTGGGGTGGAACCATTTTTGAATCCAATAATCAGTTAGTTGGTTGGGATGGTCGTTTGGAATTCGTATTGTGTCAAAGTGGAATTTATAACTATCAAATAAGTTATACCAGAAAAGAGGGGGAAAGTCCAATCATTATTGATGGACACGTGAATTTATTGCGTTAAAAATTCCTTATGAGCGTCTAACATGTATCCTTGAAAAACATCCTCTATTTGCCTTTCCTTTTGATCGAAAACAAGATGGGCTTCAGGTAATTTTGTTTCAAAAGAAATACGTTTCGCTACACCTTCACAGGACTTCATCAGCCCATATTTTGTTGGATAATGGTTCATCCATTTGTGTGAACGGAGTTTAGACATAAATTCAATAAAGGAATCTGGATAATGACTAATATAATCTGTTTCATGCTCATAAAATGCCTGTAAATAATCGCTGTAATCTGCTGAATGAAAATCACTCCAATTCCGCGCAAGCAAGTGATCGAAAAACAAATCAATGGCGACAGGACCTACTTTGGGTAGGTCATGCATTAAAACAGCTTTTAGTTCTCGTACTTTGGGATGGTTGTCAATATAAAAATCAATGCTTCGATGTAATTTAATTCCTTGTTGAATGATTTCTGGAAAGTGGTCGTTTTTTGATCCACGAACAAAATCACCAAAGAGATTAGCAAGCATTAATTCTTTGTTGTTTCCTGAAAAATAGAGGTGTCCTAAAAAGTTCATGATAAAAAAAATCCTGCCGAAGCAGGACTTAATTAATATTCATCTTCGTTAAAAAGAAAATCTTCTCTCGATGGATAATCCGGCCATATTTCTTCGATGCTTTCATACATATCACCTTCATCCTCTAAATCTTGTAGGTTTTCCACCACTTCTAATGGTGCTCCTGTACGAATAGCGAAATCAATCAATTCCTCTTTCGTTGCTGGCCATGGAGCATCTTCTAAGTAAGAAGCAAGTTCTAAAGTCCAATACATAATTATTTATTTTAGGTGTTAATTTTGGCAAAAGTAATTTTTATTTTGAATAATCCAAATAAAAAATGAAAACTATGCATAATTGCAATGATAATTTAATAACGTGGATTCCATTCTTTTTCTTTAATATTTAAATCTATAGCGATTTTTCGTCCCAAAACAAAGAGGTAATCACTTAAGCGATTTAAATAGCTAAGTACTAGTGGCGCCACAAAGTCCTGCTCATCTAACACCACAACTAAGCGTTCGGTTCGACGACAAACGCAACGACAGACATGAATATGTCCAATAAATGGATGTCCGCCAGGAAGAACAAAGCTTGTTAATTCAGGGAGTGTGGTTTCCATTTCATCCATCCAGTTTTCTAAGGACTCCACATCGGACTCTAGTAGATCAGGGATTTTCATATTAGATTTCTCTGGATCAGATGCTAAACTGGATCCAATCGTAAATAAACGGTCTTGAATTTCCATTAATTGTAGAACAGAAATCGTATTGATATCGAATGAACGAATCAATCCAACGTAGGAGTTTAGTTCGTCCACTGTTCCATACGCTTCAATGCGTAGTTCTCCTTTCGAAACGCGTGTTCCTCCAATGAGTCCGGTATGACCTTGGTCACCTTTTTTTGTATAGATTTTCATGTTATTGTACTTAAAATTGTGGTCATCTCTTCGCTAGAGTGGACAAATGAAGCAAGTTTCATCATGACGCCATCTACAATCGAATCTGGACAAGAAGCACCAGAAGTGAGGATAATTCTTTGACTTGATTTTGTCGGTAAGTATGATGATTTTTTTAGTGTTTTTGAATGAATGTCAAAAGAATTAATTTCTTCTTTTGAGATCAATTCACTTTCATCTTTAATAAAGTAACAAGGAAATTTCTGTTCTAATAATTCGACTAAATGACTCGTGTTAGAACTGTTGTATCCACCTACTACAATAGCTAAATCCGCATCCGATTCCATTAAAGCTAGGGTAGCCGTTTGATTATCATTGGTAGCGTAGCACAAGGTATCGCGTGTATCCGCAATGTGTTCTTTGATGTTTCCCACTCCGTATTTCATCAACATAACCTCGCGTAAATAGTTGGTAATTTCTTGCGTTTCACTCGCAAGCATGGTCGTTTGATTGACAACGCCAATTTTGGAAAGGTCCTTCATGGGGTCAAAGTCAAGGGATAATTTTCCATTAAAAACACGTTCAAATGAACTTAGATCTATTTCCCCCAAAATAAAATCACCGAGAATTTTAGCTTCATCGATGTCCTTGATAATTAAAGATGGAGCGCTTTGTGAGCTGTGTGAAAATGTAGCACGCGTTTCTTCGTGTTTGTATTTTCCATGAATGATAATGGTATGGTTTGTTTCTCCCAGTTTCTCAGAACGATTCCATACTTTTTCAACGAATGGACAAGTGGTATTGTAGGTGGAAATATCAACACCCATTGTTGTCAGCTTTTGTTCGATTTCTAAGGTTGTTCCAAATGCAGGAATGATCACAAGGTCATCGCTGTTTAATTCTTCAAATGGGATGAGTTGATTTCCTTCGGTATCTTGAAGAAACTGAAGTCCATGACTAATCAAATCTTCATTTACCGCTGGATTATGAATCATTTGACTCAAAAGAAAAATGCGCTTATCTGGATTTTCGTGTATGGCTTTATAGCTTTTTTCGATTGCATTTTCAACGCCATAGCAGAATCCAAAGTGACGGGCAATAACAAATGTCAAGTTCCCCAAGTGTAATTCACTTGGACTAAAATCCTTTTTACGCGGATCGTCCAATTTACGTCGTGCCTTCACTTTTGATATGAGGGGTGAACGATAAAAGGCTGGGACTTCAAATTGTTTCATAATGCTAGCTCAACGATTGAATGATGAAATGGTTCATTTGCGTTTGTACATTTTTTCGTAACGATCGATCCAATCCTTTACGGTCATTTTTTGTGCGAGTTGTCCAATCAATTCAAAGGGAATCGGATGTCCATGTTTGAATCGAATACACGATTTTCCCATGTCCAATTTTTTTGAGCTATGTTTTGGAAGTTCAGCAACAAACCAGTTTAATAAATTTTCGTCGCTGTAAATCCCCATGTGGTATACGGCAATAAAGTTTTTTTGACATGCTATATTTAAGAAAGGAAGTGGTAGTTTTGGTGTGCAATGGTAACCATCTGGATAAATCTCGTGCGGTACGACATAACCAATCATCCCATAGCTCTCCACTTCTTCGAATCCCGATGGAATATGCTCATTAATCACGCTCATGAGTTTCGTGAAGTCTGCTTGATACGCTTCTGGTATCGAATCGATATAGGATTGAATGCTCATATTTACTTATACCGTTCTACCGGGATACACTTGCAAAGCAATACGCAAGCACTCCACGGCTTTCCTTAATGAATCTTGATTTAACACATAAGCGATACGTGCTTCTTGTTTCCCAGAACCAGGAGTTGAATAGAATCCATTTGCTGGTGCCATCATAACGGTTTGACCTTCGAATTCAAAATCTTCCAATAGCCATTGGCTAAATATTTCGGCGTCATCTACTGGGAATTTGGCTACACAATAGAAAGCGCCACTTGGTTTGGGACAAAAAACACCTGGAATGCTATTTAGTCCATCTACCATAATATTTCTGCGAGCCACATATTCTTCAATCACATCATCAAAATAGGACTGAGGGGTGTCTAAAGCAGCTTCTGCAGCGATTTGATCTACTGTTGGAGGAGATAGTCGAGCTTGTCCAAATTTCAAGGCGGCACTCATCACTTCTTTGTTTTTAGTAATCAGTGCACCGATTCTTGCTCCGCACATCGAATAACGTTTAGAAACAGAGTCAATCATGATGACATTCTCTTCGATTCCTTTTAAGTTCATAACGGAAAATGGAATTGCACCGTCGTAGCAAAATTCACGGTACACTTCATCAGCAAACAAATAAAGGTCATGTTTTAACACAATTTCTCTTAATTGTTCTAATTCTTCTTGAGAATACAAGTATCCTGTTGGATTACCAGGATTGCAAATAACAATGGCACGCGTCTTTGAGGTGATTTTCTTTTCAAATTCTTCCACTGGAGGCAGGGCGAATCCAGATTCAATAGAAGAAGCCACTGGAACGACGTTTAGTCCAGCCGTAACAGCAAATCCATTGTAATTAGCATAAAACGGTTCAGGGATAATGACTTCGTCTCCTGGGTCACACGTACACATGAATCCAAAAATCAAGGCTTCAGAACCACCAGTTGTAATTAAGATGTCTTCACTATTAACCGGTATACCTCCTTTTTGATAGGATAAAGCCAACTTGTTTCTGTAACTCTCGAATCCAGCGGAATGACTATATTCTAATACTTTTCGATCGAGATTATGTATGGCATTTAATGCTGTTTCTGGTGTTTCGATGTCAGGTTGACCAATGTTTAAGTGATAAACTATTTTCCCTGCTTTCTTTGCTATTTCGGCATATGGAACAAGTTTTCTAATCGGTGAAGCTGGCATTTGAATAGCCTTATTTGAAATTTTTGGCATGTGTGTATATTTGTTTCTCAAAATTAATCATTCTTCCCAAATAACACCGAGGTTCATCGAGCGAATCAATTTAGCTTAGGGTCGCGTTTTAAAAATACGAATCCACCTTTCGAACCAATTTGTTTAAGTTCTGGATAATAGCCCATGAATTCATCTCGCTGTTGAATTTTAACAACAAAATAGGCTGGTTTTTGAATGTTGCCAGTCGCGAGATCTTTTTCACTTTTTGTTTTTTCATTTTCGGCACGCACATTTCCGTAAAATAAATGCGCATACGATTTAAATCCTAAAGTCGTAAAATAGGCGTTTTCTTCTTGGTGCCTTTTGTAAAAATCAATTGCGGCTCCTTGAGAAATGTCCTCTATTTTAGGTACAACAAATGCATTTATACTTACCAAGGATAAGATGATTCCAATCCCTAAGGAAAGGAAGTATTTTGTGAATTTATCTTTAAGTAAATAACTGAAGGACAATACAGTAGTTACTGTTAGTAAAATAAAAGGTATAAGTTGTAATAGGGACCAATTGTACGATTCTTTCAGAGCTTGAGTAGCAAATGGGTCAGCTATGGAGATGTTCGCTAAAATCAAATCGGTATGCCCAACTAAATATCCTAAAATTCCAAAAACCAGGACTAAAAAAAGAAGAAAGGAAAGAATAAAGTAATGTATACGCTTGTTCGTGGCAAATCCGTTCTCCCATTGGTAAATGACGAATCTAGCTCCGAAATAAGTAGTGGGAAAATAACAAAAACTTGAATAATGAACAATTTTTGTTTTAACGATGGAAAACAGAATCAAGGTGAACCACAACATTCCATGCATGAGGATATCCATACTCGTACGTTTGATTTCTTTGTTTATCAAGTAGCCAATCAGGAAGAAAGAGGCTGGGAAAACACCAAAAAGCAAGATGATCCAATGGTAATAAAGGGGGCCCCCATGTCCAGCGTCTTGGGTTTGAAACAAGCGTACTTGATAGGTTATGAATTCCTGAATGATTTCTTGATGCCCGCTCACAAATAAAAGAATAAACCATAGTGAGCCAACAAATAAGGTTGTGCAAATGAAAACAGCGAGTTTTCCGATAGAAGGAAAATCCTTGAAGCGATTGACAAGAAAATAGATGGCAAATGCTCCACCAATTAATAAGAGTCCAACAGGACCTTTTGTTAAAATGGCAAGTCCAATGAACAATCCTGACCATACAAAGCTTCGAGTTGAATGTTGAATACTTCCTTTATAGAATTGAATGATTCCATAAAAAATAAAGAAGTTAAACCAGGGATCGATGATTCCGGAATTGAAGTACATGAAGGGTAGGATGGAACAAGCATAAAGTGCGCTCCATGCAATGCCAAATTTTTCCCCGAAAAATTCCTTACCAAAACGATATAAGGCCAATAAAGTAAAAACAGCGGCTATTACATTCGGGAAACGTGCGGCAAATTCATTGATGCCAAAAACGAGCATAGACAAAGTTTGCATCCAAATAAACAACGGTGGTTTTTCCCAGAATGCCTCGAAATTAATGGTCACATTAAAGTAATCTTTTGTAACGATCATTTCTCGCGCACATTCCGCGAAATTCACTTCATCCCAGTCAAATAAAGAAGTCAAGCCAATTGTTGGAATACAAGCTAAAAAAACAAACAACACAATAAACCAGTGGAAGATTTTTGTCATGATTTATTTATTGAGTGGTTGGTCTAAGTGTGTCCATTTAGAAGACAATAGGAAGTTGGTATATTTCATGCATAAAAATCCAATCACGGCGCCGACGAACATGTCTTCAAAATATTGTTGAGAAAGATAAACGCGCGTAAATGCAAAGAAAAGAGCGGCGATAAAACATAGGATTTGGGTCGACCAAGATTTCGCAAGGTTCATCGCGACAAACGTAAATAGCACAAATGAACTGGTGGAATGTCCAGATGGGAAGCTTTGAGACAAGTGGTAATGAAAGTTCTTGATTTGATGAAATCCTTTTACATGTTGAAAGACGTACATCGGTCTCATATAATTTTCAAAAACAAAGTGCTTCAGGAATTGTACGAGTCCAGAAGAAACTAAAAAAGCTATAAAAAGGATGATGGCCAATTTTTTGCTTCGAAATAAGAATACAAAAAATGCAACGAGTAAAAGGAATAATCCATCACCGACATTGGTGAAAATGGGCATGATAAAATCTCCAATTTTCGAATGAAAGGAATTAAAATAGAGATGTAGTGAAAGTTTGTCCGTTTGAACAATGATTAACAACGCAAAGCACCAAAATAGGTAATTGCACCAATCAAATAGACTTGATTTCATTTTCATACCTCAAATTTACGGAATCCAATTGTTGTTTGTCCTTGTTTAACCGGTACTTTGCTTTTTTTTCCTTGATCATGAAAAAGAATAATACGGCGTCGTAGGAAAAGTGAGCTGAGATGGCAAACCAAAGTCCAAATTGAATAAAGCCATGAGATATAACAAGAATAAAAGGAAGAACAATAAATCCATACATGGAGTATTTCCAATTCCACGGATTAAGGTAACCGTGCAAAGCCACAAAAAGCACAGAAGTAACCAAAGGGCCTAAAAGCGGTTGTATCCCAGCTCTAAACAAAAGTTCTTCTCCAATTCCTGCACAAGCTGAGAGAAAAAAGCCATCTAAATAGGTGAGGGGTAGATGTTCAATAATTCGGTCCACTTTATTAGGTAATTGGTCAAAAAACGGAGACTTCATGAAAAGATAGGCAATAAAAGCAAAGACAAATCCAACTTGTAGTCCAAAACCAATTGGAATCACTTGCATTTGTTTTAAAGCAACAAACTGAAAGAGATCTGATTTTTGAAAATACTGAAAGAGTAAGAATCCAGGTAAAGGAAAGAGTAGAAGTGTAACTAATCCAAGTAAGCGTATTTTTATAATATTTCGCACTTTTTTTTAATCAAGATTAGGAGTGTGTGAAAATTTATTCTATATTCGTACTTCTAACCTAAAAGAACGCCTATAGATCAAATTTACTTTTAATTGTTGACTCATCAGCAGAAATTGTAAATTATGGTTTTATCTTCGTTAAGCGATTCTGAATTAATCCGTTTGTATATTAATGAAAATGAAAGTGCCTTTGATGCCCTTTTAAATCGTTATAAAAATCAACTTTTCAAATTCATATTTATGAAAGTGAAAGATGTAGATTTAGCAAATGACATCTTTCAAGAGACTTTTATTAAGGTTGTTCAAAACATCAAAGCTGGGAAGTATAATGAAGAAGGAAAGTTTCTTCCTTGGGCGACTCGTATTGCACAAAACTTGGTGATTGATCATTATCGTAAGCAAGGTAAGGTTCGGATTTTTTCGGAGCGAAATAGCTTTAATGAAGACTTTGGTATTTTTCAACGCATTGCTTGTGAGAATAAAAACTACCTACAAGAGAAATCAACCCAGGAATTGGAACAACAACTAGCCGATCTTTTAAATCACTTACCAAAAGTTCAGCGTGAAATTGTAGAAAAGCGCATTTTTCATGATTTATCATTCAAAGAAATAGCTGAATCCGAAAACATTAGCATAAATACAGCACTTGGACGCATGCGTTATGCCTTGATTAATTTGCGTAAGCTATTGGAGGAAAACGAGATAGTCACCCATTTTTCCTAGGTAAATTCACATTCTTTTTCTAGTTACAACCGGACTTTTCATCCTAATTTGGCTATCTTTGTTCCTTAATATTATTGGATTGTTATGTTTGAAAATTTAACGGATAAGTTTGATCGCGCGTTTAAAGTCCTGAAGGGACAAGGACAAATCACGGAAATCAATGTTGCAGAAACCCTGAAGGAAGTTCGTCGTGCTTTGTTAGATGCCGATGTTAATTTTAATACGGCAAAGCAATTTACCAATACTGTCAAAGAAAAAGCCTTGGGTCGCGATGTATTGAACGCCGTTTCTCCTGGACAATTAATGATTAAAATCTGCCATGAAGAATTGGTGGAATTAATGGGTGGAAATGAATCTGAAATTAATTTAAAAGGTAATCCATCGGTTATTTTAATGTCTGGACTTCAAGGTTCAGGTAAAACGACATTCTCTGGAAAATTAGGATCCTACTTAAAAAATAAAAAAGGAAAAAATGTATTGCTCGTTGCTTGTGACGTTTATCGTCCTGCAGCTATTGATCAGTTACATGTCCTAGGTGAACAATTAGGAATAGAGGTTTATTCCAATCGAGAAGAAAAAAATCCGGTAGCGATTTCTACTGCTGCGCTTCAGTATGCTAAAAGCAAATCTTTTAATGTAGTAATTATAGATACAGCTGGACGTTTAGCCGTTGACGAGCAGATGATGAATGAAATTGCTCAAGTTAAAGCTGCGGTTCAGCCTCATGAAACCTTATTCGTGGTAGATTCCATGACCGGACAGGATGCGGTTAATACAGCAAAAGCATTTAACGAGCGAATTAATTTTGATGGGGTTGTCCTCACGAAATTAGATGGAGATACACGTGGTGGTGCGGCTTTGTCTATCAAGGAAATTGTCAATAAGCCAATTAAATTTGTTGGAACGGGTGAGAAAATGGATGCTTTGGATGTATTCTATCCTTCTCGTATGGCTGATCGCATACTTGGTATGGGTGATGTTGTTTCCTTAGTTGAGCGCGCGCAAGAGCAATTCGACGAGGAAGAATCAAGAAGATTGCAAAAGAAAATCATGAAGGATCAATTTGATTTCAATGATTTCTTAGCGCAATTGCAACAGATTAAAAAAATGGGGAATGTAAAAGACCTCATGGGGATGATTCCTGGAATGGGGAAAGCCATGAAAGATGTCGATGTTCCTGATGACGCATTTAAAGGCGTTGAAGCGATTATCTTGTCCATGACACCAAAAGAAAGAGCGAATCCGTCGTTACTTAATAATCCGAGAAAAGCGCGGATTGCCCAAGGAAGTGGGTCAAGCATACAAGATGTTAACAAACTCATGAAACAGTTTGAGGATATGCGAAAAATGATGAAAATGATGAGTAATCCTCGAAACATGATGGGAATGATGAACAAAATGAAAGGTATGGGCGGAATGCCTGGTATGTAAGATGGAGGAATTTGATATTTACCCACAAAAACCCTTGATTGATAAAGTTAAAATCGAAAGCAACTGGGGTTTGACGTTTTTTTCATTGGTGCTTTTTGTAGGGACATTCTTGTTCCTTTTTAAGGACCAACTTCGCTTTGTTTTATTCTTAATCCTTGTCCTATTCATTCATGAAATGGGTCATTTTATCTTCATGAAATTATTCAAATACGAAAATGTCCGAATGCTTTTCATTCCGTTAATGGGGGCTTTTGTTCAAGGCAGCAAAGAAAAATACTCGCAAAGAGAGAGTTTTTTAGTGATTTCCGCAGGACCTTTTCCAGGTATATGGATCGGTTCAACCATTCTAATTTTCGCTTCCATTTATCAGCAAGAATGGATGGTGGAGTTAAGCTTTTTATTTTTATTTTTAAACGTCATCAATTTATTACCAATAGATCCTTTGGACGGTGGACAATTATTCAAATTGTTTGTCAATAAGAAACGAGATTTGTTTCTCATGTTGTTCGCGCTAACTTCATCTCTATTGATGATTTTTGTGGGATGGATGATTGATAGCTATATCATTTTAGCCTTTGGATTTTTAATGGGATTCAAAGTGCGAGGATTCCAACGCAACTTCCATTTAAGAAAAGTGTTAGATGCCAAGCAAATTCGGTATGAATCAACGTACAACGAACTGACTAACGAAGAATACGCGAAAATAAAAGAAGTTCTGATCGAGGAAACCCCGGCATTAAAAAAATTCTTAAGTATCTCGGAAGAAAATAACGATGACTTATTGGCCTCGCATGTTAATTCGGCTCTTTTAGCTCCAGTTAAAAAAGATGCTAAGCTCATTTTAAAAGGTTCTATTGTTTTTTTGTGGTTACTTTCATTGTCCTTGCCCGTCTATTTATTAGTAAGTGATTTACTCGATTTTAGCTGGTATTTTGAAAAATTATAAAACGTTGTTTTTGAAGAATTTCCTTTTCGGCTTTTTTGTTTTGATTTCTACTCAATTGTTTAGTCAATGTGACCAGGTTTTCGTTTCTGGAAGAGTAGTGGACACCATGAATCGCGATATGTTCTACAATCTTATGGTGATTAATAAAACAACGGGAAGAGGTGTTTTTGGTCAACCTAACGGCTATTTTTCGGTATATGTGAACGCCAAGGATAAAATTGCTTTATCCATCAAAGGTTATCCTGTGTATGAGTTTATTGCTGCGGCGGATAGCGATTGTCAAAATCATATTCTTGCCTATATTGAACGAATTCCTCAGGAAATTGAACAAGTGATCGTTCGTCCATTGAAATCATTGGAACAAATCAAGGAAGAACGTCAAGCGTTGACCCTGCGCGAAACGAGGCAAGTAACAGGAATAAACGTATTACAAAGTCCGATTACAGCTTTGTATCAAGCTTTTTCTAAGAAAGAACAAAACAAGAGATGGATTTCAGAGCAGCAATACAAAGATGATCAACGTCGTGTAGTGAAGGAGTTACTTCGCTTGTACGTGGCTTTCGACATCATTGACCTTCCAGAAGCAACGTTTGATGACTTTATTACTTTCTTGAACATTGATGATAATTTTATTAAGACCGCTTCAGAAATGGAATTGGTTTTGTTTATCAAGGATAAATATGATCACTTTAAAGCGTTACAGCGACGGTGATTATTGTAGTCGTTTCGTCGGTTCCCATATACTTGATTTTACTCCTCCCAAAAACTTAAAGAACCCTAGGAACAGTGCAATGTTCATCGAGGTGAAATGTAAGATGAACCGTAGCCATTTGAAATGGACACCAATTTTCTTTCCAAGATAATCTGGAACATACAAACCCAATGGAAGGGTAAATAATACGTTTATGACGGAGTATGCGATGTGTTTATGACTCAAAAAGCTTGACCCAACTAATATAAACAGCATGAAAAACGGTAAAATCCAACGGAGGAATTTATGGGAGAAAAAGGCGTAGGAAATTCCATCAAAGCGAAATAACATCGGCCAAAAACGACTAAGATTTTGAAAGTTCCCAGCGGAGATGCGGATCTTTCGTTTGAATTCTATCCATGATTCATTCGATACATCCTCGTAAACACGGGCATTTTGCTCGTTTATGCATTGATATCCTTTCTGAAGAATAAGCATGTTCAAGTAAAAGTCATCCACTAAAAAATGAGTGGGAATGGGCTCAAAACAAGACTTTCGAAAAGCAAAGCAGCCACCAAATGGACCCATCATGGCTCCCCATAGTTTTCCTTCGGCGCATTTTGTTTGAACCTCGTTTGAGATGTAGCCATTTTCCGCCAGAGAAATCCCCGTTTCTTTGAGTCCGAAGTGCTCCATACGGCTATCAACCAAACCGATTTTTGGGTTTTTAAAATGCTTGACCAGTTCCGTTAATGTTTTTGCATCAAAAAGGACATTGGCATCGGTCATTATGATGATGTCGTGCTTCGCTTCTTGAACTAATTTATTGACGACGTTGATTTTCCCTTGTCTCTCTTGAAATTCAATGAGTTTCATGTCAGGGAACTTGCTTTCATAGGAACGAATGATCTCACATGTTTCATCCTGACAATTGTCAGCGCCAACCAATAATTGGATGCGATCAAAGGCAAAATTAGTCTGTAATATGGTTTCTAATTTTTGTCTAATGACTTTTTCTTCATTGTGTGCGGGAATAATGATGGTAATGTGGGGGAAATCATCCCTGTAAGTAATCTCGTTGGTTTTTCGAAAACGAGCGAAATATTGAACCATTTTAGGATAGATCACATAACTGTGTATGATTAATCCAATCCCTAGCCATAAAATGATTTCAACGATAAACATGATAGAATCCTTATGGCACAATATTAAACATTATTTACTGATTGACTTTCAAAATCAAGCGATGGAGGACAATTCTTTTTCCAGAATATCGATCACTTTTTTAGAGGAGAAAGCGGATTGAATGTATGCTTTTCCAAGATCTCCACGCATTTTTTGTTTGGATTGATCCTCGAGTAATTCGATGATGTCAGAAATATAGGATTCTTTATTGAGGTGAATGGGCATCTTCTCATCCAACGATAATCCTTCGGCTGCTTTCGTTGTTAAGATACAGGGAGCGCCAATGCTCATTGCTTCGAGTACTTTCATCTTAATTCCTGATCCAGATTGAAGGCTCGCAATAAAAAGTCCATTTTCGGCAATGAACAACAAGGGATTCTCGACAAATCCATGGATGATGACATTTTTACCTCTCCATTCATTTGGAATGAGTTGACTTTTTCTGCCAGCAATGTGGAATTGTAAAAGCGGGTATTTATCTAGTAGCGAAGGAAATACTTCTTGTATGAACCACTTCAGTGCTTCCATATTTGGTTCCCAATCAAAGGCGCCCAAGAAACAAATTCGATCCTTATTCCATTTTACTTCCATAGCGTTTTCAGGCATAGAAGATGGAACGCAGTACACTGTTTTTTGCGTGGCTTGTTTCATGATTATAGCATCCTCTTTCGAAATGGAAAAAATACAATCGATTTGTTTCCAGATGGATAATTCCTCTTTTTTTAGCGATTTAGCTAATTGTCGAATGTACCATGCTTTCAATGGTTTGTGTTCGTTTTTGGACAAATCCTCCCAAATGCGGTATTCCAAATTGTGAGAGCGATAGCAGATTTTCCCACTGAAAACTTCTCGAATTACAGGCGTGTAAATCGCAGCATATAAACTTTCGAAAATAACCACATCATAGCTTTTCGAACTAAGTTTCTCGATTAATATTTTTGAAACATTGTTGTCTAAGAAACGCTTTGTGTGATAGGATTGATTGGTCAATAAGCAAGTCAAAGCCGGAAGTGCTTTCAGTTTCGTATCAATTTCGATTCCTTGAAATGTAACTTTGGGTAAATCAAGTGCTTGATAAGCTGCTGATTCGAATGGGTGTTTATGTGTACTCAATGTCAAGTAATCAATGTGTTGAATCATTGGTGTTTCGCATAAATCT
>CAMAPI010000028.1 GCA_945860065.1 Chryseobacterium gleum | reverse complement strand
TGATTGCTTAATTCTGCTTCGAAGCGAAGGGTTTTATCAACTTTTGAAAACGAGATGCTTGCGCTTGAGCATGCTGCTAAGCTTAGCATTCGCTCGTTTTCATGCAGTTTCAAAAACGCTTTATTCAATGTCGTGTATTCTATTTTCAGATGCCCGGGAATGTGGTTCCTGAAGAGGAATGATCATTCTATACATGATTCCACACTGAGCACTAGGCACTGAGCACTAGGCACTAGGCACTTACTACACATTAGCACATTTTTTTAGTTTGCAGAGCAAACTAAAAAAGGCTTCGCCGCAGCTAGTCCCACAGACTAACCAACATTTTTACGTAAAACAGCGACGGCTGCGCGCCTAAACCCGTTTCACGTAAGTCTTCGGCACGTTTACCGAAAACCCCACCCCCATGTTCTTGATCTCGATAATCAGTCGCATGGAATTTTGTTGCTGAATGGCACATGCCTGCATTCCTGTGAAGGGTCCGCGGGTGACGAGCACCATGTCTCCAGCTTGGATGTCCACCTGCTCGAGCTCATCCACATGTACCTCTTGCAACAAAATGCGGAGGTTCATGATTTCGTGGGCTTGAACGACTGCTGGACGTCCCAAATATTTTAACACGCCATGAATCCCCTGAACAGAATATAAGTCGTTCAGTCCGCGTTCGTTCGTTTGAACAAAGACCACAGAATTGATTAAAGGCTTTTCGATTTTCTTTTTACGATCACTCCATTGACGAATGGTCGTGTAAATGGGCAAGTAATGAATGACTCCCAAAGCAGCGAGTCGCTCCGCTACCTTTTTCTCACTCAAATGCTTAGTGTACACTACATACCACTTCTGCTCGAGAGAAGGTTTGCGGTACACGGATGCTTGTGCGCTTTGAGTATTAAGTATATTCATACAATAATTCACTACGCAAATATAGTAATTTTCGCCTATTTTACCCTAGTTATTTTGAATTTTTTAATTTCTTTATAATTTAATAACATTGGTGGGGGAAAACAAATGATTATAAACATACAATCCCCTTTATTTACATTGGTTTTAAGCTCCTGAGTTATTTATGAAGTGAATGAAAAGGACCTCATTAAACAGTGAAATTAAGCGAGATTAATCCTATTTTTAACCGTATTATCATGCGTTTTTAGGGCGCTATATTTTTATGCAAAAAAGTACTATATTTGTAAAAATATTATAATTAATAAATCCCGTTTTCGCCTATTTTACCCTATTTTTCTTCTGCGTATTTGTGTAGTAGATCATTAGGTATTCTTTGTTAGAAGTGCAGATGGAAGCTACATCCCTGGGAATAATTCACATGGAACTGTAAATATGAAACGCATCACGCCTCATGAAAAGTGAATACCGCTATTACTTGGGTATTAGAAAAGATAAAAAACAGTATTAATCGTTGATAAATGAAAGAATATTTTGGATTAATCCATGTTCAATCAAAGATTTACTACGAAATATGTACCTTTGATAAAAAAATAAGCTTATGAAACATTTACTTTTTGCCTTTTTTGGTTTGATTTCCGTTCTTGGGACAGCACAAGACTACAATAAATGGTCCGCAGGATTTAACATCGGAGGACACGATGGAATGCACAATACCAACCATACGACACACATCTATCAGTTTACTCATTACGAGTTAAATTCTCGTTACATGTTCAACAACCGCATTGGTTTAAAATTTGATGCTGGATTTGATCATTTCAATTTCACGGACGGACATCCAGCAACAAACGCTTTACGTATTTCTGTTCAACCAACATTTAACTTGACGGATTTATTACACATGAATGACTTCACTACACGTTGGGGAATGTTGTTACACATGGGTGGTGGTTACGCAACGATGTGGAATAAAGAGATCATCTCTGGTCCAAATGAATTGTTCAAAGTAGAAGAAGGTTCGGTTGACGAAATGTTACAAGGAATCATCGGATTAACTCCTCAATTTAAAGTTAACGAGCGTTTGAGCATCAACGCTGACATCTCTTTCATGGGGAACATTCGCCAAAACAATGGTTTCGACTTCGAATCAATGCCGGTTAAAGGTGGTGGATTCTCTGGATACTACGCAACAGCAACGGTTGGATTCAGCTACTACTTCGGTAAAGAAAAAACACATGCAGACTGGACCTACACGCCACGTTTGAATCAAGCAGACTTAAACCGCATCGCAACGTTGGAAAAACAAGCGAAAGAAGCAGCAACGAAATTAGGTGACGACGATAAAGACGGTGTCATCAATGCCGTGGACCAAGAAACAAACACGCCAGCTGGAAATATGGTAGATGTAACTGGGAAAACAATCGTTCCAACACCAGCTCCAGACTTGAACACAATCGATACAGACGGAGACGGATTCGTTGACGCGAAAGATGAGTGTCCAACAGTAAAAGGATCAGTTAACGGATGTCCAGAAGAACATTCTCCTGAGAAAGATGCAAAAACATTGATCGAATACGGAATCTACGACATCATGTTCGTGAAGGGTTCTTTCTATATCAATCCATCTTACATGCCAATCTTGGATAAAGTAGCTAGCTACATGGCTGCGAATCCAGGTCAAAAAATGGCAATCAGTGGTCATGCTGACATCGATGGTGGTGACGAAGTAAACAACAAACTTTCGGAAGCACGTGTAAATGCAGTTGTAGATTACTTGACAAAGAAAGGTGCTGACAAAAGTCGTTTAGTGATTACCTACAAAGGGAAAAAAGAAACAAAATATGCAGGAAACACATTGGAAGTGGATGCGGCGAATCGTCGTGTGCAATTTGCCATTGTTCGTTAATCCGCAATACATACAACTAAAGGCGGTCAATTGATCGCCTTTTTTATTATAAAAAAATAAGATTCGATGAAAAAAATTCAAATGGTGGACCTTGTTTCTCAGTATGAGAAAATCAAACCATCCATTGATATGGCGATTCAGGACGTCATTCATAACGCACATTTTATCAATGGTCCAGCAGTTGGACGCTTTCAAGCGGATCTTCAAAGTTACCTTGGCGTGAAGCACGTCATTCCATGCGCAAACGGCACGGACGCCCTACAAATTGCCATGATGGCCCTCGGACTAAAACCGGGAGATGAGGTCATCACACCAAGTTTCACGTACATTGCAACCACAGAAGTCATTGCCCTACTCGGCTTGACTCCCGTATTTGTCGAAGTGGATCCACAAACGTTTTGCATTGATCCAACAGTCATTGAAGCAGCGATCACCTCCAAAACGAAAGCAATTGTTCCGGTTCACCTCTACGGACAAGCAGCGAACATGAATGCGATCATGGAAATCGCCGAAAAACACCAACTTTTCGTCATCGAGGACAACGCCCAAGCCATTGGATCCGATTACCATTTATCCAACGGAAAAAAAGTAAAAACGGGCACCATTGGCGACATTGGCTGTACCTCCTTTTTTCCGTCTAAAAACCTTGGCTGCTATGGCGACGGTGGTGCAATTTGCACGAACAACGACGAATTAGCGCGTAAAATCAAGATGATTGCCAATCACGGACAGGAGCAAAAGTACGTGCACGACGTAGTGGGGTGTAATTCCCGCCTAGACACCATTCAAGCAGCGGTTTTAGAAGTAAAATTACGCCAATTGGACAACTACATCGACGCACGTCGCGACGTAGCCGCACGCTACGACGAAGCATTCGCAGGAATTCCTGGCGTTCGCATTCCTTTCCGCGCGGACGATTCCAAGCATGTTTTCCACCAGTACACCCTCGTATTGGAGAACGTCAACCGCAACGCATTACAAGAACATTTATCCGCCAACGATATTCCCAGCATGATCTATTACCCGATTCCAGCGCACAAACAAAAAATGTTCGCCGCCTTCGGAAGTAGCAACACCGAATTACCCACAACCGATTGGTTAAGCGAACGCGTCATTTCGTTACCGATCCACACAGAAATGGATGAGGAACAACAGGAGTTTATTATTGACACAGTTAAAATGTTTTTCGTTAACAGTTAATCGTAGTGACTAGTGACTAGTGCTCAGTGACTAGTGGGGGATTATGGGAATGAATGAAAACATAGAATAAAAAAATAATTTTTAGAATAACACTAGGCACTAGTCACTAGGCACTAAAAAGCACTAGTCACTAGGTACTAGGTACTAGTCACTAACAAAAAAACAACGCGCGCAAGCGCACGGAAAACGAAAAACTATTCATATGACAAACATCGCAGTAGTAGGCACCGGCTACGTCGGATTAGTAACCGGAACCTGTTTCGCCGAAACGGGAAACAACGTCATTTGCATTGATATTGATGCCAACAAAGTCGCAAAAATGCAAAACGGCGAAATTCCGATCTACGAGCCAGAATTGGATGTATTGTTCGAACGCAACATCAAAGCGGGACGCCTGACATTCACCACCGATTTAGCTGCGGGAATCAAGGATGCAGAAATCATTTTCCTTGCTTTGCCAACGCCTCCAGGAGAAGATGGATCCGCGGATTTATCCTATATTATTGGTGTCGCGAAGGAATTAGGAAAGATCATGACCGATTACAAAGTGATCGTTGACAAAAGCACCGTTCCAGTAGGAACAGCAGAGAAAGTTACGGCTGCGATTGCAACACATGCGACAGTGGAATTTGCCGTGGTATCGAATCCAGAGTTTTTACGCGAAGGATTTGCCGTGAGCGACTTTATGAAACCAGACCGCGTGGTGATTGGAACATCCGATGAGCGTGCGCGCAAGGTCATGGATAGTTTGTACAAACCCTTTGTTCGTCAGGGAAATCCGATTTATTTCATGGATGAGAAATCCGCCGAATTGACAAAATACGCTGCGAATGCCTTCTTGGCAACGAAAATCACCTTCATGAATGAAATCGCGAATTTCTGTGAATTGGTGGGAGCAGATGTCGACAAAGTACGCATCGGGATTGGTTCCGACAGCCGCATTGGCAAACGTTTCTTGTTCCCTGGGATCGGCTACGGTGGATCGTGCTTTCCAAAAGACGTGCAAGCCTTGGCGAAGTCGGGAATCGAAAACAACTACGATTTCAAAATCCTCAACGCAGTGATGGAAGTCAACCAGGACCAAAAAACAAAATTGTTTCCGAAGATGAAGAACTTCTTCCGCGGAGACCTATCGGGAAAACACATTGCGGTTTGGGGCTTAGCCTTTAAACCGGATACAGACGATATCCGCGAAGCACCGGCTTTGTACATGATTGAGGAATTGCTTCAAGCAGGTGCAACCGTGAGCGCGTATGATCCAGAGGCGATGCCGAATGTGCAACGCATTTTGGGAGACACAATTACTTTCGCAGCGGATGAATACAGTGTATTGGATCAAGCCGACGCTTTACTCATTTGCACAGAATGGAGTATCTTTAGAAATCCGAACTTCCCTGAAGTCAAAAATCGCTTGAAAGATGCGGTGATATTTGATGGAAGAAATTTATATGAAACAGACGAAATGAACGAAAAAGGATTCTATTATTCGAGCATCGGTCGTAACCTTGTGGAGAAATGAAACGTGTACTCATCACCGGAGCAGCCGGATTTTTAGGATCGCATTTGTGTGATCGGTTCATCAAGGATGGCTACCACGTCATCGCGATGGACAACCTCATCACCGGACGTCTGAAAAACATCGAACACTTGTTTCCCTTGGAACACTTCGAATTTTACAACCACGATGTATCGAAATTCATCCACATTCCGGGAGAATTAGATTACATCTTACACTTCGCTTCTCCAGCGAGTCCAATTGATTACTTGAAGATTCCGATTCAAACCTTGAAAGTGGGATCCTTGGGCATCCACAATTGCCTCGGACTAGCGAAAGCGAAAAATGCACGTTTGATCATCGCTTCCACATCGGAAGTCTATGGCGATCCAACCGTGCATCCACAAACCGAAGATTATTGGGGAAATGTGAATCCAGTGGGTCCACGTGGCGTTTACGACGAAGCGAAACGCTTCCAAGAGGCGATCACCATGGCTTACCACAATTTCCACGGCGTTGAAACACGCATCGTGCGCATCTTCAATACGTATGGCCCACGCATGCGCTTAAACGACGGACGCGTACTACCTGCGTTCATCGGACAAGCATTGCGCGGCGAAGATTTGACCATCTTTGGCGACGGATCACAAACGCGTTCGTTCTGCTACGTCGATGATTTAGTAGAAGGAATCGTACGTTTGTTGATGAGCGACTATGCGTATCCAGTGAACGTCGGGAATCCATCGGAAATTACCATTGCACAATTCGCGGAAGAAATCATTGCTTTAACCGGCACGACGCAAAAAGTCATATACAAAGATTTACCGGTCGACGATCCAAAACAGCGTCAACCCGACATCACGAAAGCACGTGCAATCCTAAATTGGGAGCCAAAAATCGACCGCAGCGAAGGATTAAAACGCACCTATGCCTATTTCCAAAGTTTATCGCAAGAGGAGCTGATGGAAACAGAGCATCATAATTTTGATAAATACATTACGAAGTAAATGAAATATTTCGCACACGAAACAGCGGTAATTGATGAAGGATGTCAGATTGGTGAAGGTACCAAGGTCTGGCATTTTTCGCATATCATGCCCAACTGCATTATCGGAAATTCCTGCAACATCGGACAAAACGTGGTGATCTCTCCGGAGGTCATTTTGGGAAACAACGTCAAAGTACAAAACAATGTGTCCATCTACACGGGAGTCATCTGCGAGGACGATGTGTTCTTGGGTCCATCGATGGTTTTCACGAACGTCATGAATCCACGTAGCGCCATCATTCGCCGCGATAGTTATTTGAAAACGATTGTCAAAAAAGGCGCCAGCATCGGTGCCAATGCCACCATCGTTTGCGGTCACGACATCGGACGCTACGCCTTCATCGGCGCAGGGGCAGTAGTCACGAAACACGTTCCCGATTATGCGTTGGTTGTTGGAAATCCCGCACGTCAAATCGGCTGGATGTCCGAATACGGTCACCGTTTGAATTTTGATGAAAATGATGTGGCAGAATGTCCGGAGAGTGGAGATAAATATACCTTGAACGAGAACACGGTTGAACGAGTGACTAGTAACTAGTGACTTGTGACTTGTGACTAGTGACTTGTGGGGGTTTATGAGAAGAAAATGAAATTGTAGGATAAAAAAATGAGAATAATATAGGTAAACGGAAATTGAGAGAGCGAGAAACAGAGCAGGGAGCAAAGAGCTAAGAGAGGAGTTCGGCACTGATCCGCCGCGGCGGACTAGGCACTGAGCACTAGGCACTAGGCACTGAGCACTCGTTCACTAAACACCGTTCACCAACAACAATAAACTATGAACAACAAAATCAAATTTGCCGTCATCGGCGCCGGTCACATTGGAAAACGTCATGCGGAGATGATCCGTCGTGATGCTGAAGGAGAATTGGTTGCGATGGTAGACGTCCGCGGAAAAGAGGAATGTCAAGCACAAGATTTCGACGTGCCTTTTTTCACCACGATGGACGAACTATTCGCTAGCGGATTGGAATTCGACGTCGTGAACGTATGTACGCCAAACGGTCTGCATGCCGACCAAGCCTTATTGGCTTTGGAGCACAAAAAACACGTCGTTTGTGAAAAACCGATGGGCTTGTCCAAGGAAAGTTGTGAGCGCATTATTTACAAATCGCTACAGGTTTCGAAGCAAGTATTTTGCGTCATGCAAAACCGTTATTCTCCGCCATCCGTGTGGATCAAGGACCTCATCGACCGCAAAGTCTTGGGTGACATCTACATGGTTCAGTTGAACTGTTATTGGAACCGCGATGAGCGTTATTACAAAGCCGGTGGATGGAAAGGAACCTCAGATTTAGATGGTGGAACACTCTTCACACAGTTCAGTCACTTCATCGACATCATGTACTGGTTGTTTGGCGACATCGACAACATCCAAGGGAAATTCGCTGATTTCAACCACAAAGACTACACAGACTTCGAAGATTCAGGCTTCGTGAGTTTTGACTTCCTCAACGGTGGAATGGGTTCCTTGAACTATTCGACATCCGTTGCCAATCAGAATTTAGAATCCTCCATGACGATCATCGGAAAAAATGGTTCCGTGAAAATCGGTGGACAATACATGAACGAAGTTGAGGTGTGCAACATCACCAATTACGAAATGCCGGAGCTCGCGCCAACAAACCCAGGAAACGATTACGGTCCATACAAAGGATCCGCCGCGAATCACAACTACATGATCACGAATGTCATCGATTCCTTAAAAGGACGCACCTCCCCCACAACAAACGCCCTCGAAGGAATGAAAGTCGTGGAGATTATTGAACGAATTTACAAAGAACGAGATAACAATGTGCTAATCTGCTAATGTGCCAATCTGCTAATGTGCCAATGGTTTGTGCGCTGACGCTTGAGGTGGAAGGTTGTAAAGTTCCGAAGCACCACACTAGGCACTAGGCACTAGTCACTGAGCACTGAGTACCGAGCACTAGTCACTAAGCACTGATAACTAAAATAAAAAGTATGATCTACGAAAACCTAATAAAAAAAGAAGCAAAACTCGCACTCGTCGGATTGGGCTACGTCGGATTGCCGATTGCTTTGGAATTCGCGAAACGCGTGAAAGTCGTAGGATTTGACATCAATCAAGCGCGCGTGGACATGATGCGTCGCGGAGAGGATCCAAGTCGTGAATTGGAAGCTACTGATTTCGAGAACCGTGACATTACGTTTACGACAGATATCAACGAATTAGCGGATGTCAACTTCTTCATTGTAGCCGTTCCCACTCCGATCGACGAAACCAACCTTCCGGACTTAAAACCATTGTTGGGCGCAAGTCGCACGGTGGGAAAAGTATTGAAAAAAGGCGATTACGTGGTATTTGAATCCACGGTTTATCCTGGATGTACCGAAGAAGATTGCATTCCGATTTTGGAAGAAGAATCTGGACTCAAATTCCCGGAGGACTTCAAAGTGGGATATTCACCGGAACGCATCAATCCGGGGGACAAAGAACACACCTTGCAAAATGTCATTAAAATCGTATCTGGTTGCGACAAAGAGTCCTTGGATGAGATTGCAAAGACTTACGAAATAGTCGTTGCGGCGGGAGTCCACCGTGCGACAAGTATCAAAGTAGCGGAAGCAGCGAAAATCGTAGAAAACACACAGCGCGACGTGAACATCTCTTTGGTGAACGAATTATCGATCATCTTCAACAAAATGGGCATTAACACCTATGATGTTCTAGAAGCCGCAGGAACGAAATGGAATTTTTTGAAATTCTACCCAGGCCTTGTCGGAGGACATTGCATTGGCGTTGATCCGTATTATTTGGTGCACAAAGCCATGCAATTGGGATACCATTCCAAGGTGATCAATTCTGGTCGCTACGTGAATGATTCCATGGGCTTCTACATCGGTAAACAAACCGCGAAGAAAATCATCGCTCAAGGAAAAATGATCCAAGAAGCACATGTCTTGGTGATGGGTGCGACCTTCAAAGAAAACGTAAGTGACATCCGTAATTCCAAAGTAATTGATGTCGTGAACGAATTAAAGTCCTTCCAAATCAACGTCGATGTAATTGATCCAAACGCTGATTCCTCTGAAATGGAACACGAATACGGCATAGCATTAGCAACAGACATCCGCAAAGATTACGATGCGATAATCCTAGCAGTCAATCACCGCGAATATTGTCAATTCGACGAAAATTATTTCAAAGGAATGATGAAAGACGGCAAAGGTGTTTTCGTGGACGTAAAAGGAATTTACCGCGGAAAAATAAACGATTTAACGTATTGGTCCTTGTAAACAGAGCGAGAAACAGAGCGAGAGCGAGAGCAGAGAGCGGAGTCCGACACTGAGCACTGAGCACTAGGCACTCAAAAACACTAGTCACTAGTCACTAGTCACTAAACAACTAAGTAAAATGAAAAAAACCATCATCATCACCGGCGGTGCCGGATTCATAGGGTCACACGTTGTTCGACGTTTTTTGAACAATTATCCAAATTACCTCATCGTGAACGTGGATAAATTGACCTATGCGGGGAATTTGGAGAACCTGAAAGATGTGGCAGATCATCCCAATTACCGTTTTGAACGCGCGGATATCGTGGATGCGGAAGCGGTTCGTGCCATTTTCCAAAAATACGAGGTGACGGATGTCATTCACTTGGCAGCAGAATCACACGTGGATCGCTCCATTGAAGGTCCAATGGACTTCGTCATAACGAACGTTGTTGGAACGGTGAACCTACTTCAAGCAGCGAAAGACACGTGGAAAGGAACAGAAGGACACGTTTTTCATCACGTTTCCACGGATGAAGTGTACGGAAGTTTAGGTGACGAAGGATTGTTCACAGAACATACGTCCTACGATCCCAGAAGTCCATATTCAGCGTCGAAAGCATCTTCGGATCACTTCGTCATGGCTTTTTACCACACCTATGGACTCCCGATTAAAATGTCCAATTGTTCCAACAACTACGGAAGTCACCACTTTCCAGAAAAGTTGATTCCCTTGATGATTCACAACATTCAGCACAAAAAACCATTGCCTGTTTACGGGAAAGGGGACAACATCCGTGATTGGTTGTGGGTAGAAGACCACGCCAGTGCGATTGATGCCATTTTCCACACGGGAAGAATCGGCGAATCGTACAACGTTGGTGGACTCAACGAATGGACGAACATCGAATTGGTGCGTTTTCTGTGCCAACTCATGGACCAAAAACTCGGACGTGCAACAGGTGAATCCGAAGAATTGATCACCTACGTTACCGACCGCGCTGGACACGACAAACGTTACGCTATCGATGCATCGAAACTCGAAGAAGAACTCGGTTGGACACCATCCATCACCTTCGAAGAGGGACTGTCCAAAACCGTTGACTGGTATTTAGAAAACCAAGAATGGGTAGAGAAAGTCACGAGTGGCGCGTATAAGGAGTACTATGATTCAATGTATGATAAACGATAAACAGAGTGAGAAACAGAGTGAGAAACAGAGCGGAGAGCGGGGTCCGACACTAGGCACTGTTCACTGAGCACTAGGCACTAAACAACTAAAACATGAACTTTCTATCAAAACTATTCGGTTCTACATCCAACTCCAAATACGATTTAGGTCAATTGGAAGTGGACATGCATAGCCATTTGATTCCGGGAATTGACGACGGTTCTCCCTCGATGGATCATACCATTGCGATGTTGGCGAAGTTCGAGCAATTGGGCTTTCGCAAAGTGATCACGACGCCACATATTTTGAACGATGTGCATCCCAATACGCCGCAAACCATCCTTGGTGGATTGGCAGACGTGCGCGCGGAAATCAAACGCTTGGGAATGAAGATCGAAATCGAAGCAGCAGCAGAATATTACTGTGATGAGACCTTTCTTCCGATCATTGAGCGCAACGAAATCCTCAGCTTCGGTTCAAACTATGTCCTGATGGAATTCGGATTCTTGAGTCCATCGCAATACGAAGCGCAAGCTTTATTCAATTTACAAGTGGCGGGCTACGTTCCAGTGATTGCCCACTACGAGCGCTATCCCTATTACTTCGGGGATTTCAAAAAAGTCGATGAATTGCGCGAGCGAAACATCCTCATTCAAGTCAACTTAAATTCCCTCACAGGACATTACGGTCCGGGAGTAAAGAAAATGGCCGAGCAATTGATTAAAAACAAGCAAGTTGATTTTCTGGGCACCGATTGTCACCGCATGGAACATTTGATGATGATCGAACAAAGTCTGAGCATGTCCATTTACAAACAAGTTGAGGCTTTGACCTTGAAAAATAACCTATTGTGATCCTTCATTTCCTGCGTCACGCCAAAACGAACCAACTGAGTCCAAGCGGACGCGACTTCGACCGTGAATTGCTGCCACGCGGCTACGAACAACTCAGCGAATTTCGTGCATTTGTGGGACAGAATACTCAACAAAAAACACTTTCCATCGACCACATCTACTGTTCCTCTGCAAAGCGCACGCGTCAAACCTTCAACGAAATCGCAGATCTTTTCCCCAACGCAACCATTTCCTTTCACGACGAACTGTACCTCGCATCCGCATCCGAATTACTGACTTTCCTCAGCTCCAAAAACTCCCCACAAACATCCCTACTCATCGGCCACAACGAAGGACTCTCCGATCTTGCCACCTACCTCACCGGTTCCGACATCCACCTCAAAACCTGCGGCTACGTTCAGCTTTCGTTTCCTTTCGATCATTCGGGATTTATCTCGGCTAATACAGGGACATCTATTTAATGTGCTAATCTGCCAATGTGCCAATGTGCTAATGGGTAGCTGTTGGCTCTTCGCAAGCGAAGATTTGTTTTGTAATCGGTTTATTGTAATCAGATGTGGTTTTCTATTCTGCTGTAAACATTTCAACTATTCCGCCTTGGCGAAACAAATCATTAGCACATTGGCACATTGTTTCCCGAGTCCTATTTCTACAAAAAACATTAAAACGCCTTGCTCCGCCGCGGCGGAGCAAACAAATCATTAGCACATTGGCACATTAGCACATTAGCACATTGTATTCCTTATATTTGCATATGCCCACACTCCTACACTCCCTATCCCAGCGCTTCGGATCTCCTCAACTTCAAACAATCCAACGGAACAACGAAACCTATTGCTTGATAACCATACCGGGATCGAAGGAACTAAGAATTCTTATGACCACCGGATTGTCCGATTTTGAAATGAAGGTCCATGAGAAACACGCGGGAGAAGAATGGAAAGAATTGTACGTATTGATTCCCAGTTATTGGGATTTAGCGGATGAAGCGGATGTCAACATGAATTGGGTCTTCGGCTGGTTGACGAAACTCAAGAATTACGTGATTACGAACGAAACATGGCTCGGACACGGGCATACGCTGCCGACGGGAAAGGAGATGGAGCAGATTTCTCCGAACATGAGACAAAATCATTTTATGTTGTCGGATCCCATTGAATTAACGGAGGAATTAGCGCCGATTCAAGTGGGGGATAAATCCATTGGATTTTTGGCATTGATTCCGATCTTCGCCGATGAAATGGACTACAAACAAGGAAAAGGAACGGCGAAATTATTTGCGAAATTCGCCTTGCAAAATATTACAGAAAAATTGGATAATTACCGCTCGACGGTGCTGAAAACACGGTGGAATTTCTTTGCCAAATGAAAGAGAAAAGTACGCAAGCACATATCGCATTGCTGTTGGTCAATGTCCTCTATGGGGCAAGCCACGTATTGGCGAAGGGAGTCATGCCGGATTTTCTGAGTCCAACGGTCTTCATATTATTTCGAGCGGCTGGAGCAACGCTGCTTTTTTGGCTCGTATTAAGCATGAGCAAGCGCACAAAAATCGAAGGAAAAGACTTCCTGCTGATGGCAATTTGCGGGCTTTTCGGTGTAACGATCAATCAATTGTTTTTTTTTCACGGATTGAACCTTTCCTCGGCCTTTAACTCGGGAATCATCATGGCCTTGAATCCGATTATTGTTGTGATTATTTCATTTTTTCTTTTGAAAGAACGACTCACCGCGTTCAAATTGACGGGAATAACATTAGGAGCAACGGGAGCCGTGCTGCTCACCTTGAAAGCATCAACCGGAATAGGGGATTCGCGCTTAGGCGACTTGTTCTTGTTCATAAACGCGCTGAGTTATGCAATCTACCTGGTGCTGGCGAAACCATTAATGAAAAAATACAGTCCTATTCAAGTCATCACCTGGGTCTTTACCTTTGGATTGCTTTTCGTGCTCCTCTTTCCTCCTACCCTGCAGGAATTGTCACAGACCGATTTCGGACGGATTTCTAGCGTCATTTGGTTGAAAATTACCTACGTCATTATCGGCGTGACTTTCCTCACGTATCTCTTGACTATTTTTGGACTCAAATACCTCAGCGCGACGATTTCCAGCGCCTACATTTATACGCAGCCAGTGATGGTCTTGCTGTTTACTTTTCTCTTCGCTTACATTGGTTGGTCGGATGATTACCGTCACACGATCAATGCCGAAAAGATTCTCTATATGTTCGTTATCTTTACCGGTGTTTACTTGACGTCTAAATCAACTTCCAAAAAATGAAAAATCTTCTTTTTTGCTTTATTTTAATGGGTGTTTCCATCAGTTGGGGACAAAATAAAATCATCGACCACAAAGCTTATCCAGAATGGAAACGCTTGGAAAAACAACAGTTTAGTCAAAATGACGAATGGCTGACCTACGAAATCAATCCACTTGCTGGCGATGGGTATTTGCACTGGTATCAAAGCGCAACAGGTAAACACGATTCCCTGAAACGAGCGAAGGATGCACAACTCGATCCCAACGGACAATTCATCGCGTGGAAAGTTGTTCCGGGATTTGACACCCTGCGCAACTGTGAATTGGACAAAGTCGACAAGAAAAAATGGCCAAAAGATAGCCTGTATATCTATTTGACTGCAAGCGATTCGCTCATCAAAATCCCCAAATTGAAGTCCTTCCAAGTCACAGAGGATGCCTCTGTACTCGCTTATTTATCGGAAGTGAGTCCAAAACCGACGCTAGAAGTCAAAAAGAATTGGCTGCAAAAACATGGATTCCAGAAGGAAGAAAAACCAGTGGAAAAACCGAAAAGCGATGGACATCAACTAACGCTTTGGACAACAAGCAACACGTGGAAACAAACGAATGTCACGAAGTACTCCTTGCCAAAAAATGGAAAATACGTGGCAATTGTCACCCAGCAAAAACTGAAGAACGATTCTTCTCAAGTGCGGATTTATGAAGTATCCACGCAAACACTCATCAAAGAATTTGACCGAAATACCGCGTGTGAAGCGCCTGTGTGGAACGAAGACGGAACACGTTTGGCGTTTTTTGCAAGTCAAGACACGAACAAAGTGAAACAGTTCGAATTGAATGTCTATGACCTCGTTTCCAATAAAACGTGGGTTTTCGGCGACACATTGACTCCCGATTTCGATACTTTGAAAGGAATATCGGAAAACCGCACGCCTATTTTCACACAGGACAATCGATTTTTGTTTTTCGGTGTGGCAGACCACGTGAAAGCAGAGGTAAAAGACACGCTTCTTGAATCAGAGAAAGTGCGTGTGGACATCTGGCATTACCAAGATCAGGAACTTCAAGCACAGCAATTAGTGCAACTAAGCCAAGTGAAAAAACGCAGCGATTTGTGCGTTTTTCGCTTTGATAATGAGAAAATCATTCCACTCAGCAACGATACCTTAAGAGTGCGTGTGTCTGATCAGGAATTGGGAGAATATGTCCTTGGGACGAGCAACGAAGCATACGCCATTCAACAACAGTGGAAATCCCCAGGATTGGAAGACGTGTACCGCATTTCATTAATCGATGGAACGACTGAATTAATCGCAAAAGGACTCGCGTATCCCGGAATCCTTTCTCCAAAAGGAAGCTACTTCACGTATTTCAATCCAGCGAAAAGTCAACATGTTTTGTTAGATATCGCCGCGAAATCGCTTTCGTACATGAACGCGAATCGCAAGGACATCACTTGGAATGAAGACCTCAACGGTCAGCCAATGGAAGCTGGTCCAGAAGGATGGATTGGCTTCGATCGCAGCGAAGACCACGTGTATTTCAAGTCCCGCTTCGACCTGTGGGATTATCAAATCAGCACACAGAATTTACAGTCCCTGACAAATGAATGGGCAACGAAAAACAAGGTCCGCATGGACTTGGTGAAATGGGAGTCGGACAGTGTGTACATTGATCTAAGTGATTGCTACGCGACGAGCTTTGAACTATCCACTAAAAAAGAAGGACTTCATCACTTCGATGCGAGTCAAGCGAACGGTTTGCGTCAAATCATTCAAATTCCAGCGCGCATTTCCTTAATCGAACGTTCACCCAATAAAAACCACTATTTTTTCCGCTGGATGACGGTTTCTCATTACCCAGAATTGGAATTGTGGAACGATCAATATCAGCCTGAAGGAGTCTTGTCAGTGACGAATCCACAACAAGCGAACTACAATTGGGCGACGAGTGAAATCGTTAAATGGAAAGCGTACGACGGACAAAACCTCGAAGGAATCCTCTACAAACCTGCTGATTACGATGCGACGAAAAAGTATCCACTCATTCTTTACTACTACGAATTGAACTCGGATAACCTGCACAACTATCAGGGACCGCGTCCCTCAGCGAGTACGATTAATCCGACCGAATACGCTTCCGCGGGATATTTTGTGTTCATTCCAGACATCCGCTATGAAATTGGACATCCTGCCAAATCGGCATATAATTGCATCATGAGCGCAACAGATCAGCTCCTGAAACAGTTTCCAATCGATTCCATGCGCATGGGCTTGCAAGGACAAAGTTGGGGAGGATATCAAACCGCTCAACTCGTAACCATGACCAAAAGATATGCAGCTGCCATGGCTGGAGCTCCTGTTGGAAATATGATTTCTGCGTATGGCGGAATCCGTTGGGGATCCGGATTAAACCGACAATTCCAATACGAGTCCACGCAAAGCCGCATCGGAAAAACCATTTGGGAGGCACAAGCCTTGTACATCGAAAATTCACCCTTGTTTCACTTGCCGAATGTCACTACGCCATTGTTAATCATGGCCAATGACCGCGACGGAGCAGTTCCATGGTACCAAGGACTCGAACTGTACAACGGCATGCGTCGACTCGGAAAAGCATGTTGGATGTTGAACTACAACGATGACGACCACAACTTAACGAAGCTTCCGTATAAAATGGATTTAAGCATCCGCATGCGTCAATTCTTCGATCACTACTTACAAGGAAAACCAGCACCACTTTGGTTGAGGGAAGGAGTTCCAGCAATCGACAAAGGACAAAAATTCGGCTATGAATTGGAATAAACGTTGGCTTTACGCGACGGTTTTTGTCTTCATTGGCATCACCATACTGAGTTTGCTGCCGCCTAAATCGGACGTAGAAATTCAGAGTAACGATAAAATCAATCATTTTTTCGCCTATGCGACCTTCGCGTTTTGTGGATTGTCCGCCTACAACGGAACGAAAGTGCTGCGTTTGTTGCTCGTGTTCATTTGCTACGGCTTATTCATGGAATGGATGCAAGGATTAGTTCCAGGACGCGAACAGTCTTTGTACGATGCCTTAGCAAATTCTTTAGGTGTAGCAATCGGCTGGACCATTTTTCGTCTACTTTCTCGAAAAAAACAAGGCGTCTAGTCTGGTTTTTTGTCCTGCTCCGGTGGATTTTTCGTGTAGACATAATGCACATGAATCTCGCTGCTCACATTGCGCAAAGCTTCTTCCCTGAGACGCGCCTCTTCCTCCTGCAAACGTAGTTTTTCCAGGTACATTCCTTCCAAATCTGGTGGTTCAATTCCTAGCTCCTTTTCAATTTCATATTGATACTTTGGACGCTGGGGTCCTAATTTGCGGTAATAAAACGCCAAGGACACTCCGACAATCATTCCACTGAGGTGTCCCTCCCACGAAATGCGTTCCTTCGTTGGGAAAATCCCCCAAATCATTGAGCCATATAAAAAGACGATAAACAAGGAAAGTGCTTGAAGCGGCAAGTATTTTCGCAAGACGCCCGAAATAAACAAGAAGGACGCAAGACTGTAAATCACCCCACTCATTCCAATATGATGCGCACCATTGTTTGGTCCAAACACCCAGAGAAAAATTCCGGTGAATATCCAACTGAATAAGAAAATTTTTAACGCGATTTCCTTATAAGAGTAGAACAGCAGCGTAATCAACAAAAATGCTGGGACTGAATTATTGAGGATGTGCTTCGCATCCGAATGCGCGTGAATCCAAGGCATGAAAAAGATTCCTTTGAGTCCAGATAAGCGTTTTGGCACGACGCCCAATTGATGAAAATCGTAGATAAAGAGAAAATCTGCCCAATAGAATAACCACATGAACACAAGCACCACCAAGGCTGGTGGGACAGCATTTCTCAAATGAGATTCGAAAGGTGCTTGACTGTGCATGTTGCTGGATTGTCAAAAGATATGCCTAGGAAAAAATACTGACAGACTGTCTTGAAAAAATTCGACATCCTTTTTCCAACTTGACGTATCTTTGCCTCATGGACGAAATCAAAAATAAGGTAAAAGGCAGCGGTCTTATTCAACTGGACCTAGCGGATTATAAACCGCGCGTTTCCATTGTTGGCATCGACTTAGCGTCGCAACTTTGGCAAGGACTTGTATTAAAAGAAAAAGATTTCCGCGCGTGGATCAAAGAAAACGACTGGCTATCTTATGAGAACAAAGCCGTTTTTATTCATTGTTCCGTGGATGCGATTGTGCCTACGTGGGCGTACATGTTAGTCGCTTCGGCACTACAACCCATCACAAAAAAAGTAGTGGTTGGAACTCAATTGGACTTGGAGAAAGCCTTGATTTTAGATGCGATTACATCGATTGATCTGAAGGCATACCAAGATGGAAAAGTCATTGTGAAAGGATGCAGCGACATTCCTGCTCCGGAGTTTGCAATGGTCACTTTATTGACACATTTACAAGGTGTCGTTCAATCCATGATGTACGGCGAACCCTGTTCTACTGTTCCCATTTATAAACGTAAAAACGCATGAAAATAAAAGCTTGGTTGAACGCTGCACGGTTGAGAACATTGCCGCTTTCCGTTTCTGGAATCATTGTCGGCTCAGGACTGGCTGCTGTTTTGGGGGAATGGGATGGACGCATTTTTGCACTTGCCATGCTCACTACGATTGGATTTCAAGTCATTTCCAATTTCGCCAATGACTTGGGCGATAGTCAAAAAGGAACGGATAATGAAAACCGCGTTGGACCAAAACGAACCATTCAAGCGGGACTAATTTCCCAAAAAGAAATGAAACGTGGAATTTTCATCACTGCCTTGATTTCGATACTATCCGCCATCACCTTAATTTACATCAGCGCGGAAAATTTAAGTTCACAAGCCTTGTTTATTTATTTGGTCCTAGCGGGATTATGTGTCCTTGCAGCCATCACCTACACCGTTGGAAAAAATGCTTACGGTTACCGTGGACTAGGTGACCTCATGGTCTTTATCTTCTTTGGATTAGTAAGTGTCATGGGTGTTTTTCAGTTGTATGGATTAGGCTTTGAATGGTTGGTTCTTTTTCCATCCGTCACCATCGGTCTTTGGAGTACCGCTGTGTTAAACTTGAACAACTTGCGCGATATTGAGAATGACCGAAAATCAAAAAAAAATACCTTGATTGTTCAATTAGGCTTTAAAAAAGGAAAGATCTACCATGCGTGCTTAATCATTGGTGGCGCATTAACGTGGTGGTCCACCGTTTATTTATTGGCCATTACAACGGACAATTTTATTCTTTTTCTATCCTTGATTCCAAGTGTATTGCTCTTCATTCACTTGAAGAAAGTTTTTTTAACCGCTGTGCCAGCAAGCCTAGACCCGGAATTGAAGAAAGTGGCATTGTTGACTTTTTTCTCTGCTGTATTGTTCGCACTCGCATTGAATTATTAAATTTATTTCAAGAAGAAAAATCTCCGATTTTGGTAGATTTATTTACTTAAATTTGCATCACTTTTAAAAGATTAGAACATGAATATTTTGGTTTGCATCAGTAAAGCTCCAGATACCACTTCTAAGATTGCGTTTACAAACAACAGTACGCAGTTCGATGAAAATGGAGTTCAATATATTGTTAATCCGTACGACGAGTGGTATTCACTTGTTCGAGCGCTTGAGTTAAAGGAATCTATCGGTGGAAACGTAACGATCATTACAGTTGGAACGACAACAGATGAATCCATTATCCGTAAAGCCTTAGCAATTGGTGCGGACGAAGCAGTACGTATCGATGCAGATCCAAAAGACGCGTATTATGTTGCGATGCAAATTGCAAATTATGCGAAAGCAAAAGGATTCGACATCGTTTTGACAGGTAAAGAAACCATCAATTACAATGGTTCTCAAGTAGGTGGAATGATTGCGGAAGCAATGGATCTGCCATTTGTTTCCTTGGCGACAAAATTAGATGCGAACGGTACAAACTTGAGATTAGAACGCGAAATCGTTGGAGGTGTTCAAGTAGTAGAAGTTACCACTCCCGCAGTTATTTCCTGTGCAAAAGGAATGGCAGAACAGCGCATTCCCAACATGCGTGGAATCATGGCGGCAAGAACGAAGCCCTTAACGGTTATTCCAGCAGAGGCGATAGAAGATTTAAGCAGTTATGTTTCCTACAGCATTCCAAATGCGAAATCATCTGTGAAGATGATCGACCCTTCCAACATGGATGAGCTTGTCGAGCTATTACACAACGAAGCAAAAGTAATTTAAGAAAAGATCATGGTACTCGTATATATCAATTCAACAACTGGACTTTCTAAAGCAGCTTTGGAAACAGTTACTTACGGTAAAAAATTAGGCGGTGATGTGACTGTCATCACAAATGGATCCGCTTCCAATGAGCTCTTGGCTCAATTAGGAGAATACGGAGCAGCAAAAGTGATGGTTGATCGTTCCGTGGACGGAGAAGATCCACAACAACTATCTCGTTTAGTAGCGGCTGTCGCAGATCAAGTTTCCGCTTCTAATGTTATCTTCTCTCATGATATTTATGGAAAAGCTGTAGCCCCAAGACTTTCGGTTCGCATGAAAGCAGGATTAGTAGCAGGAGCAATTGCCATTCCAGAAGCAGATGGAACGATTAAAGTAAACGTATTCTCCGGAAAAGCAGTAGGTTACGTGAAAGTAGCAAGCGAAAAACGCATCATATCTTTATTGCCAAATAGCATCCAACCTGAAAAAACTGGAAGTACTTGTTCGGTAGAAGAAACGAGTGGATTAGCAGGAACATCTGCAATTAAGGTACTAGAAACGAAAAAACCAGAAGGAAGCATTCCATTACCGGAAGCAGAATTAGTGGTTTCCGCAGGACGTGGATTGAAAGGTCCAGAGAACTGGGGAATGATCGAAGAATTAGCGACAGCACTTGGCGCAGCGACAGCATGTTCGCGTCCAGTAGCTGACATCGGATGGAGACCTCATCACGAACACGTCGGACAAACAGGAGTGGCAATTCGTCCAAACTTATATATTGCCGTTGGAATCTCTGGAGCAATTCAGCATTTAGCGGGTGTAAACGGATCCAAGGTGATTGTTGTTGTCAATACAGACAAGGAAGCTCCGTTCTTCAAAGCGGCAGATTATGGCGTCGTTGGTGATGCTTTTGAGGTAATTCCAAGATTAGTGGAAGCCGTTAAGCGTTTTAAAGCAACTCAACATTAATTCGTATCTTCGTTAAACACAACGCTTATGCAGAAAATCAAGTTGGAAATCACAGGAATTGCTTATAGCCAAACACAGTCTGGCTCATACGTCCTGACCCTGCTTGAGGTCGGTGGAAAACGCAAATTACCCATTGTTATTGGTGGATTTGAAGCGCAGGCGATTGCAGTGGAATTAGAGAAAATGGTTCCCTCAAGACCCTTAACCCATGATTTATTTAAATCTTTTTGCAAATCCTTTGGTGTAGCTGTAAAGGAAATAATTATCTATAAATTTCATGAAGGAGTCTTTCATTCAAAGTTAATATGCGAGCGAGACGGACAACAAACCGAAATCGATAGTCGAACGTCTGATGCGATTGCGATAGGCGTGCGTTTCAATGCCCCGATTTTCACCCTAGGAAAAATTTTGGATGAAGTTGGCGGCGCAGAAACTGATACGAATGATTCATTTGACTTTGACGAGGAAGATGAAGATGAAGACGATCCAGTTTTTTCCGCAACAGGGAATGAATGGAAGGATGTTGATTTTGAAGAACTTTCTAATAAACTATCCGAGGCGATTGAAAATGAAGATTATGAACAAGCCTCGAAAATACGTGATGAAATCAAACGACGTAATTAACACCTCACTTTCCAGCATAAAATACAAGTTAACTGCCATGAGCTTTTTACAGTTCTTTGTGTGGGGAGCTTGGTTGACCACTATTGGAACTTATTGTACGGTAGGCAAAGGGTGGACTTTTGGACAATTCGGAGCGATTTTCTCCACCTTGGCATTGTCTTCGATTTTAATGCCTTCGATAATCGGGATCATTGCAGATAAATGGATGCGCGCTGAACGTCTGTACGGATTGTTGCACATTTGTTACGGTAGCATATTGTTACTCATTCCAAACCTAAGTTTCGTTCAAGAAAACGTTCCCTTCTTCGCTCACATGCCCGAATACGACGTGTTGTATTGGGTGATTTTTGCTGGAATGATTTGCTATATGCCAACCATTTCACTCTCAAATTCCGTTTCCTTCCGCATTCTTAATATGTTCAATGGTAATGTGGTAAAGGATTTTCCTTCCATTCGTGTCTGGGGAACAATTGGCTTCATTGCTGCGATGTGGATCACGAATTTATCCGGCAGCAAAGACAATTCCATGCAATTTGTTATTGCAGGAACGATCGCAATTTTACTTGGACTTTATGCCTTTACACTTCCGGCTTGTGCGCCGCAGGGAAAAAATAGCGAGAAAAAATCGCTTATTTCCCAACTTGGACTGGATGCTTTTCGCTTGTTTGGGAACTACCAAATGGCCCTTTTCTTCTTGTTTTCGATGTTACTTGGAGCAGCATTGCAATTGTCCAATATGTACGGTGATGCCTTCTTGAGTGGCTTTGAAAAAGGATCCGTGGTAGAGAAATATTCCACCATGATCTATTCCATTTCTCAAGTATCGGAAACCGTTTTTATCCTTACGATTCCTTTTTTCTTGAAGCGCTTCGGAATGAAAAACGTGATGCTTTTTGCTTTGTTCGCATGGGTACTGCGTTACGGATTCTTTGCATTCGGTATGGTGCCAATGGGAAGTGTGTTCATCGTGTTATCGTGTATCGTTTACGGAATGGCCTTCGATTTCTTCTTGATCTCTGGATCGATGTATATCGAAACGACTACGGACTCCAGCATGCGTTCAAGCGCACAAGGATTATTCATCATGATGACCAACGGATTCGGTGCTTATTTCGGAACAATTGTCAGCAGTTGGATCATCGATCAATACTTCACAAATAGTGATGGTTCCACCAACTGGCATTATACCTGGATAAGCTTTGCGGGATATTGCTTAGTTGTGGCGGTGTTATTTGCTGTGTTATTTAAGCATAAACACAAACCAGAAGAGCTTGGTGCGGTTGAACACTAAGAAAGAAACTTATAGCCAACTCCTCGAATGGAAAAGAAGTGCTTTGGATTTTTAGGATCCGGCTCAAATAATTTCCGGAACACCAAAATGTAATTGTCGATTGTGCGCGAAGTTGGAAATTGATCTGTTCCCCAAACCCGGTCTAATATTTCGTTGCGGGAAATTACCTTTCCTTCCTTCTCGTGAAACAATTCCAACAATTCAATTTCTCGCTTAGAAAACTGATGGACCTCTACTCCATCAGCACCTTGTACGGTATAAGAGGTGAAATCAACGCGGAATCCACCGACCTTCATGTAACTCTGTACTTCCGCACTTACGAGTCCTTGGGTGAGAATCTGTACCTTCAATAAGAATTCTTCGAGGTCAAATGGTTTTGTTATATAATCATTGGCTCCAAGTTTAAGTCCAGCAATACGGTCAGCTGTTGTACCCTTCGCAGACAAAAATAAAATGGGCGTAGCGTCGTGTTTTCGGATTTCCTTACAAATGTCAAATCCATTTACGTTAGGTAACATGACATCGAGAATAATTAAATCAAAATGAAACGGTTTCGCTAATAAATCAAGTGCTGTTTGTCCGTCCGAATAACATTGAACATGATAGCCCTCCATTTCGAGATTTAACGAAATGAGTTCGATCAAACTTTGTTCATCTTCTACCAAACAAACACGCATCATAACCTTGAAAATTAAGAAATTATTCTATTTTTGAGGTGAAATTACAACAAACTATGAAACCATGAAAAAATTAGTACACTCCATGTTGATATTGGTGTTGTTGATGAGTTCCAATGTATTCGGACAATCCAACATGTCAGCAATCAACAAATTTGAATTCTCCAAAAATATTCCGGTTCGATCAGTAGAGGCTCCTGACCGAGCGCAATTAGCTGAAGAAGATGCATTAAGAGATCGTCAAGGCTTACTTTACCGCATCGCCGTGGCACGATTTACAAATGTCAATACCGCTAACAGTGGCATCTGGTCTACTTTATCGAATGGTGAGCGTCGATGGCAATTAATTGTCAATGCTCCTGGTGCAGAAGCGATTAGTTTCTTGTTTGAAACGTTTAAAATCTATGGCGCAACAACCTTGCGCATTCAGAACATGAAAGGACAAGATGTTCATCCAATCATGACCGCTGCTGACGTACAAGAGCATTTTCGTCAGAACGCAGCCTTGTGTTTCGGAGATAAATTGGTTTTGACTTTGACGGAACCAAAATACACGACTCCATCCGAGATTGACATGGACCGTATCATGTATAATTACCGTTCAACGGGAAATCCAAGCGCTCAAAAAATCAATGAGTCTGATCCGTGTGAAGTAAACGTGAACTGTACGCCTGTTGGAGATCCTTGGCAAGATGAAAAACGCGGTGTAGCCCGTTTATACGTTGTCGAGGGGGCGCAAGCCGGTTATTGTACTGGGACATTAATAAATAACACTGCCTTAGACTGTAAACCTTACTTTTTAACAGCTCTTCACTGTGGTGTGAATGCAACGACGGCAAACATGACCCAATGGAAATTCTACTTCGCTTACGAAGCGCCAACATGTGTCAATCCAACAACAACAGGTTCCCTAGCCAGTCATTTCATCACCGGATGTTTACGCATTGCAGATGCAGGTGACGGAGGCGGAAACTCAGGTTCGGACTTTTTACTTGTTAAAATGGGAACCGCAACGAATGAGGCAACGATCATCACACAATTAAAATCAACAGCATTCAACGCATACTGGAACGGATGGAATGCAAATACAGCAGCATCGACAGGTGGAGCTGGAATTCATCATCCATCTGGAGATATTAAGAAAATCTCAACTTTCACGGGAAATACCATAAGTACACAATGGGGTTCCGCATCAGGTTCACATTGGAGAGTAACTTGGACGTCAAATAGTAATGGACATGGAGTAACTGAAGGCGGTTCTTCCGGGTCTCCGTTGTTCAATGGTGCACAAGGATATGTAATTGGCACACTGACAGGTGGAGGGTCCTATTGTACCTCACCATCTGCACCTGATCAATATGGGAAAATGGCCTTTCACTGGACAAACAACGGAACAGCGACGAATCGTCAATTAAAACCTTGGTTGGACCCAACGAATTCAGGAGTATTGCAGTTTGCAGGTTCGAATGATCCATGTTCCGCAGTTGTTCCAACAGCTCCTGTGGCGAATTTCGTGGCAAACACAACGAACATTGTCCCAGCGATAACGGTTCAGTTTACAGATTTATCGACTGGACTTCCAACTTCATGGGCGTGGAGCATCACTCCAGCGACTGGTTGGGCATATGCGGCTGGCACAAGTGCGACGAGTCAAAATCCACAAGTGACGTTTAACACAGTCGGACAATACACGATATCCTTAACCGCAACAAACGCGCTAGGATCTGACATCGAAACTAAAAACAACTACATCATCGTTGCAGCGTCAACAGGTCCGTGTACTGGATCATCTGCTACATGTGATGAATTCATCAACAACGTAAACTTGAATACCATCAACAACACCTCAACGTGTTCCACAGGTGGTTATGCAGACTATACAATTAGCTCCACTACCTTAGCGAAAGGTAGTTCTTACAGCTTGACAGTGATACCAGGAACACCTGGTCAAACAAATTCAGCATACACAGACGATGAAATTGCTGCTTGGATTGATTTCAATAATAACAATAACTTCAATGATCCAGGAGAGCAA
>CAMAPI010000027.1 GCA_945860065.1 Chryseobacterium gleum | reverse complement strand
ACCCATTCGTTCCATTTCCGTTCCATTCCATGAATTTTCATCGTGATTTGATGTGAAATTCATTCGGTAAGCGTTTCCAGGATATTTATTCGTTTTCACATATTCCGTAATCGACGTGGCATCTTTTTTACCTTTGGCAATATCGTTCATGATGTGGTGAAAATTCCAAGCATACGTCATTTCAAACGCATCGTGCAAGGGAACCTCCTCCGCTTCCGCCAACATAAAAACCGGTTTCACCGCTTGTAATTCTGCGCGAGCTTCCATCCAAAAGTCCATTGGAACCCAGCCAGCAACATCACAGCGGAATCCATCAATATCGGCTTCTGTCAACCAGTATTTCATGGAACTAATCATTTCCTTTCTCATGGATGGATTTTCGTAATTCAAATCTGCTACATCCCACCAATCTGTTCCAATTGTTGGCTGAACATTCCCAGTAGAATCAAGGGTATACCAGTCTAAAAATCCTTGTTCTATCCATTCGTTATCCGGTGAAGAGTGATTTGCCACCCAATCAATAATCACACGCATATTTAATTTATGTGCTTCTTTTACCAAGGATTTAAAATCATCCATGTTTCCGAATTCCTCATTTACTTGCTGATAATCCTTTACCGCATAATAGCTCCCCAACGATCCTTTTCTGTTTTTAACTCCAATTGGATGAATGGGCATTAACCAAATAATATCTACTCCCATAGATTTTAAGCGTGGAAGTTGTTTGGAGACCGCTGAAAAAGTTCCTTCTTTGGAAAACTGACGGACATTGATTTCATAAATCGTTGCATTGTAAGCCCAGTCTGGTGTGTTTTTTTGAGCAATTGTCGAAAAACCCAACAAAGCAATCGCTGCAATAAGTATTGATTTTAACATGATTTTACTGTTTGCTTGTTTAGAATATAGTTTAGGTGGTAATTTACAAGTCCCGTTACAGGTTTTTGGATAATTGAAGTAACCGTTACCCCCAATTCTCCTGCTGCTTTATTCAATTCTGACTCAAATATTTTGGAAAGAGACCCAACGAAGTGAACTTCCGTATTTTGATAATTATCGTAACAGCATACGTGCACTTCTATGAATTTTTTAAATCCTTGGTACATCATTTCACTAAAGAAAGGTTCATACTTATGTTTCGCAATAAAAGGCATGAAGGATGCGATATAAACATTTGCATTTGGCTCGCGGTACACTTGATTGACGATTTGATCTTTGTCCAACTTATATGTTTGAATAAAATCCGCCTCAACATGAGCTGGAAGTTTATGGTACAAGAAGTTACTCAGCAATTGTTTACCAAAATAACTACCACTTCCTTCATCACCAAGAATATAACCCAATGCAGGAACGACTTCTGTTAATTTTTCCCCATCAAACAAGCAGGAATTTGAACCAGTGCCTATAATGCAAGAAATTCCAGGATTACCCGTATAAGTTGCGAAAGCACATGCGAGCAAATCGTGATCTACGACCACCTCTGCATTTTTAAAAATTCTTTTAAGTCCGATTTGAACAATTTTATTCATTTCATCACTAGAGCAACCAGCCCCATAAAAATAAATCCCACAAACATCGTCAGCAACTGCGAGCATGTCCACATGCTTCTTTAATTCATTCTCAATCAAATCCGATGAATGAAAATATGGATTAAAGCCCATTGTCGAATAAAAACTTTGGTTATTTTTGCTATCAACTAAAACCCAATCGCTTTTTGTTGAACCACTTTCTACTATAAAATACATACTTTCTAAATGAAAAATTGAGTCTTTGTGTCATTTTTACACTATCCAAATATATACATAATCCTTCATTCGTGCATAATATTCCAAAAAAAATAGCTTCTGAATTAAATCCAAATGTCTCTGTTGACTGTGTCATCTTTGGATTTGACTTGGATCAATTAACTGTACTTGTTATTGATAGAGGGGAGATTTCGGCAGCGAATGGGCCTCGGCTTGCCCTACCCGGAAACTTAATTTATGACAATGAAAATTTAGATCAAGCCGCAAGTCGTGTTTTAGAAGAATTAACCGGATTAAAAGATATTTACTTGGAACAGGTTGGTGCTTTTGGAGACCCTTTTAGGATTCAAAAGGAATCGGATCGTGAATGGTTAAAGTCCATTCGTGCACAACCAGATGCGCGTGTTATTACAGTTGCTTACTTTTCATTAGTTAAAATTTCAGATTATCTTCCTCACGCATCTTCCTTCGCAAAAAATGCAGGATGGACACCTGTAAATGAAATTAGCGAGTTAGCATTCGACCACTTTGAAATACTTCAAGCCGCGAAAGACAAATTGAAGCAAAAAATAAAAATCCAACCCATTGGATTCAATTTACTACCGGAAAAATTCACTCTAAGTCAATTGCACCGTTTGTACGAGAGTATTCTTGATAAGCCATTGGATAAGCGAAATTTCCGTCGGAAAATTCAGAAATTGAATATTTTGTCTAACCTGAAAGAAAAGCAACGTGGGGTCCCTCACAAACCATCTTCCTTATATGAATTTAACGAGGAAAAATACCAGGAGCTAACCCAAATTGGATTCGATAATTTCGGTTTCTAAAACACCTTTTTTTCTTCTTGCCAATAATTTTGTAAGTTTACTCGTTAACAAGTTGCAGATTTTTTTTCATACCCTGTAACTTTTGACAAGTTCAATTTGTTTTAACTGTAACACTGCAATTTTGACTAATGCCGAATACAACCATTCTGTTGAGCATTTAAGCGATTCATTGTATCGCTTCGCTGTTCAATTCCTAAAGGACTCGGAAGAAGCCCAGGATGTTGTTCAAGATGCATTTGAGAAATTGTGGTTAAATAGAGAAAAAGTAGAGCGAGAAAAGGTGAAGTCCTGGCTTTTTACCTGTGCACACAATGGGATGTTAAACCAAGTGTACCGTAAAAAAAGACAAATAAAGCACCTAGATTCATTGCATAAATCTGATTTTCAACAACCAGATCGAACGTTTGAATCGAAACAAGTGGTTGACCTTATGGTGAGCTCACTCCCGCCTCTACAAAAGAGCATTCTCTTGTTGCGCGATTTGGAAGGATATACGTATGAAGAAATTGGTTACATGTTGTCGATTTCCTCAGCACAAGTAAAAGTGTATCTTTTTAGAGCTCGCATAAAAATTAAAAAACAGTTAAAAGGAATATTTGAACTTGCCTAATGCAACCGACACACGAAAACATTGATCGCTGGCTTTTTGATTACACGGAGGGAAATCTATCCGCTCAACAGGAGCAGCAATTAGATTCCTTTCTGCTGAATCATCCTGATTTAGAGTTAGATCTGGATGCTTGGGAATTGGCAAAGATTGACGTTACTCCAATGGTTTTTGAAAACAAAAACTCTCTATACAAAAAACGCAGCTACAAAAACATTTTTGCTTTCGCTAGCCTACTAATGCTATTGATTTCTGGACTAGTATTTTTCCAACAAGGAACGAAAGAAGTGATTCAAACAAACACTGCCAATCATAAATCAATAAAAAATAGTGCTGTAAAAACACAGCAAACAAGAACAAACAAAACAATCACTCGGGTAAATTCTGATCAGCTTGCATCACTTACTGGAAAATCAAACGCGATTCCTGTTTCTACTCCTTATGAAACTAAAGGTAACTTAGCTGATCAAATTTCTACTATAACAAAGGAACTCGAGCAGTTTTCAATGACTTATGCGTCTAATGACCTAACTAAAATTGCTGGAGTCAATTTTGAGAGTCCTAACAGTCAAAACAGTCTTAACGGAAACAGTATTGATGAGGTCCCATTGTTGAATTTATATCCATTGAAAAACATGTTGATTGGTGGATATAGAACTGACTTCAAAAATGAGAAATTAAGTTTCGGAAAAGATCATGTTGTAGCGGATGTTAGTTTAGGAAATATTGATTTAATTCGGAAAATCGATCAATTATTATCGAAGGACATCGGGTTAAGTAATAATCAAAGTTATGATTATGCGATTACAGGACAAAGCAACCTAGATTTGAACTTTAGCTCTGTAGGAACAACTTCCCAAACACGATTTCAAGCAGTGAGTTCGATGCGGTCTTTTGACAATCCGTCTCAATTAAAACTAATAAATCAACTTTCTCTAGATGGGTATTCACGAGGGATGCGTGCTGGATTTGGAATTCAGGCGAACTACGATATCTTTAGTGAAGGATTAATTAAAAATAGTCAAGTCGCATTCATTGTTTCTCCCAAAATCGCATTGTCTCGTAAAATATCTATCGAACCAGCGCTACGATTTAAGATGGGTACACAAACGCTCAATCAGAATAAATTAAAAAACTTCAGCACCGTTGAAATGACTAATGGTCAAGTGAACCAATTTCAATTTGATTCTACCTTGGCTATAGGTCAAACACTTTGGAGCCGTGATTTAGATGCTGGACTTACCCTTCACACCCCCTTCTTCTTTTTAAGTGCGCAAATAAATAACCTGTTCCAGCACAATGAAAATATCTTCACAAACGATGGATCTACCTTGCGTGCTTCTAACGTTTGGAATGTGATTACAGGAACACAGTATACCTCTCGAAATGAAAAGATGATTTTTGCGCCTTACGCACTTTATCAGCAAACGAATTACCAGCAACAATTATTCGGAGGATTTACTTTTAAGGCCGGGAAAGCTCAATTTGGCATGTCATACGGGAACTTAGCAACAGGAAATCTTTCCCTTGGTTATATTGGAGAAAACTTTGCCTTAATTGGGCAATCAGGATTTGGAACCTTAGTTAGCACCCAACAACGAACATTTACACATCAATTAACCCTACGTTTTCATTCTTCTGTTAGCAAAAAAGCACGCAGATACATTAGCCTATAACTACTACTATGAACTTAAAAAACTTCATCCTTCTTGGTATTTTTTATGTGAGTTTTCATTCGCTTGCTCAAGATCCAACTTTTACACAGTTTTATTCGAATCCTGTATATTTAAATCCTGCCCTAGCAGGATCTAGTGGCTGTCCTCGAATTGCTTTAAATTACCGAAATCAATGGCCTCAGTTAACGGGAAACTTTGTTACCTACGCTGCAGCCTACGATACCTACGCAAAGAATCTTTCGGGAGGCGTTGGAATTATGGCTATGCATGATCAACAAGGACAAGGAACGATTCAGACGTCCATGATTGCAGGGACTTACTCTTATTATTTAAAAGTCAACCGCAAGTTTCGTGTCATGTTTGGTGGACAAGCAGCGTATTTTCAAAAGTATTTGGATTGGAGTAAATTAACTTTTGGGGACATGATTGATCCAAGAAGAGGATTTATTTACCAAACAGGAGATGTCCCAAGAGGAAATGGGAGCCATGGCTTCTTTGATGTTTCTGCTGGAATGGTTGGCTTTACAAAAAACTTCTATTTTGGCGTTGCCGCTCACCATTTAAATCGTCCTGATGAATCGATGATCTTGGGAGATTCCAAATTACCGATCCGAATTACTGGACACATGGGAGCGAATATTAAACTTGGACAACGCGGACGATATTCAAGTAATACCACCTTGATGCCAAACGTCATCTACCAATACCAAAATGGATTCCAACAATTTAACATAGGTGCTTATCTGAAATATGAAGCCTTTACCATTGGGGCTTGGTACCGTAACCGCGATGCATTTATCGTGAGTTTAGGCATCACCACAGAGAAATTCAGAATTGGCTACAGCTATGACTTGACGGTTTCACAACTAGGAGGTATTAGTGGTGGTTCTCACGAAATTTCTATGGGAATCAACTTGAAATGCAAGAAACAAATGAAAGATTTCCGTCGCATTTCTTGTCCTTCATTCTAAGAAATTTTTTAGAACCTCTGGTAAATCGGTAAACGCATAAAGGTTTGCTCAAAATATGGACTACGGCTGTAAATGAAATAGAGTTGATCCCATTCGGAATTTCTAAATTTCTCGTCCGTCGATTTCCGCAACTGATATTCCTCGTTTAAGTTTTGGTCCTTCGCTAAGATATCCGCGATTTGATCTTTGAACACATAGTTCGAGAAATACTCCTTTTGCTGTAAATACGAATCAAAGAAATTCCATGTCAAATAGGAATCCTCCGCTCTCGGCTGTAAGGATGCATGAAGAAACAGCGCAGCATCTTGTTGACTTGGGATAAGAATATCCCCTGGCTTCAACTTTACAAATTGTAGACTCTCTCCTACTTCAATCTTCGAAAGTTTAAAGTGTCCTTCGTACGGATTACTCGGACTTTTATACGATTTCACAGAGAAAACAGTCAAGGTATCGATTTGATCTGCTGTCAAGGTTTCAAACACAACGTGATTTGCTTTCAAGCGATCGATGACGTGCTGTTCTTGTCCACCAACGACATAGTACTTCGGAACATGCACCGAATCCGCTGTCACATACGTTCGATACCATGGGATATTACGTTCATACGGATTTGTCCGATCATAGGTCAATTCCTTCAATCCAGTGATGGGATGCACGGGAAATGAATGCTCAAATCCTTTAAATGAAATAGAATCCGCTTTTTCACTGAGTTGGTAATTGTAAGCGTAATGCGTTAAATTTCTAGCCCATATTTTCGAAGCCATCCGTTTCGCTTCAATCTCCAGCGCATTATGAGTTGTGAATGAAATGATTCCCTCCATAAACGCCAAGGTGGCTTGAACGCGCTGTGGAAAAGGTTTTAACATATGGGTTTCCACTGTAAAACTGATCGAATGAAACAAGGACGCATATCCCATGGCATAGCGAGGTAAGTCATTAAAGGCATGAATTCCCTGTGCAGGAGTTTCTCCTTTCAATTCAACATATGGAAACAAATCCCAGCCTTGTTGTTTGATATTTTTATCTAGATACGGGATACATTTGTCGTAGGTCAATTCATTCATTTGTGGGGACATTCGTTCTTTCATCGATGCAATGTACGTCAAGGTATATTGGTAATCTGCACCGTTGGAAACGTGATTATCTATGAACACATCTGGATCCAAGGCGTGAAAAATACGTGCGAACGTGAAGGCATTTTTCGAATCCATTTTGATGAAATCACGGTTGAGATCGAAATTACGCGCATTGCCACGGAAACCGTATTCCTCTGGTCCATTTTGGTTTGCGCGACTGGTCGAAGATCGATTCATCATTCCACCTACATTGTATGCGGGAATAAACGCGATCAGTGGAAGTTCCTTTCCATCCTTCGTATCTATTGGTTTCCCTTGCGCAATCCACTGATCCAACCAAATCAAACAGGCATTAATTCCATCGGGCTCACCGGGATGAATTGCATTGTTGATGAGAATCGTTGTTCCAGCCTGTGCTTTCGCAAAAGTACGTGTGGAATCTTTCGCACCGTTGATGACAAAAAGGAAAATCGGCATACCATAGTCGGAAGGACCCATAGCGTACATAGACAATTCCTTGTGCTCTTTGTCCAATATCTTCAAGTGATCAATTAACTCGGAATACGTTGGAGAGGTGTTGCCTGACCATTTCGTCTGTGAAAACAAAGAATGTGAGACGACAAACAGTACGGTAAAAAAGTAAAATAATTTCATCAAAATCATTGTTTATTCATTCTTATCTAACAAATCAGGTCTGCGTTCTATGGTGCGTTGATACGCTTGTTCCTCACGCCAGCGATCAATTTCCTTTGAATTTCCTGACAGCAATACATCGGGTACCTTCCATCCATTAAACTCAGGTGGACGCGTATAAACTGGAGGGGAAAGTAAATTATCTTGAAAACTATCCGTTAAGGCAGACGTTTCGTCGTTTAGCACACCTGGAATGAGTCGAACCACCGCATCTACGACAACTGCAGCGGCCAATTCTCCTCCTGAAAGAACATAGGAACCGATGGAAATTTCTTTCGTAATGTAATGCTGACGAATGCGGTCATCCACACCTTTGTAATGGCCGCACAGAATCATGATGTTCTCACACAAAGACATTTGATTGCAATCGTTTTGATCCAAGACTTTTCCATCAGGCGTCATGTAGATGATGTCGTCGTAGGTACGTTCGGAAGTCAATTTCTCAATCAAGGCTGCAATTGGCTCGATACTCATAACCATCCCTGCTCCTCCGCCATATTGATAATCGTCCACATTCTTATGCTTATCAGTGGAATAATCACGAATGTTGTGAACGTGAATTTCCACATGACCTTTGTCTTGTGCCCGCTTCATAATCGAAGCAGCAAAAGGACTTTCTAATAATTGAGGGAGAACGGTTAGGATATCAATGCGCATAGAACAAAGATACACGTTTCACTGAACATGTAATGAAGCAACATTCGCTGAATAAATTGACTTTCTTAAAATCTCTCTTTGTGAAAATAACTACCTTTGTCCACAAATAAAATCCATGATTAAGTTATCCGAACGATTATTAGCAATGGAAGAGTCTGCAACCATTGCCATGTCAAGAAAAAGCAGAGAATTAAAAGCGCAAGGACTTGATGTCATTTCCTTATCACTCGGTGAACCAGACTTTCATACGCCACAATTCATTAAGGATGCTGCGATAGAAGCGATGGAGCAGAATTACACCATGTACACACCTGTTCCTGGATACGATGATTTACGTGAGAGCATTTCAGAGAAGTTTCGTCGCGATAATCACCTGAATTATGCGAAGGATCAAATTGTAGTGTCGACTGGTGCAAAACAATCTATTGCGAATGTTGTGTTGAGTTTGATTAATCCTGGAGACGAAGTCATTATTCCTGCGCCATTCTGGGTTTCCTACTTGGAAATCGTGAAAGTTGCCGATGGAATCCCAGTAGTTATTCATGCAGGAATTAAAAAAGATTTTAAAATTACTGGAGCGGATTTAGAAGCCGCAATCACACCGAAAACGAAGTTATTCATGTTTTCAACTCCATGTAATCCAACGGGATCGGTTTACACAAAAGAAGAATTACAAGACATCGCAAATGTCTTAAAAAAATACCCGCAGGTTATCGCAATGAGCGACGAAATCTATGAGCACATTAACTTCATTGGAAAACATGAGTCCTTAGCTCAGTTCCCTGAAGTTTACAATCAAGTGGTGACTGTTAACGGTGTTTCCAAAGCTTGGGCCATGACTGGCTGGCGTTTGGGATACATTGGTGCGCCAAAAGACATTGCTGCAGCTTGCGATAAAGTTCAGGGACAATTCACCTCTGCACCTTGTTCCATTACTCAACGCGCAACTATTGCGGCAATGAAAGCAGATCCATCCGTATTAAAAGACATGATAGCTGCCTTTAAAAGTCGACGCGAATTAGTATTGAAAGGACTTGCGGAAATTCCGGGATTAATTTCCAATCAACCAGGTGGCGCATTTTACGTCTTCCCAGATTGTTCATCCTATTTTGGGAAGAAATATGGCGATAAAACCATCCATAACGCTGACGAACTTTGCCTTTACTTATTAGAGGAAGGACTCGTTGCTTTGGTTGGTGGTGAATCCTTCGGTGCTACGAATTGCTTTAGAATTTCATACGCTGCATCCGAAGAAACATTAACGAAAGCGCTTTCACGCATGAAAGAAGCTTTAGCAAAACTAAGCTAGTGAGTTACCAAGATTTATTTGATCAGTTTTCTACTAAACGTGTCCTTGTAATTGGCGATGTCATGGTGGATGCCTATTTAATGGGAGAAGTTAATCGAATGAGTCCAGAAGCACCCGTTCCTATTGTTGATCTTTTTGAAAAAGACGAACGAATTGGCGGAGCTGGAAACGTTGCATTAAATCTTACGGCACTTGGCGCTTCCCCCATTATTTGCAGCGTGATTGGAACTGATCTAGAAGGAAAAAGACTGATTCAATTGTTTCAAGATGCTAATATTTCAACAGATGGGATTTATGCCTCAACGAATCGAAGAACAACTGTTAAAACGCGTGTTCTTTCCAATAATAAACAATTATTGCGTATTGATTCGGAGGATACTAATCTAATCAGTCAGGCGGAAGAGGAACAATTATTTAAACAAATTACTTCCGTTGTTGAAAGCGGGATTGATGGGATTATTTTTGAAGATTATAACAAAGGAGTCCTGACTCCGAGTTTGATTTCTGCTGTTTTATCTTTAGCGAAAGCGCAGCAAATTCCAACAACGGTAGACCCGAAAAAAGATCAATTCTTTGCCTATACTGGCTGTACTTTGTTTAAGCCGAATTTAAAAGAATTAAAAGAGGGATTACAAGTTGAATTCGATTTCGCTAGTGACAAAAACGCTTTCTTAAGCGCAGTGACTGCACTAGAAAATCGACTTAAAAACAGTATATCTTTCATCACACTGTCTGAACATGGTGTTTTCATTCAAAAGGAAGATGAACCTCATTTCATTCCGGCTCATTTACGAAACATTACCGATGTATCAGGAGCAGGTGATACAGTCATTGCAGTCGCAACCCTTTGTTTGATTTCTGGCGCAGATGTTCATTCCATTGCAGCGATTTCAAATATTGCCGGCGGGCTTGTGTGCGAGCATCCGGGCGTTATTAGTATCGAAAAAGAACGATTATTGAACGAAGTAACAAAACTCTTATAATCATGGAACCTAAAGTGGTTAAACCCTACAATACAGATAAATCAAAAAAAGAAGAAGTTGCTCAAATGTTTAATAATATTTCTGCTAACTATGATTTCTTGAATCACTTTCTATCCTTGGGAATTGACCACATTTGGAGAAGAAGAGCGGTGAAGGAACTGAAATCCATTCAGCCAAAGAAATTATTGGACATAGCCACAGGTACCGGAGATTTTGCCATCGCTTGCTTGAAATTAAATCCTGAACACATCATTGGATTGGACATTTCCTCGGGAATGTTGGAAGTCGGAAAGCAAAAGATGATCAAGCGCAAGCACGACCACATCATTTCCATGCAATTGGGAGATTCAGAGAATCTACCCTATTCAGACAATGAATTCGATGGATTAACCGTTGGATTCGGTGTTCGAAATTTCGAAAACCTAGAGAAAGGACTTAGTGAAATGTTAAGGGTTTTACGTCCAGGTGGACGAGCAGTGATTCTGGAATTTTCAAAACCCAAAGCGTTTCCAATTAAACAATTATTCAACTTTTATTCGAAATATTTCATTCCATTCTTTGGAAAACGCATTTCTAAAGATGAACGAGCTTACGCTTATTTACCCGAAAGCGTTGCTGCTTTTCCAGAAGGAAAAGAGATGCAATCCGTGATGGAAAGAGTTGGCTATAACACTGTGAAAATCATTCCACTTAGCGGAGGGATTTCAAGTATCTACATCGGAACTAAAAAATAAAGCAACAAAGTCCACTAGTTGACGTTATATTCTACATGAAACGCATCATTATTCTATTTGTACTCATAACAAGCATTAGCTTTTCCCAAAAAGCGAAGCAACAATTGTATAAGAATTTTGACAAACGTTTACTTCATTTTGGATTCATGCTTGGCATCAATTCTTCCGACTTTAATGTATATCAAAAGGTAAATGCATACCAACAATATGGAATCTTATCCATTTCTAATGATGCGCAGCCAGGTGGACAATTGGGGATTTTAACGACCATCAAGCTAGGAACTCCTACCATTAGATTTCGATTTATTCCAACCTTGTCCTTTCAGGAACGTGTTTTGAATTATACGAGTATCGACACCTTTAATTTCCCGAAAGGAATTGGACAACAACGCATTAACTCGACGAATTTAGATTTCCCAATGATGTTGCAATTTCGAACGCGTCGTTACAATAATTTTACAGCATATTCTTTGATTGGTGTTCAGTATTCCATGGACTTACAATCTCAAGAAGATGCATCACAAAATTTTTACGACCCCTTTATCAAAATCAAGCGCAACGATTGGCAGGGACAAATTGGGGCTGGAATTGAATTTTTTGCTCCGTACTTTAAATTTGGAATGGAATTAAAGTATTCACAGGGATTTAAAAGTAGTTTTATTCAGGATTTCACTACGGTGGCTAATCCAATTGATCGTTTATATAACCGCGGATGGTGTTTCTCCATCATTTTTGAAGGATAATGAATGAACTAAACTTTTCTTGTACACCTGAAGAAGCAAAGGATGATTCTTATTTAGAAAATCGAATACGTCAAGAACTTGGGATTTCATCCAATCAAAAACTATCTTATCGATGGCGAAAACGCAGCATAGATGCACGAAATAGACACATCAAAGTCAATGCATCCTTTGAGACGTGGGTTGACGAGGAAGAAAGTCCAAGATTTGAACCATACCATTTTCAATCCGTAAAGGAAGCTGAAGAAATTCACATCATTGGTGGGGGCCCAGCCGGACTCTTTGCTGCGTTAGAAGCGATTCTTCAAGGAAAGAAACCCATTATATTTGAACGCGGAAAGGATGTACGCAGCCGACGCAGAGATTTAGCTCAATTGGCAAAATCCTCCATTTTAAATCCGGAATCTAATTATTGTTTTGGAGAAGGCGGTGCTGGAACGTATTCGGATGGAAAGCTTTATACGCGTTCGAAAAAAAGAGGCGATGTCCAAAAAGTCATGCAATTACTCGTTCAATTTGGCGCAACAGAAGATATTTTAGTGGACGCACATCCACATATTGGAACAAATAAATTGCCGCAATTAATCGTAGCTATTCGAGAGCAAATCCTATCCTGTGGAGGTGAAATCCATTTCGAACATAAATTAACGGATGTATTAGTTGAAAATCGTCGTATCGTTGAAATTGAGCTAAATAAGGAACAAATAATCCAAGTTTCAAATTTGATATTAGCTACTGGACATTCGGCTAGAGATATATTCTATTTATTGCATGAACGTCAAATCGAAGTCAAAGCCAAGCCATTTGCCTTAGGTGTGCGAGTCGAGCACACGCAGGACTTCATTGATCAACTTCAATACCATGGAAGGTTGAACGATGAGTTCCTCCCTCCTGCTTCCTATAGTTTGGTTACACAAGTGGATGGAAAAGGAGTGTATTCCTTTTGCATGTGTCCGGGAGGAATTATCGCTCCTTGTGCAACGGATGAACAAGAAGTTGTAACGAATGGGTGGTCTCCATCCAAACGAAATAATCCTTATTCGAATTCAGGAATTGTGGTGAGCATTGACCCAAGTGATTTTAGCCATCCTGAAAATCCATTTGTTTGTCTTGAATTTCAACAATCCATAGAAAAAGCAAGTTGGGAAGCTGCTGGAAAAACACAAAAAGTACCTGCGCAGTGCTTAAAGGATTTTGTGGAGCATAAGAAATCTACTGAATTCCCAAGAAGCTCCTACCAACCGGGAATCACGAGTGTAGAAATGGACACTATTTTCCCATCATTTGTCCTTGGTCGCTTAAGACAAGCGTTTAAAGATTTTGATAAAAAAATGCCAGGATTCGTCACCAATGATGCAGTCATCCATGCTCCTGAATCTCGAACTTCATCCCCTGTATTAATACCGAGAGATCCAGATAATTGGCAGCATCCTCACGTTTCTAATTTATATCCATGTGCCGAAGGTGCAGGATATGCTGGGGGAATCGTTTCAGCAGCGATTGATGGAATGAACTGTGTTTCCAAAATTTGTGAAATCGCGCAATAGAAATCATATTTCTTTACAAATTATCCCCAAATTGCCCAATTCTCAACTCCGCTTTGTGTAACTTTGCTCTATGAAACGAGTTGTTGTTGGACTTTCTGGCGGAGTAGATTCCAGTGTGAGTGCTTTGTTGTTACAAGAACAAGGTTACGAAGTTATTGGTATGTTCATGCGCAATTGGCACGATGAATCCGTTACTTTATCGGATGAATGTCCATGGATTGATGATTCCAACGACGCGCTACTAATTGCCCAACAATTAGGAATTCCTTTTCAAGTGATCGATTTAAGTGAAGCGTATAAAAGTCGTGTTGTCGATTACATGTTTGCTGAGTATGAGCGCGGGAGGACTCCAAATCCAGATGTCTTGTGCAACCGAGAAATAAAATTCGATGTATTTCTTAAGGCTGCCATGGAATTGGGCGCAGATTACGTCGCCACAGGACATTATTGTCAGAAGCGCGAAAACGAGGATGGCACGTTCAGTTTACTTGCTGGAGCCGATAAAAACAAAGATCAATCGTATTTTCTATGTCAGATCAGTCAGGAGCAACTTTCCAAGGCACTCTTCCCCATTGGCGCATTAGAGAAATCAGAGGTGCGTGAGATAGCACTCAAGCACGATTTAGTAACCGCAACGAAAAAGGATTCGCAAGGACTATGTTTTGTGGGTAAAATTGCCCTTCCTACCTTCTTACAACAACAGTTAGCACCGAAGTTGGGTAATGTGATTGAAATCCCGATGGACATGCCTCAATTTCTCGCATACGCGAACATTCCAAGAGATGAGAATCATGTTGAACAACTAGCGGTACCGTTTGAATACCAAGAATCCGACGGACAACAAGTAACGACACATCAAGGCGCGCATTATTACACGGTTGGACAACGAAAAGGATTACACATTGGTGGACGTCCAGAACCGAGTTTTGTCATTGGGATAAATACCGAAACTAATACTGTTTATTCTGGTCAAACGGAGTATCATCCAGGATTGAATCGTATGGCCTTAAAATTAGAGGCTGGGACTTTGAATTGGATCAATCGATCTGAAGCGTTTGACAGTGAAAATCGCTTAAAGTGCCAGATAAGAATACGTTACAGACAAGCCTTTCAATCAGGTACTTTGATGAAGAAAAATAATGAATATTACATCCTTTTTGATTCCGTACAAAAAGGAATCACACCAGGTCAGTTTGCTGCATGGTATCAAAATGGCGTGTTGATCGGATCCGCGGTTATTGCTCATTAAAAAAGCCCTCCGTTTCGGGAAGGCTCTTCAACTTATAAAATTTCTCTAATTAATTTAGAATCAAATCGAACGAACTTTGTTCATCCTGGATTTTATATTCAGCGAATTTAATACTGTCTAGCAATTCAGCTACTTCAAAAACATTCATTGGACTATTTGTTCCCAGTTCTCGGTGTTTAGACAATTTCAAATTAGCGTGACTAATTGATTTTGTTCTTAAGGATTGTAAAGAAGTTGTCATCGTTTTGTTGTTTGTTGAGACTCTATACGCCAAGAATCATTCCAAGGTTTCAAAAGCACGGAAATAATCGTGTAATTCATTAAATAAATACATCTATTTAACTGTTTATCAATACTTTAAAATAATTCATAAAATCTATATTTTCACTCATGAGAATTGTATCTTTGTGATATGAAAGCTATTTTGTTCCTGTTATTTATTACTTTGGCACTTCCATCTTGTCAAGAAGAGAAAAAAGATGTGGAAGTATTTGACGAAAAACCACAAGAGGACTTATCCAAATTACCGCTGGACGAATATGCGAAAAGACATGTAGAGTCCAGTTTGTCGATATTAGCAACAGAGAAATATACCTTAGAAATCATTAAAGGAAATTTAGATGGCGATGGCAAAGAGGATGCCATTATTTCTGTGAATCGCAAGCAATTTGCCATGGACGAAGCCATGAAATCCGAGAATCCAGCAAAATCTGCCGAGATGGCCTTTATGGGAAATTACAATTATATTTTCTTTTATGATGGTGGATTGAAGCTCATCTCCCCTCCTATTTCTCTTCCATCATCCGCATTAGTACCACTGAAAGTCAATTTAGCAAAGATTAGTTCTGAATCTTACCAAGATGTGCTCATCGATTACCGAATTCGAAATGCGAATTTCAAGGATATTTTCACAATTTCGAATCATACGCCACGTAAAATTTTTGAATGGAAAACATTCGACGGACTCGGAACCGACAAAACGGAGGCCTATACTTTTGAATATACAGCAGGGAAATATGGTCCCGAGAAGGACATAATCTTGTACGAATCAACTTTAGAAAAACTACCTACCAACGCAGATAAAAACACCTACGAACCCAAGGTTACGAAGATATCCAAATTGGCTTTTCACTTTTTCTATATTCCGCAGGAGCAGAAATATGGGATGTTAAAAAACAACTAAAGGCCGAGTTTCCCCTGCCTTTAGCATTTCCAAAATAGTTTTCTTAATTAAAACTGTCCGCGAAGGGTAATAATGAAGTTTCTACCAGGTGCTGAAATGTTTGATGCATAACTGCGGTAGTTTTGATTCAAGATATTCTCACACGCTACTTGAAGTGATACATGTTGAGAGAGGGCATAATTCAAACGTACATTCAAGGTATACCAACTTGGCATTCCATCTACAGTTGCATAGGCAAAGTTGTCCTCACCAATCATGTTGTAATCTGCGATTCTTTTCCACCCTGAATAATTCACGAAAAATTCAGAACGAAATTTAGCATTTACATAACCCAAAGATACTTTTCCAAATGTTGGTGGAATGTGATCCAATGGATAAGGAACTGAATCTGTTAATATTCGACCATTGGTATAGTTAACCGTAGCTAGTAAATTGAAATGTTCTTTGAATTTTGCATTTAACATTCCTTCAATCCCTAAGATTCTTGCCTTCGAAGCATTCACTGTTGACATCACTTGGCTTAATTGTCCATCATACATAATCGAGTCTTGTCCGTCGAATGTTCCATTTTGAACCGTTAATCCATTCACTAAATACGTGTAGTATCCGTTTACTGATGCTGTTACTCCAGATGCAACTAAGCGAGAAATACCTAATTCAGCATTGTAGGTGTATTCTGGTTTTAAATTTGCGTTTGGAACAAGCACTTTACCAGGGACAGATTCAAACACTTTCGTCATGTCATCTACGTTTGGTGCACGGAATCCAGTTGATCCGGTTGCTGTGATTCTCCATTTGCTTGTCGGCATGTAAATCAAACCAATGTTACCATTCAATGCAGCATTTTTTTGATTGATCGAATTCACTGGAAGTGGGAAATACGTTTTATCAATGAAGGTGGAAGAAAGTCCAACGTTTGAAAAACGAAGACCATCATTCAGAATCAATTTATTCGAAAATTCAATCGTGTGTGTCGCGTATGCCGCAACGGATGTCATGGTTGATCCACCATCAGGAAAACGAGTATCCAAGCTTCCTGTCGTATCCGCAACGATGTCCTCAACGAATGCTGTTGAATTTACTTTGTTGTAAAATGCATCCACTCCATAGCGCAATTCATTTCTACCAATTCGTTTGGTGAAATCGGCGTTTACCGTTGTAATGGCTACATTTTCAATGCGGTGATTCAATATGCTTTTATTGAATTTACGATCCATTCGACTTTCCTCAATGGACTGTGTTCCAATCGTTATTCGTGCTTGATCATACATTTTAGTTTTATTCGTCAATTCAAGCGTATACGCAGCGAATAACCTGAATTGAGGTCCGTAGTACCATTCAGCAAATTTAGGTTTAGAACCTGACATTAAGGTCAAACGGTCATAGCGATCGATGTTGCTAGAATTCGACAATTGAACATTCAACTTATGCGTCACACCCTCCTTTTGAACAAACGTAAATTTTTGAAGGATGTCGCACTGCGTGTAAGCGGAACCGACTTGTAAATTGGTGTCAGCATTCGTCATCATGGAATCTACACCATTGATGCGTTCGACATACCAAGGACGAGAACCAAAATTCCCAACAAACGGACTACGAACCGCACCTTGACGTAAATCACCATAATTTGAATAGGTAAATGACGTCAATGATCCAAATCGTTTTGAACCGACAGAAACATTCGCGTTTGCAGCATAACCGGAAGCGGCAGAGAAATAGCGAGCGAATCCACCCGATTTCACGACCAATTCATCCGTTGTACTCATAGTTGGATTCTTCGTTGTAAAGGACATCACACCTCCAAGGGCGTCTGAACCATAGACAACTGAACCGGGACCATAAATCACTTCGACACGGTCCAACATGGCATTGTCAATTGTCACAATGTTTTGCAAGTGTCCGCCGCGGTAAATCGCGTTGTTCATTCTAACTCCATCAACAACCAATAGCACTTTATTCGTTTCAAATCCACGAATAATTGGACTTCCGCCGCCAAGTTGACTTTTTTGAACAAACACATTTCCTGTTTGAGTCATTATGTCCGCTGTGGAACTTTGGTTTTGAAATTGAATTTCCCTTGCTCTCATAACTTGCACTTTTTGAGCAACATCTTTTCTTTTTTCCAAGGCTCGACTCGCGGAAATCACCGTTTCGTCCATTGTTTGAATATTTGGAGTGAGAAACACTTGTCCATCCTTATTCACTGTAGATTGTTGAACGACTAAAAGATAATAATCCTCATGTGTCAAGGTGATTCTAGAACCGTCAAATTTTACCGTTACGAAACCGTTTTTGTCGCTTGTGCTGTTTGTCTTGTTATCTGTTGGATAAACTTGTGAAATTAGAACACCTGAAACGGGTTCTTTACTCACATCGTCCATTATTTGAATTTTCGTTTGGGCAAACGAAGGGGTATATAAAATAGTTAGGAGACATAAAATGCTCCAATAGAAATTTTTCATTTAATTTTTAATTAGTTCATACAGTACTTAGAAGTAGGTGTTTAACTAATAAAATCTGGTGGAGGGGTTTCTGTTGAGGAGAATGAAGAATAAAATGATTCTTCGTAAGGAGTTAAAACTGATGATTTTTGGGCAATCTCCCTAATGGAATCATCAATAGATGTGTGCACCACTTCCATTGGCTCTGAAAGAAATTTAAACCACACATTTACTGGTTGATTATCTCCCGAATGGCTGATATTAAACGAGGTTATGGATCGTAACTGCGAAAAAAGGACTGTTTCCTGGTCATCGCTAATGCATTTAAAGAAGTATCCGTTCTTATTTTTTGCTTTGTGGATGACATCAAAATAGTGTCCATTCAAGATAAACTCATGGGATTTTACCCATTTCAGTTGGTGAGCTTCGTGCAAAGTAAAATGAAAGCGAATTAATTGTCCTTCCGGAACAGAATGTTTGATAGCGTGCTTCACCTCTTTTTTAATCACCATCCTTTTCCACTCAAAATAAGTGAAGAATCCAAGCAAATGATAGCACATTAAGCCTAGAAATCCGAATAAAATGATTTTTCGCACGTCCAAATTTAATCTTAAATTTACAATCAAAATTATTTTTATGAAACTTCTTTACAGCATTTTAGCGTGTTTCGTGCTTTCACAATCCATTTTTGCACAAGTACCCGGTTCACTCGACTTAAGTTTCGCTACGGTTGGTTACACCAGTTTTGGTCCGACGAGTACTTCCATGGACAACGCCCAGGACATCGTTTCTTTACCAAATGGTCAAATGGTCTTTTGCGGTACCAGCGGTACATCAGGAAACTTAGAAATGTGTATTGGTAAAATGAATGCAGACGGTTCCATGGATTTAACTTTCGGAACGAATGGTTACTATATTTTCCCCAACGCAGCAGGATCAGATTTCGCCTATGACATGGAAGTATTGTCCAATGGAAATTTGCTTGTGGCAGGTGCTTTATCCATAACGGCAGCCAATCCAAAATGGGCCATGATTTGTTTAAATCCAAACGGAACATTAAATACAAGTTTTGGAACAGGTGGTGTATTTTCTATCGACATCGATTCAGGTGAAGACTATGCACGAAAAATATTATTAACCCCTACAAAGATCATTTTAGCCGGAAATACCAAAGTACCTGGATTCAGCACAAATAGACTTGCTGTCGTTCGCTGCGACTATAATGGTTTACTTGACACAAGTTTTGGTTCTGGCGGATTAAATATTCTAAATAATGGTGGAAGTAATACGTGTTGGAGTGCTACGCAAGGTGCAACTGGAGATATTATTCTAGCCGGTGATGCCTACATCAACAACGTTTATTATCCAATGCTTGCTAAGTTTAATGCTTCTGGTGCAGTTGTAACAACATTTGGAACTGCTGGTGTTTGGGTAAACATGGCTATGAATGCTCGTTATTTCGATGTGGATATTCAAAATACACAATTAATCTTATCTGGAAATAATGGAGCAGGTTTAACCGATTTTCTCCTAGAATCTAGATCAGAAACCAATGCAGCTGCCAACTTAAGTTTTGGGACAAGTGGTCAAACAACCATCAACATTAACCAAAGTGATACTTACTACGAAGTCATCTTTCAACAAGATGGAAAAATATTAGCGTGTGGAACTTCCGGTACGGCAGGTATTGGTGCAGCGAGAGATTTCGTGGTATCCCGTTACAATGCGAATGGAACGCTAGATTTAACATGGGGAACAAACGGACATACCCTCACGAATATTTTTGCCAATTGGGATGATGCGTATGGAATGGATTTGTATCCAGGAAACAAACTCATTCTTGGTGGATTCAGTGCGCAAACGAATACGCAATTTGCATTTGCTCGGTATATTATTTCGAACAGCATCCTTGGATGTATGAATCCATTAGCTTGTAACTACAACCCACTGGCCACAGTTGACGATGGTTCATGTATTATGCCGGGATCAACGTGTGACGATGGAAATCCAAATACCATCAACGATTCTATTGGACCAAACTGTAACTGTGTTGGAGCAATCATTGTTCCAGGTTGTACAGATCCATTAGCCTGTAATTACAATCCATTAGCGAATCAAAACAATGGAACATGTATTTATCCAGGTACAGCGTGCGACGATGGCAATCCTAATACGACGAATGATTCGATTGGTCCAAACTGTAACTGTGTTGGAAACCTCATTGTTCCTGGATGTATGAATCCTGCTGCGTGTAACTACAATCCACTTGCAACCAATGATGATGGGTCTTGTCTATTTCCTGGAAGCTTGTGTGATGACAATAATCCAAACACCATCAACGACTCGATTAATCCTGATTGTAACTGTATTGGAGAGGTGATTGTGCCTGGATGTACAGATCCACTTTCTTGCAACTACAATCCATTAGCGAATCAAAACGATGGATCTTGTGTCTATCCAGATGCACCGTGTGATGACAATAATCCGAACACGATGAATGATACGTATAACAGCGCGTGTGACTGTATTGGAATGCAAATCGTTCCTGGATGTATGGATCCAACAGCTTGTAATTTTAATCCATTAGCCAATGTGGATGACAGTAGTTGCGTATTTCCTGGTGATACCTGCGACGATGGTGATGCAACGACCATCAATGACGTCTATTCGGCAACGTGTGAATGTTCAGGTGTTACTAACGGATTGAATGAGCTCACGAACATCGCTTCCGTTTATCCGAATCCAACTTCAGATTTGGTAACGATTGAATTTAATGGAATCATCGAAGGAGCAGTATTGCAACTTTGCGATGTGCAAGGAAGGGTATTAATCGAAAAAATCGTTCACACGAATAAGGAAACGATTTCTGTTGGACAATTTGAAACAGGAACGTATTTCTTATCCATTAAAGGAACGAAACAAGCGATCGTCAAACAAATCATCATTGAATAAAGAACATAAGGAACTTGTGGAGCAAAGCATTTTGCTCCAGAAGCATTTCCGTTATCACCTATCCGATGATTTTTTCAGTAAACGGAAATTGCTCATCGCGCTACATGGCTATGGTCAACTCGCACAGTATTTTGCTAGAAAATTCAAGGAACTTCCCGAAGACTACGCCTTACTTGTTCCAGAAGGAATGCATCGCTTTTATTTAGAAGGATCTAGTGGTCGAGTTGGCGCTTCATGGATGACCAAAGAGGGACGTGAATTGGACATTGAAGATAACTTAAGTAATTTGAATCAACTGTTATCTCACGTGATGGAAAACCATGTGTTTGAGGAGATTTGTCTCTTAGGATTTTCTCAAGGCGGGGCCACAGCCGCTCGCTGGTACCATCAAGGTCCAAGTCGCTTTAAGCAATTCATTCTTTGGTCGAGTGTTTTTCCGACGGACATTGAAAAACCCGTTCAAACGGAAGGAAATAAGCATTATGTTTTAGGGACGGAAGATCCCTATTATACAAATGAAAACCAAGAAAAAGAGTGTGCTTATTTTTCAGAAATAGGATTTAAAGTCCATCGTTTTGAAGGGAAACATGATATCGATTCAGCAACACTATTATCTATTCTAGGCAACTAAAAAGCTATCCATTTTTGGCTTCCCATTTTCCAACAACCGCAGTAGCAACAGAGTTTCCTAGTACGTTTGTAGCACTTCGAAACATGTCGCAGAAATGATCAATGGGTAGAATCAGCGCAACTCCTTCAATAGGGATGTTAAACATTCCACAGGTCGCAGCAACTACAACCAAACTTGCTCTAGGCACACCTGCAATTCCTTTACTAGTTAACATTAAAACAATTAACATCGTTAATTGCGTTCCCGCATCCAAATGAACTCCATATACTTGTGCAATAAAAATACTGGCGAATGTCATGTACATCATACTTCCATCCAGGTTGAAGGAATATCCCAACGGTAGCATGAATGACACAATTCGATCCTTGATTCCAAAACGTTCCAATTCTTCCGTTAATTTAGGGAAAACAGCTTCACTACTTGTCGTACCGAAGGCAATGACCAAAGGACTTACAATGCGTTTCAATAAAGTTTTCAGGTGCCTACCAAGGAAGATATATCCCACTAAAATAAGCACCACCCAAAGGGAGGCGATTCCAACAAGGAAAGAACTAAAGAACTTGGTATAAGTTATCATTAAATCTGAAATATCTTTCACAGCAAAAACACCTGCGATTGCACCGAACACACCAATTGGAGCGAATTTCATGACGAAATTGACCATTTTTAAAATGATGTGTGAAAACTTATCCATCGCGTTAATGACTGGTTTCACATTGTCACCAATGGAAGCTGCTGCTAATCCAAAGAAGATCGCAAAAATGACAATTTGAAGAATCTCATTCGTTGCCATTGCTTCAAAAACGGATTTAGGAATGATGTGTTCCACAAAATGTTGAACTGAAAAATCTTGTGTTTTTTCAGTGACTTCAGCTGAGGCAGAAAGATCAACACTAGAAAGATTCACGCCTACACCTGGTTTTAAGAAATTCACCCATAATAATCCGATAATCAAGGAGACAAAGGATGCTGTGAAAAACCAAGCTAAGGCTCTCCCTCCTATTCGACCCACAGATTTCAAATCACCTAATTTTGCGATACCCACTACCAATGTTGTTAAAACCAATGGAGCAATAATCATTTGAACCAAACGAATAAAAATGGTCGCAAGAATTTTAATGTAGGTGCTAAATTGCGTGGCAGTTTCCGAACTATAATTTCCATGTACAAAAGCCCCTAAAGATGCTCCCAAAACCATGGCTACCAAAATATACAAAGTAAGTCTACTCTTTTTTTGTTTTTCTGGGGTTTCAATAACGTGTTGTTGATTCATGGGATTTTGGGTTATTTCAATTAATATGTGAAAATAGGAAAAAGTAGAAACATAGCAAGGAAACGAAGTCCTCAAGATCCTATAAGTGAATAATAAAATAGACATAAAAACAAAAATTACATTTCGTATATTTGAATCCCAATCAACTCATATGGCTGTTTCACAGAAAGAATTAGATTTCAATTACAACGAAGACAAAATGCGATTAAAAATTCGCACATTAGAACAAGAATTAGATAAAATCTACTTAGGTGGAGGTAAAGCGAAAATTGAAAAGCAGCATCTAAATGGTAAATTAACCGCTCGAGAGCGTATAGATTTATTGTTAGACCCAAATACAAACAGAGTCGAAATTGGCGCTTTAGCCGGATACGGAATGTACAAGGAACATGGTGGATGTCCCTCCGGAGGTGTTGTCATCGTAATAGGATATGTAAAAGGACATCAATGTATTGTCGTTGCAAATGATGCCACAGTCAAAGCCGGAGCATGGTTTCCAATAACAGGAAAAAAGAATTTAAGAGCACAAGAAATTGCCATGGAAAATCGTTTACCGATTATCTATTTGGTGGATTCAGCAGGAGTTTATCTTCCGATGCAAGATGAGATATTTCCTGATAAAGAACATTTCGGTCGAATATTTCGAAATAATGCACAGATGAGTGCTATGGGAATTACACAAATATCCGCGGTGATGGGAAGTTGTGTAGCAGGTGGTGCATATTTACCCATTATGTCAGATGAGTCGTTAATTGTCAATAAAACTGGAACCATTTTTCTTGCCGGATCCTATTTGGTAAAAGCCGCAATAGGAGAAAGTATTGATAACGAGACACTTGGAGGAGCCACAACGCAAACCGAAGTGTCTGGAATTTGCGATTACAAAGTAGAGGATGACCAAACATGTATTGCCACTATTCGTGATTTAATGAGTAGAATTGGCCACAATCCAACTGCTGGATTTGATCGGATTGAATCAATAGAACCGTTGGTAGATATTAAAAATATATACGGGATTATTCCTGAAGATCGATCTAAATCATATTCAACTCGTGAAATACTCAAATGCTTGGTAGATGGATCAGAATACACCGAGTACAAATCTTCTTACGGAAAATCTATCATTACTGTATACGCACGCATAAATGGCTGGAGTGTTGGAGTGATTGTTAATAGTAGAGAGATCGTTAAAAATGCCAAGGGGGAAATGCAATTTGGTGGAGTCATTTATTCAGATTCCGCTGATAAAGCTGCACGTTTTATTATGCTCTGTAATCAAAAGAAAATTCCATTAGTTTTCCTCCAGGACGTCACTGGATTCATGGTGGGTTCAAAAAGCGAACAAGGAGGAATTATCAAGGATGGTGCTAAAATGGTGAATGCGATGGCCAATAGTGTCGTTCCAAAATTCACTATTGTCATGGGGAATTCTTATGGTGCTGGAAATTATGCCATGTGCGGTAAAGCGTATGATCCACGATTGATTGTTGCTTGGCCAACAGCCGAAATCGCTGTCATGTCGGGAGCTGCAGCAGCCAAAACCTTGCTTCAAATTGAAGTTGCGACCTTAAAAGGGAAAGGAGAAGAAATCACACCGGAACGCGAAAAAGAATTGTACGATCAGATTAAAAATCGTTACGACGAGCAGATTTCTCCTTATTATGCAGCAAGTCGATTATGGGTTGACGGGATCATTGATCCGAAGGAAACAAGAAAAGTAATTTCGATGGGTATTGAGATGGCGAATCTTTCTCCTATCGAAAAAGCCTACAATGTCGGTGTGCTTCAGACTTAATCTTCAGCTGCCGATTTCTTTCCGTTAAAATAGTACGAATAGGCAAAGCCAACACTTAGAAATGAGCTTGGTTTATTGTATTCTGTGGGATCATATCCAATATTTGAATCTATTCCAATCATCCACGGCGTAAATCCATACCCATAAATTGGATAACCAATATTTAAGCGATAGCTACAATTTACATCGGCTGTAAGGACAAAACCTATACAGGGTTCTATGTAGGTGCTTTCAATAAAATTAAACGGAATTCCTTTAGATTTCAATAAATCACTAACCGTATAACTTTGTAGATAGCCAATTTTAACACCGAAATCCGTTCCAAACCTTTCCGTCCAAAATTTTTCATGACCAACTTTTACATAAGCTGCGGCCGTGTGAATACCACCATAAACCTTTGAAGGCACGCGAAATTCATTGATAGCAAAATAGGTATAATGCACACCGGTACCGAAAGATAGTCCATTTTTTAAGGTGTATTGATAATTTGCACTTGATTGAATCAATCCTTGCATAATCATTTTGTAAGGTAGATTATTCAAAGAATTCGGCAGCGCTATTTCAAATGTGAAGGAATCATCAGGGTCGATTTCCTGAGCGAAAAAGCAGGGTGTAATCAATAGCAAAATGATGATTAATTTAATTTTCATACGTTTTATGTACTTTTTTACTATTTAATCTGGAACCTTATTCTAGCTAAGATTATCATTTTAAAATTAACGAATATATTCAAATGAAAACCCTTCGATAACAAGATAACTGCAAATAAATTGCAAGGTCAATAGAGATAAAATGAGTAAGTCAAATCAATATTTTCCAGAAAATCATTGAAATCTCCCCGATTAAACGCCTCCACAATCGTTTAAACCAACACTTAGTATCAATTGAAAACGTATGCGCAATTTATGAGCAGTACTTTTAGAGGTAATTCCTGTATAAATCGATTTAAAAATCAATAATCAACCTATTGTGATCAATTATTTGAAGCGATGAACGATTCGTCGGATTGAAAATCCAGCGGTGCATCGTTTCCAATCGAAAAATTCGGCATAAAAAAACCCCGATATTCTGACGAATGTCGGGGTTTCTAAAATCGGCGTCGACTTACTCTCCCATCCT
>CAMAPI010000026.1 GCA_945860065.1 Chryseobacterium gleum | reverse complement strand
TGTTCACCACTTTTGATGGTTGGGCAAAACTAGACGAACAACATATTAATCCTATAATCAGTATGTATCCTTTCATTGGTTAGTTTCCGATTTGATAAAGCACATCTTGGTTTACCTTCACGGTATGCGTATTCTTCAAAGACTCCAACCACGAAGCTTCGAGGTAATTTTGGTAATCGGAGGTTGCCATTCCCTTTGCCTCACTAAATTCTTTCATTCCTGGCTCAAGAACTGCTGCCACTTTCACGACATAATATTTACCTTCAAACTCGTAAGCGGCATTCACTCCTTTTAGTAGATTTCGGTTAGCCAAGTACGGTGTTTGGGCAATATCAAATTTATTCATCTTTACTTTTAAATTCAATTCAGAGTCCTTGTTAATCACTTCAAGTACATGTTTTGAATTGATGGTGTCATTTTTCAACATTCCACCGACCGACTTTGCGATGTCCAAATTTAAACATTCATAAACTGTTGCATCTGCTCTTTTTTGCCAAGTATATTTTGACTGATTCGCAGTGAAATAAGCGCGTAATCCTGCTGTATCCTTCACCGCCTTATTCCAAACGAGGTCTTGCATAATTTCATACAAGATGATTCCATCGTGGTATTCCTTTAATAAAGCTCTGTATTCTGGGTATTTTGAAGGTAAAATAGATTCCTCATATTGTAAAATTGCCGCTTTCTCCCAGCTTTTATATTGTTTCGCAACTACAGCTTTATTTTCATCGCGTTTAACACCTCGGTAATTTTTTTCTAAGAAACGAGCGAATTCCTGTTGTGTAAAGTCAGCTGTCACGCCATTCAACTCAAACATCGCTTTATTCGACTTCAACTGACCTTCAGCAGTCCATTTACCTAAATAATATGTCGAATCTAATTTCTCATTAAACCACTTCAAGTTTTTATCACCTTTATAAGCGTAATGGTAATTCGCTTTTAATTTAGAAACAAAAGCATCTTGTGTTTTTTTCGAACGTTCATCCTTGTTCACTTTCGTTTGCAATTCCTTTTTCATGCTTTCGTACGCAGAAACCTCTTTCCATTCAACTAATTTAATGATATGGTATCCGAAATCCGTTTTTACAGGCTTGCTAATTTGTCCTACTTCTTTCAAAGCAAACGCTGCATCTTCAAAAGCAGGCACCATACGTTGAGTCGTACCAGATCCAAATGCAGGTAATTCACCATTTTTTTTCACAGAATTCGCATCATCAGAATGAAGTGAAACCAAGGTTTCCCACTTTTCACCTGCACTAAGTTTGTCATAAATTTCATTGATTTTTTTCTCCGCATTTACTTTTGCTTCGTTGGTTGCTTCTTTACCAGTTGAAACCATAATGTGAGAAACTTTTATTGTTCCGCGGGAAGGACGTTTATCCGTCACCTTCACAATGTGGTATCCATAGCGTGTACGAAATGGGTCAGAAACCTGTCCAATTTGCGTGGTAAATGCCTTTTCTTCAAACGGATAAACCATTTGAAAAGCCGTAAAGAATCCTAAATCACCACCGTTAGATACCGCAGATGGGTCTTCAGATCCATTTTTCATTTTCGCAACCGCAGCAAAATCTTCACCTTTTTCGATTCGCGCTTTTAAAGCCATGATTTTATTGTAGGCAGCAAGTGTATCCTTAGGACTAGCGTTCGCGTCAACCCGGATCAACATATGAGAAGCACGTACTTCATTTTTAATTCGGTCATATGCTTGAGCGACCATAGCTTGATTCTCCACGGAATCAATTAAATATGGTAAAGCCAATTGTTTGCGGTATCCCTCCAATTCCTTTTTCAATTTTGGAATGGTGTCATAACCCAATTTTTCCGCCTCAGCTACTTTTAGTTTAAACTTTGTAAACATCACCACATATTCATCTAAGGATGCTTTATCGAACTTCGGATTTGGGTTGTTTTTCAAGTAAATCTGTAAAAACTCATTTTGGGTAACTGGTTTTCCATCGATTTCCATTACAACAGCGTCTTTTTGAGCGAAGGTGCTTTGAACTCCAGTAAAGATCAACAATAAAACGATAATTTTTTTCATCATTATTTAGTTATTTTTTTTTTAATTCCATTACTTTTTGCGAACGTAAAAATCGCGCATTTATTTGATACTATAATTTGGTGCTTCCCTCGTGATTGTCACATCATGTGGATGAGATTCTCGCACCCCTGCTGATGTAATACGAACGAAACGTGCACCTTGTAACTTTGAAATGGTTGGCGCACCACAATATCCCATCCCAGCTCGAAGTCCACCCATGATTTGAAACATCACCTCGTATAATTTCCCTCGGTATGGCACGCGACCTGAAATTCCTTCAGGAACTAATTTTTTTATGTCATCTTCCGTATCTTGGAAGTAACGATCTTTTGATCCTTTTTGCATGGCTTCTATTGAACCCATTCCACGATAGGACTTAAATTTTCTACCTTCAAAAATAATGGTTTCACCTGGTGATTCCTCCACTCCTGCGAACATCGAACCGATCATTACGATATCTGCACCGGCAGCAATTGCTTTGACAATATCACCTGTATATCGAATTCCACCATCAGCAATAACCGGAACACCAGAACCTGCGATAGCTTTTGCCACTTCATTTACTGCGGTTAACTGTGGGACTCCAACACCTGCAATGATGCGAGTGGTACAAATAGAACCAGGACCAATACCTACTTTCACGGCATCTGCTCCTGCTTCCACTAAATATTTTGCAGCTTCCGCTGTGGCAATATTACCAACGACTACTTCAAGCGTTGGGAATTTCGCTTTGACACTTTTCAATTGATCCACCACACCTTTTGTGTGTCCATGTGCCGTATCAATCACAATAGCGTCAACACCTGCTTCAACCAATGCCGATACTCTTTCCATCGTGTCATGCGTCACACCAACAGCCGCTGCGACACGCAATCTTCCTAACGAATCTTTACAAGAGAATGGATGTTCTTTTACTTTGATAATATCTCGGTAGGTAATTAAACCTATTAATCGATTTTGATCATCAACAACGGGTAATTTTTCAATTCTATTTTGTTGTAAAATAACCTCCGCCGTGGTTAAATCTGTCGTCTCACCAGTTGTTATAATGTTTATCGAAGTCATGATTTCCGTTACTGGACGAAGCATGTTCTTTTCAAAACGCAAATCGCGATTTGTCAAGATTCCTTTTAATACTCTATGCTTATCCACAACGGGAATACCTCCAATGCTATTTTCCTTCATCAATTGAAGCGCATCTTGCACTAAAGCATTTTCAAGTAAGGTGATTGGATCGATAATCATTCCGCTTTCCGAACGTTTTACTTTGCGCACTTGCATGGCTTGCTGTTCGATGGTCATGTTTTTATGAACGACACCTATTCCTCCTTGTTGTGCAATAGCAATCGCCAATGCCGATTCCGTAACCGTATCCATAGCCGCTGAAACAATCGGCGTATTCACCGTAATGTTGCGACTGAATTTACTTTTAAGGGATACTTCACGAGGTAAAACTTCTGAATAAGCAGGTGCTAACAGAACGTCGTCGTAGGTTAATCCTTCAGAAATTTGTTGTAGATTATCGAGAGACATGTGAACTTATTTTTGTAATAAATTCTTGCAAATTTAGTAATAAATTGGCAGGTTATTCGTTTTAGCAGCGGACAAATGTTAAATAATTCCTAATAATTGAGCATTTGAAGCATTTTACTTAACCTTGTATACAAAATACACCTATGAAGACTTTTTCTTATCTTTTATTTCTAGCACTTTGCTTCGCTTCATATGGACAAAAAAACACGCAATTAATTCAATTATCCGGGGTCATTGTTACGGAAGAAGCGATTCCACTTCCTTATTCTACAGCTTATAATCGCTCGTTAAAAAAAGGTGTTGTTTCTGATTTCTACGGTTTTTTCACCTTGGTTACACAGCCAGGCGATACTGTTTTCTTTTCTAGAGAAGGATTTCAAACCTCCCCTTACATTGTTCCTGACTCCTTAAAGGATAATCGTTACAGTATCATTCACATGTTGGTGCGTGACACATTGGTTCTTCCGACGGTAGTTGTACACCCTTGGCCAACTCGGTCACAATTTGCAGATTACTTTGTGAATATGGCTCCATACGAGGACGATGTACGTCGTGCTCAAAAGGAATTATCTGGAGAATCACTCGCTTTTGTCGCTGCTCGACTTGAGTCAGATGCGTCACTTGCTTCCGGGAATGCTTACAATATGAGAAACACGCGTCTGTATACAAACGGACAACTTCCGGTCAATAATTTATTGAATCCATATTCTTGGGCTAAATTAATCCAAGATTGGAAAGAAGGAAAGTTAACTAGGCAATAAGTCCGGAGGACTATTTCAAGTTAAATTGTTTTTCTGCTTCATCGGCAATGTATTGTCCGATCGCAAGTGAAGCAGTTGCTGCAGGAGAAGGAGCATTCAACACGTGAATAGATTTTCCGTGGTATTCGATTCGAAAATCATCCCTTGTATCACCGTCCTCCGCTAATAACAAGGCTCTAACTCCCGATCTTCCTGGATGAATATCCTCCATCGTCAAATCTGGAATCATTCGCTGCAAGGTTTTCAAGAATAACTTTTTCGAAAAAGCTCTTCGATACTCGTTGATACCGAAACTCATGTTATTGAAAAATAGTTTCCATGTTCCGCCGTAGGTTAAGGCGTCAAACGTATCTTTCAACGAAAAATCTGTTTTACCATATCCCTCACGTTTAAACGTAAATACGGCATTTGGACCACATTCAACTTCTCCATCTGTCATGCGTGTGAAGTGCACGCCCAAGAATGGGAAATCTGGATTTGGTACCGGATAGATTAAGTTTTTTACTTTGTGCTTTGCTTCTGGAGTCAATTCGTAATAATCTCCTCTAAATCCAACGACTTGTTCCTTTAATTTCACCCCATCTTTTCTCGCTAAACGGTCTGCTTGAAGTCCGGCACAAAAAACCAAGTATTCTGCTTCGAATGTTCCTTTGGAGGTATGTAAGGTTGAGCTTTCCTCTCCTTTATCAATGGAAAGTACTTCTGTTCCCAAGAATAATTTACTATCAACTTGTTTCGCTAATGCAATCTCCACCATTTTATTTGTTGCGCCTCTAAAGTCGATGATTCCTGTACAAGGAACATGAATTCCGCCTATCGACTTAACAAAAGGCTCGATATCTCGCACCTCGTCAGCTGTAATCATTTGAATTCCTTCAATTTTATTTTCAATTCCTGTTTTAAACACGCGCTCCATATTAGGAAGTTCACTGGCATCCGTCGCCACAACGACTTTTCCACACACATCGTGATCGATGCCGTATTCTTTCGCAAAAGCAACCAATTCATGACGTCCTTGAATGCAATTACGCGCTTTCAGTGATCCTGGTTTGTAATAGAGTCCGGAGTGTATCACCCCAGAATTATGTCCCGTTTGATGATCTGCTAAAAGCGCTTCTTTTTCAAAAAGTGCAATTTTTAAATTTGGGTACTTTAATTGCAACTTGTATAAAGTTGCCGCACCCACAATACCGCCACCAATCACTGCTATATCGAATTTCATTCTTTTTATTTTCAGCAAAATTAGCAATTAAACAAACGTGTGCTTGCATAGAAATAACAATTCGGACATGGAATGCGTATTTAGAAGGTTTCCTTTCACAAAATAAGTCCTTAACTTTGCCTTCGCAATGAATCAATTCAAAAAAGTCGCATTTTACACACTTGGATGCAAATTAAATTTCTCCGAGACCTCAACCATTTCCAGATTGTTTGAGGATGCAGGTTTTGCTAAAGTTGATTTTGACGAACATCCCGATGTCTATGTCATTAATACGTGTTCTGTTACAGAAAATGCAGACAAGAAATGTAAACAACTCGTGAAGCGCGCAAAAAAAATCAATCCCGATTCTTTTGTAGTCATTGTCGGCTGTTATGCGCAATTAAAACCAACTGAAATCGCCCAAATTACGGGTGTCAACATGGTCTTAGGCGCCAACGAAAAATTCAACATCCTAGAACACTTAGCTAAAATCAATCAAGATACCACAGAAACAGTTGTATCCTTTGATCACATTAAAGAAACCAAAGAGTTTATTCCTTCTTATTCCTTCGGGGATCGCACGCGTTCGTTTTTAAAAGTCCAAGATGGCTGTGATTATTTCTGTACCTTCTGCACGATTCCTCTTGCTCGTGGAAAAAGTAGAAATGCAAGCATAGCAGAAACAATCATCGAAGCAGAAAAAATTGCGGCAACGAAAATCAAAGAAGTGGTACTAACAGGAGTGAACATTGGTGATTTCGGACAAGGAGAAGGAGAAAACTTTTTCCAATTAATTCAATCATTAGATGAAGTACAAGGAATCGATCGTTTCCGTATTTCATCCATTGAACCTAATTTATTAAGCAACGAAATCATTGATTTTTGCTTGTCAAATTCAAAACGCTTCGTTCCACATTTTCACATACCCTTGCAATCTGGCAGCGACAGAATTCTTCGCATCATGCGGCGAAAATACGAACGCTCGCTGTACGCTGAACGCGTGCAGCAAATCAAATCACTTCGTCCAGATTCATGTATCGGTGTCGATGTGATCGTTGGATTCCCAGGTGAAACAGACGATGACTTTATGGAGACCATCGAATTCTTGAAAGACTTAAATATCTCTTATCTTCATGTTTTTACCTACTCCGAACGAGCAAATACAGGAGCTCCTAAATTGGGTGAAGCTGTTCCAATGGAAGTAAGAAGAGAGCGCAGCAAACAATTACATTTGTTATCTGATCGTAAAAAACGTCAGTTTTATTTGGAAAACATCGGTTCACAGCGAACGGTGCTTTTTGAGCAAGAAGAAGATGAAGGAATCATGTATGGCTTCACAGAGAATTATGTTAAAGTGAAGCATGCATATCGGGCGGACTTAATAAATACCTTTCAATCAATTAATCTAGTAGATTTAGATCGAGATGGTATCATGAAATGTGAATTATTGTCGAATACATCATTGAATTAGCTATGAAAACAATTTACATCACCAGAAGAGAAACATTTAATGCCGCACACAAGTTGTGGAGAGCAGAGTGGAGTGACGAAAAAAACCAGGAGGTTTTTGGTAAATGTTCCAATCACAATTGGCACGGACATAATTTCCAACTACTTGTTACCGTGAAAGGAATTCCACATCCAGAAACGGGATTTGTCATGAATTTAAAATTATTGAGTCAACTGATTCAAGAACACATAATTGAGGCATTAGATCACAAAAATTTAAACCTAGATGTCCCATTTCTCGAGGGAATGATGGCCTCCACGGAGAATGTATCTATTGTCATTTGGGACATCCTTGCTCCTCTAATCGCTAAAAATGGCGGTGAATTAGCGAAGCTTGTCCTCGTCGAAACGGAAAATAACTTCGTAGAATATTATGGTGGGAAAGAACCTTTTTAGGGTTGCATCGTTTCACTTAAAACAACAATGACAAATAACGAAGGAATGGAAGCGCAATATCGCTCAATAATCGAACAAATCGGAGAAGATCCAACTAGAGAAGGACTTCAAAAAACACCAGAAAGAGTAGCGAAAGCCATGAAGTTTTTAACACATGGCTACGACTTGAATCCAGATGAAATCGTTCAACAAGCGATTTTTCATGAGGAGTATTCTGAAATGGTGATCGTTAAGGACATCGAAGTATATTCCATGTGTGAGCACCACATGCTCCCGTTTTTCGGGAAAGCGCACATTGCCTATATTCCCAATGGGAAGATTGTCGGGTTGAGTAAATTACCTCGTGTAGTGGATGCTTATGCCCGTCGACTTCAAGTGCAAGAGCGTTTAACAATCGAAATTCGCGATTGTGTTCAACGAACATTAGAGCCTAAAGGTGTCGCAGTAGTGATTGAGTGTTGCCACATGTGTATGCAGATGCGTGGTGTTCAAAAACAAAACTCCGTTACAACAACAAGTGCCTTTACTGGAATATTTTTAAAGAACGATGCTACACGCAGAGAATTTATTAATTTAGTACAAGCAAAACTACATTAAGATGAATGATTACTTAAATAAGGACCAATCTGTATCTTCAGATATCGCCAGAGATTTTATCCGCAGCGTTTACACATATATGTTCGCCGCTTTGAGTATTTCAGGCATCATTGCGTATACTGTTGGAACGAATCCAGCGTATATTGGCGCCTTGTTTTTAACAGAAACGGGGGTTTCACCATTGTATTATGTCGTGATGTTCTCCCCAATTATTGTGGTGTTCGCCATGAGCATGGGATTAGAACGTATGTCCATGAAAACCATTTTATTGCTTTTCGTCGTCTATTCTGTTTTAATGGGACTCAGTTTATCCTTTATTTTCATGATTTACTCCATGGGGTCAATCGCCTTGACTTTCTTTGCCGCTTCAGGGGCTTTTGGAATCATGGCAGTGTTGGGATATACGACAAAAACAGATTTAACAAAATTCGGAAGCTTGTTGTACATGGCTTTGGGAGGAATCATTATTGCGAGCATCATCAACATGTTCATGCAAAGTTCCGGAATGGATAAAATGATTACCTATATTGGTGTATTCGTCTTTACAGGTTTGGTAGCCTACAAAATGCAGATGCTAAAAGAAATGGCAAACAACGCAGAGCTGGATGGTGAACAACGCAATAAAATGGCCTTGTTTGGTGGACTAACATTGTATATTACATTCATTAATTTATTCCTTACTCTTCTACGTCTTTTTGGAAGTAGAGATTAAGTTCATATTAAATCATTCAAAAGCCCTTTTTTAGGGCTTTTTTTTTGATCAAACAGAACAATATAAGCAAAACAATTCCTACTTTTGAAGTCTAAAATAAATATTATGCCAGATAATTTCTTTGAAGAGTCGACCGCAGCAGTAGGAACAATTTATACCATTATTATTTTATCTATCTTGATTTCTGTCCTTATTTGGGGGTAAAATCATTGCGTTTTCCATTCATCAATTTCGTTGAATTATGCCTTTCAACACTATATTTTCTTGGTTGATTGGAAGACGTATGGCGCGGATTAATGATTACCGCCAAAATCCCATCGCGAATCAACTAAATACGTTTAAGTTCCTTATGAAAAATGGGGATCAAACTGCGTATGGTAAAAAAGTAGGGATTCAGATTGAATTATCGATTCAAGGTTTTCAAGAAAAAATTCCACTCAGCGATTACGGCACCTTAAAACCATTTATCGACGATTCCATTCTTGGCAAAGAATCCCAGTTGTGGCCTGGTAAAACAAGCTGGTTCGCGAAATCCTCCGGTACAACAGCTGACCGCATTAAAATCTTGCCAATCACGGAAGATTCTCTTTTACAAAATCACTATGCCAACGGCAAGGATTTACTTGCGCAGTATTATGCCAACCATTCAAAACGCAAGTTATACAATGCGAAACATTTGATTATTGGCGGAAGTGGAAAAATTGACCAATCTGTAGAAGGGATTTTCGTTGGAGACCTCTCCGCGATCATCATTAACCATCTGCCTACTTGGACGGAATTAAGAAGGACACCAAAAAAGGACATCGCGCTGTTAGATAACTGGGAGGAAAAATTAGAACGAATGGCGGAATCCGTTTTAGATGAAAACATTTGCATTATAGCGGGAATTCCAAGTTGGACATTGTTATTATTGAAAAAAGTGTTGGAAAAATCCGGAAAGAATTCAATCGTAGAAGTCTGGCCAAATTTAGAACTCTACATTCATGGGGGAATTTCCTTCAAACCTTATCAAGAGGCTTATCAGGATATTCTTCAAATCCCAGCAATGAATTACGTGGAATCCTACAATTCATCTGAAGGTTATTTTGGACTTCAAGACCAAATCCATTCAAAAGAACTATTGTTATTAACCAATTCACAGGTGTTTTACGAGTTCATTCCCATGGCTGAATTTGCCGGACTAGATTCGAAGATAATAGTCACACTCGAAAACGTTGAAATCGACAAAGAATATGCATTGGTCATTACTACGTCCTCTGGACTTTGGCGCTATATCATTGGTGATACCGTGCGCTTTAATCAGTTGCATCCCTTTCGTTTTGTGGTCAGCGGAAGAACAAGTCATTACATCAATGCATTTGGAGAGAAATTAATCATTGAACATGCGGAAAAAGCCATTAGTACTGCCGCTAATCAGAATAGTGTGCAAATCAGTGATTATACTGCAGCACCGTATTTCGATGAAGAAAAAGTAGTTGGTGGGCATCATTGGCTCATAGAATTCCGTGAGCAACCCAAAAATGAAGCCAAATTTATGGTCGATCTCGATAAATGTCTAAAAGAGCAAAACGCCGATTACGAAGCGAAACGACAGGATAATATCAACATTGGATTCCCTAAATTAACAGTCGTTCCTACTGACACCTTTCATCACTGGCTGAAATCCAAAGGGAAATTAGGTGGACAACATAAGGTTCCACGATTAATGAATGAGCCAGATTTATTAAACGAAATTTTAGCCTTAACACGATGAAATTCATTTTGCTCATATTCAGTTGGACACTGTCTTTCCTAATTTATTCACAAGAATTAACGCTTATTGAAACATACCTTTCCTCTACTCCCATCGACACATGGACCATTGACGGTCAACAGAACCTATTAGTGGCATCAGAAAATAACATTCAAAAGAAAGCAATCAACGGAGAACGTAGGTTTAATCAAACATTTAAATCGTTGGGGAATATTCAATCCATTGCTCCGATCAACGCGATGAAAACATTGTTGTTTTCCGATGTGCAACAGTCCATTGCCATTGTTGACAATACGCTTTCCCAGCAAGGTGATATTATCGATTTAAGTGAATTAGGATTCTCGAATGTAATTTTTATTTGCGCATCGAATCGTCCGAATTTAATCTGGGTTTTTGACCAGTTCCGTTCCTCATTAAATTTAGTAGATTTTCAAAAATCCCAAATCCTTCAGTCCATTCAGAATGTGGAAACCAAGCGGAATTCGATTCTTGAAATGAAAGAATACCAAGATCACTTGTATGTGTTATTCTCGGATGGAATCATGAATCGATATGATTTTTTATTGAACTTCAGTGGAACATACGCCCTAGAAAACTGTCAGCAATTCGGGTTTTGGAACGAACAAATTGTCTGTTTGGAGGCAAATTCAGCATCCCTTCGCTTCATTCCTGTCAACATGAGAGCGAGCCAAAGAAATCCAGATTGGCAGATTGAAAGTCCAATTTCCTCATTTATCATCCAGGGTAATCTACTCGGAATACAAAAAGGGCAAGAAATTTCCATTTATTCGATCAAATACTAAGATTTCCCCTTTTTTAATTCCTTGGAATTATCGTAATTTAGCCATTCTAAAATACAGAATATGCACGTTGCCATCGCAGGAAACATCGGATCGGGTAAAACCACATTAACAAACTTGTTGTCAAAACATTATGGATGGGAAACTCATTACGAGGATGTGGACCAAAATCCGTATTTAAATGATTTCTACGACGACATGCAACGTTGGTCATTCAACCTTCAGATTTATTACTTGAATGGTCGATTTACTCAAATTCAAGAAATTAAGGAATCGGCGCATACTGTTATACAAGACCGCACAATTTATGAGGATGCATTCATCTTTGCTCCGAATTTACATTCGATGGGTTTAATGACTACCCGAGATTTTGAAAATTATTTTTCGCTCTTTAATTTAATGGATGGATTTATTTCTGCGCCAGATTTACTGATTTACTTGCGCGCAAGCGTTCCAACGTTGGTGAGTCAAATCCAACAACGTGGACGCGATTACGAAGAGAGCATTCGATTAGATTACTTAAAACGTTTAAATGAACGTTACGAAGCGTGGATTTCCACGTACGATAAAGGAAAAGTATTGATTATCGACATTGACAACAATCGTTTCCCTGAAAATCAAGAAGACTTAGGTAAAATCATCAATTCCATAGATGCAGAAATCAATGGCTTGTTCTAAACTCATCCAATGATCGTTGTAACTGGTTCTGCTGGATTTATTGCAAGTTACTTGGTGGATCACCTTAACGCGCTCGGATATACAAACCTGGTTTTAGTCGATGATTTCACCAAACTCGACAAAGAAGAGAATTGGAAAAACACACAATTCACCTCAAAAATAGATCGGTCTGAATTCATTGATTGGTTCAAAGCACATACGAACGAAGTGGAATTTGTTTTCCATTTAGGCGCGCGAACAGATACCACGGAAAAGGATTTAACTATCCTAGACCAATTAAACCTTTCATACACGAAATCAATTTGGAACGTTTGTACTGATCATTCGATACCATTGGTTTATGCGAGTAGTGCGGCAACTTATGGTTTAGGTGAATATGGCTACGAAGACAACAATGACGTTATTCCAAATTTGAAACCTTTGAATCCATACGGGATTTCTAAAAACGAATTTGACAAATGGGCAATTCAGCAAACGACAACGCCACCTTTTTGGGCAGGACTTAAATTCTTTAATGTCTATGGTCCAAAAGAATACCACAAAGGCAGAATGGCGAGCGTTGTTTTCCATACACATCGACAAATCAAGGAAAAGGGACACATGCAATTGTTTCGTTCACACAATCCGGAATACAAGAATGGTGAGCAACTCCGAGACTTCGTTTACGTGAAAGATGTGGCGAAAGTGTGTGAATTTATGATGCTGCATCAAGATCATTCTGGGATTTACAATCTTGGCTCAGGCAAAGCACGAACATTCTTGGATTTGGCAAGTTTAACGTTTCAAGCCCTTGGACTCGATCCATCTATTTCCTTCATCGATACGCCGATTGACATTCGAGATAAATACCAATACTTCACAGAAGCAAACATGTCTAAATTGTTAGCTATTGGCTATCCACATGCTTTTTATTCACTTGAAGATGGGATTGCGGATTACGTCAAAAATTACATGGAAACACGTTAGAAAATCATTCCTACCGCGACGGTCTCATTGGACTGTTCATCGATGATAATAAAGGAACCTGTCGCTTTGTTCTTACGAAAGGAATCAACGAAGATTGGTGCGGATAATTGCACATCCACACGAGCAATGTCGTTCATATTCAATTCCTGAATTCCTTCCATGCGTTTTAACTCATTCAAATCGAACACATATTGAATAGATTTGATCACCAACTTCGCTTCTCTCGTCGTATGACGAATCACGTATTTCTTCGCTGAAACAAATGGTTTGGCACTCATCCAACACAACATAGCCGAAAACTGACTCAATTGTTCTGCTTGGTTAGTTGGTTTGACAATCATGTCGCCACGGGAAACATCAAATTCATCGGCTAGAACAATAGAAATAGACTGTGGGGCAAACGCTTCAGTTACATTTCCGTTCATTCCTTGGATAGACTTAACTGTCGTTCTAGAATCTCCCGGCAACACGTGCACTTCATCCCCTACACGAATGATCCCACTAGCGATTTGTCCCGCATAAGCTCGGTGATCCTGAACGGATCCTTCATCCATTCGAATCGGATGTTGAACAGGAAAGCGAAAATCAATTTGATTCATTTCATTTGCAACGGATAAATTTTCAAGCGTATGTAGCAATGTTGCACCTTGAAACCAAGTCATCTTTTGCGAACGATGTACCACATTATCACCTAGTAAAGCAGATATTGGTATGAACTGAACATCTATAATATCTAGTTTGGCGGAAAAATCCAAGAAAGAAGCCGAAATCTGGTCAAATTGTGCTTTACTAAAGTCAACTAAGTCCATTTTATTGATGCACACAATCAAATGCTGGATTTGAAGTAAGGAAGCGATAAAACTATGTCTGCGTGTTTGTTCTAGCACACCTTTTCGTGCATCAATTAAAATGATGGCTGCATTTGCTGTCGAAGCGCCCGTAACCATATTTCGTGTATACTGAAGGTGCCCCGGCGTATCCGCAATAATGAATTTTCGTTTTTCCGTAGTAAAATAACGATAGGCGACATCAATAGTAATCCCTTGAGCCCGTTCATCTTTTAATCCATCCGTAAATAGCGATAAATCGATTTCTGAATGTCCTTTGCGCAGCGATATTTGTCTAACTGCCTCCAATTGATCTTGAGGAATTTGTTGACAATCGTAGAGCAAGCGTCCAATCAAGGTGCTTTTCCCATCATCCACACTACCTGCCGTCGTAAAACGCACTATATCCTTCGTGCTACTCATCAGAAATACCCTTCTTTTTTGCGGTCCTCCATGGAAGATTCTGAACGAAAATCGTCCGAACGCCCACCTCGTTCCGATTGATTCAATTCCTTTAATTCCATAATTATTTCATTTACGGTGGATGCACTTGATTCCATTGCACCGCTAATGGTCATATCCCCAATGGTTCGGAATCGCACGCTCAATTCCACTTTTTCATCATTCGGATGTGGAACCAGGAATGGTGAATCGGCTAAGATACTTCCCCTGCGTTTAACACAGTTTCTCCGGTGAGAAAAATACAAACTTGGCAATTCGATTTGTTCTTGTTGAATGTATTCCCAAATATCTAATTCCGTCCAGTTACTAATCGGGAACACACGAAATTGTTCCCCTTCATTTTTTCTTCCATTGTACAAGTTCCATATCTCTGGTCCTTGATTTTTTGGATCCCATTGTCCAAAGGCATCTCGGTGAGAGAAGAAGCGTTCTTTCGCTCGTGCCTTTTCTTCATCCCTCCTGCCTCCACCCATGGCCGCATCGAAGCCAAGTAATTCCATGTTTTCCAATAAGGTGATGGATTGTGCTCGATTACGGTTGGCATTCGGACCAGCTTCTTCGCTTACTGATTGACGTACAATCGAATCTTCTACTTTTCCTACCACTAAACGAAAAGCTCGTTTTTCTGCCAATTGATCGCGAAAGTCTAAGGTTTCTATAAAATTATGTCCCGTATCGATGTGTAACAAAGGAAATGGAATGGGTCCAGGTGCAAATGCTTTGATAGCTAGATGCGTTAAGACAATCGAATCTTTTCCACCCGAAAATAGAATACAGGGATGTTGGAATTGCGCGAAGACCTCACGAATGACATAAACTGCCTCCGTTTCCAATTCTTGTAAATAGTTGAGACGATACTTCATGCCTTACTTAACTTAAGCTTTTGTTCCAAAACATCGATGCATTCCTCTACCGATTTTTCTTCTGTGGAAATAATCATATCTGCATCCATTGGACGTTCAAAGGGAGCCGAAACTCCCGTAAATTGTTGAATGTTGCCTTTTTCCTCTTGGTGATACAATCCCTTGACATCTCGTTGTCTGCAGGTTTCCAAAGTTGCATCCACAAAAATCAAATGGACTTTTGCCCCAAGTATTTCCCTTGCTTTTTTTCGATGGATTTCCTGAGGCGTAATGAAAGACGCAACAACAGACATCCCTTGTGCCAAAGATAACTTAGCAATCTCTGCAGCTCGACGTACATTTTCCAAACGGTCTTCACTTGAAAATCCCAAGTCCTTATTGAGTCCCGTTCTCAGTTGATCACCATCCAGTCTCAATATAGACTCACCACGTACTTTTAAATATACTGCTAACGCATCCGCCAGGGTCGATTTACCCGATCCAGATAGTCCAAAAAACCAATAAACGTGTGCTTTTTCCATATCAAACTGTGCAGGACTAAGTTAATTGTTTTCCATGTCCCAGCGAAATGAAGACAAAAAAAAACTCCTTCCAAATGGAAGGAGTTTTAACTTATTTATGATGTAGCTTATTCGCTTACCACTTCGAATTTGAATACTTGTTTAACACCTTTGTAAATGTTCGCTTCAACTTCGTATGATCCAATCTCGCGGATTGGCTCATCTTTAATTTTCAATGATTTACGGTCAATGTCATGTCCAAGTGCACGAAGTGCATCAGCCAATTGAACCGTGTTCACAGAACCAAAGATTTTACCGTTCTCACCTGCTTTCGTAGCGATAGTGATGGTTAAATCAGCAATTTTAGCAGCTAGCTCTTGAGCTTCAGCTAAATTTTTAGATTCTTTGTGAGATTTTTGACGCATAATCTCTGCGTGTGCTTTTTTTGCGCTAACCGTAGCAAGCGTCGCGTAACCTTGAGGAATCAAGAAGTTACGACCGTATCCAGGTTTTACGGAAACGATTTCGTTTGCGTATCCTAATTTATCAACGTTTTTCTTTAAGATAATTTCCATGACTTTTCAGTTTTTCTGTTCAACAAATGATTATTTTAACATATCACCAACGTATGGAAGGATCGCAAGGTGACGAGCACGTTTGATCGCTTTGTTGACTCTCTTTTGGTATTTCGCAGAAGTACCAGTGATACGACGTGGAAGAATTTTACCTTGTTCATTTATCAATTTCAACAAGAAGCTTGCATCTTTGTAATCAATAAATTTAATTCCGCTCTTCTTAAAACGGCAGTACTTGTCCTTCTTAATATCAATATTAATCGGGGTTAGATAGCGAATATCGTTTGACATCTCTTTTAATTTTTTAGGGTTAACAATTAGTTAGGCAGTAGCTCCAGCTTTTGCGCGTCTTTTCACTGAGTATGTCACATGATCAACGTCCATTTTTACCGTTAAAAAACGTAAAACTCGTTCATCGCGCTTCATCATCAATTCGAAATTAGCAACAACATTTCCTTCCGCTTGGAATTCTACTAGAAAGTAGAAACCAGTGGATTTTTTCTGGATTGGGTACGCCAACTTGCGCAAACCCCAGTTCTCCGAATGTATGATTGAACCACCAAGTGATTTAATCTCACCTTCGAATTTCTGTACTGCTTCCTTTGCCTGATCATCAGACAAAACGGGAGTTAAAATGAAAACAGTTTCGTAAGAATTCATAAGATTATTTTTAAATATTAATTAATCGGGTGCAAAGATACATATTCTAGTTTAATCATGCAATAGCTTTTTGTTCGCTTTTTCTGAGTTCCTTCTTCGGATTTTCCATATCTTCGTCCTATGTCATTTTTTACCGAAGATTATCTGAATTTCTTTATCGAACTAGCGGGAAACAACCACAAAACTTGGTTCGATGAAAACCGCAAACGTTACGAGAATTCGATCAAAAAACCTTTCTACGCCTTTACGCAGCACATCATTGATAAACTGGCAAAAAAAGATGCCGCCTTTTCAGACTTGCAATCCAAAGATTGTGTGTTTCGCATCAACCGGGACATTCGTTTTTCAAAGGACAAAACACCCTATAAGTTAATGTGTTCAGCAGTTGTGGCGCCAAATGGTAAAAAAAGTAAAGCGGTCAATGGGATTTACTTTGAATTTAGTGCGGAACATGTTCGCGCATACGGAGGAATCTATGAAATCGATAAAGAGGACCTAGAAGCAGTTCGAGAGGGAATCGCAGCTAATATGGATGAGTTTCGTTCGATTTATCAGTCCAAGACTTTCATAAAAACTTTTGGGGAAATCCTCGGTGAGAAAAACAAAATCCTGCCAGCTCATCTAAAAGAAGCAGCACAAGACGAAAACCTCATCTTTAACAAACAATGGTATTTTTATGCCGAATTCCCAGCTGAACAGGTGCTTTCCGAAGACCTTGATCAGATTTTGCTTTCGTGCTACGAAGCTGGAAAACCAATAGAACAATTTTTTAATCAATTTATACAACGCGCATGAAACGACTGATCCTTACTTTCATATTACTATTAACGCCTTTTGCCTTCGCTCAGAAAAAAGAGATGACTGTCAAAGAATCTGTCCTTTTACAAAGAAGTGTTTCGCCGGAACGCATGAATAACTTCCTGTGGATGAACGACAGTGAATACACGACGTGCAGCAAGGACTACAAAACGATGTACAAATCATCTGTCGCAAATGAAAAGTCGGCTGACCTCATCACAATCGATGAAATAAACAAAATTTTGGGTTCATCCTTCGGGAATTTCTTTGGGGCCGAGTGGACAAATGAAACGACCTTGCTTTTAAACGACGGTCAAAGCATCGCTACATTCGATGTGAAAACGAAAACAGGGAAGATCCTCAAAAAATCAGTGGAGAATGCCGCGAATCAATCGTACCATGCTGCATCGAATCAATTGGCCTATACCATCGACAACAATTTATACATAGATGGACGTGCCATCACAAAAAACACAGATAAAAATATCGTCTCTGGACAATCGATTGCCCGAAATGAATTTGGAATCTCCGGTGGAATTTTCTGGTCAAGTAAGGGATCCATTCTTGCTTTTTATCAGAAAGACGAAACGGATGTGCACAATTATCCACTTTTGGACGTCAATACAACACCTGCATCCTTGGTTTCCATTAAATACCCAATGGCTGGACAAAAATCCGAAAAACCACGCGTTGGAATTTACAACGTGAAATCGAAAAAAACGCTGTACATCAATCCACGAGGTGCTGCGGACGATTACTTCACCAACTTGGCCATTACTCCAGATGAACAATTTATCATCGTAGCGGAAGTCAACCGTGACCAAAATCACATGTGCTTAAATGTCTATTCAGCGAAAACAGGAAAATTTGTCAAAACCTTATTTGAAGAGAAAAACGATAAATGGATTGAACCAGAGCATCCAGTATTTTTCCCGAGTAACACATCCAATCAGTTTGTGTGGATTTCGGAACGCGATGGATTCAATAATATGTATCTGTATGACTTCGATGGAAAGATGCTGCAAAAATTAACGAATCACACGTTTGTCGTAAAGGATATTTTATGTGCAACGAAAGATGGATTGTCCTTATACTACGCTGCCACAGGACCTAATCCAACCAACAACTTGGTTTACCGCTGTGACTTGAAAGGAAACACCGAATTAATCACCAAGGATGAAGGAACGCACAGTTTAAGCTTGTCCACTAATGGCACGTACTTCATGGATGGTTTCTCCAGTTTAAGTGTTCCTTTTAAAGCAATGCTATGGACGAACAACGGAAAAATGGCAAAATTGCTGATGGAGTCCAAAGACAAATTAATAGATTACAACGTCGGGACGACCGAAATTGGATCCATCAAAGGAAAAGACGGTTCTGATTTGTATTACCGAATGATCAAACCGAGCAATTTTGATGCGAGCAAGAAATATCCCGTTATGGTCTACGTTTACGGTGGTCCTCATGCTCAAATGGTGACAAACACATGGTTGGCAGGAGCGAATTTGTGGATGCATTGGATGGCGAATCAAGGCTACATCGTTTTCACTTTGGATAACCGTGGATCAGGTGAACGTGGATTTGCGTTTGAATCCCAAATCCACCGTCAACTAGGAACAGTTGAAATGGAAGATCAGTTAACCGGTGTGGAGTACTTGAAATCCTTGAATTACGTCGACGAAAATCGCCTTGCAGTGCATGGTTGGTCCTTTGGTGGATTCATGACCACTTCGTTAATGTTGCGTCAAGCCGGAGTTTTTCAAGTGGGAGTTGCTGGTGGACCAGTAACCGATTGGAAGTACTATGAAATCATGTACGGAGAACGTTACATGGATCGTCCGGAGCAAAACAAAGGGGGTTACGATGCCAATTCCATGATGAATTACACGAAAAACTTAAAAGGAGATTTGTTGTTAATTCACGGCTCCATCGATGATGTGGTGGTGATGCAACACAACGAAGCGCTGGTGAAATCCTTCATTGAAAATGGCGTTCAAGTCGACGATTTCATCTACCCAATGCACAAACACAATGTGACTGGAAAAGATCGAGCGCATTTGATGGAGAAAGTCTTGTTGTACATTATTGAGAACAATAAGTAAGAATGGAAACACTACTCATCGCATATATTCCTCTAATTCTCAGTATTTTTCTTAGTCGAAGAATGCTCCAAAATGCCATTCGTAAATTGGACGATGAGCTTAAAATAAAATTGATCAATTACTCGACAAAAGACAAATCGCTGCAACTCGTGGTCGTTGCTGTGATTTTAGTCTTGTTTTTAGTGAATATGAAATTCTTGTTAATTCCTTTTGTTTTGTCGAGTTACCTTGCCTTGGGACTTTTACTCGTTTTAGCGATTATTTCTGTGATGCGAGCGCATGAAAAATTAAAAAACGATGGATTTCCATCTTGGTATTTAAGCGATATGGTCAAAGGGAATTTATTACGTTCACTCGGATTAATCCTTTTCTTGTTGATTTTAACTTCTGTTTAGATCTTACTGTTCAAACTCATCCAACCTCCACCATTGTGCACTTCTGCATAACCGGCTGATTTCAATAGACTTTTCGCGCTAGCGCTTCTCATTCCCGAAGCACAGCAAGTAATCACCGTTTTGTTTTTTGGGATTTTCCCCAAGGATCCTTGCAAACTTTGTAGCGGAAGATTAATGGATCCTTTGATGTGTCCACCTTGAAATTCTGCTGGAGAACGCACGTCTACAATGACCGCACCTTCCTCAACGAGTTGTTGATAGTTTACGGATTTCATTCCGAATAATTTTCCTAATAATGACATACTGTGCTTTGTTAATGAGGTTAAAATGTTATTTCGGAATTACATGCGCACGTTTACTTCCAACCATCCACCACCGTTTTCACAGTCCACTCCTAAGGATTTAAAGTACTGCGTTGCTTGCTCAGAACGCATTCCAGCGGCACAGCAAAACAAAATGGGTTGAGGAAAAGCTTTTACGTCTTCTACTCTGCTCGCAATTTCTTGCAAGGGAATATTAATGGATCCGGCAACATGGCCTCCACTGAACTCTGCGTGCGTGCGCACATCGATAATTGTTGGGAAATCTGACATGGTTATTTTTGTTTATTGATAAAAAATTCGTGAAAAAATTGAAAAAGAAAACCTCCGATGAAGAATCCAAAAATGACGTTAAATACCGGACTTGTTTTCATGTAGCAACCCGTTTCACATTGGACATTTAAAAAGTAAATGTATCCACCTATGGCTCCAAGAATGTATCCAGAGATGGTCCAAAATACACGTGTTTTGAGAAAAGTCATTTGCTTTATAATTTTTACAAAGGTAAAATCCAATTCGGAATTTCTTTGTAGCATAAGTTACATTATTTAGTCACCACATTTTTTCTTCTTATTTTTGTTAAAAAAAAGAGCGTCATGAAACAAGTAAGTCTAGCATCCATTGAGAAAGCCATTGAAATTGTTGACAATTTAACGGATGATCAATTAGAAAATGTATCTGAAAAATATGCCTTGGCACAACAAGATTTGTTGGATTATGTCATGTCAGCTCCCGCTGAGTATGAAAATGAGGCTCTAGAAGGATTATTAATTTATTATTTCTGTGTTATTTCAGAATGTTTTACACAAGAAGAAATTAAATTACGTCTAGTTACCGAAGCGGACATCGACGAAATCGAAGAGCCTTACTTTGACATGTTGGAACAATACTTCGATGAAGAAGACGAAGAAATCATTGATTCTTTTTGCGATCAACCATTTCTTGCTCAATTCATGGCGATGGAAGTGTCTACAGAAGATGAAGACGGGTCAAGCCTTGACGAAGAAACTGCCACTCAATTATTTATCGTGACAGTCGCAATGATTTCCTTGATGAATCGCGCCATTGAAGCTTAGGAATACCAGGAAATTTTCGTTCGAATAAAAAGAAATCCTTACATTTGCACGGGGTAAGTCTTTTACGACCAGCTCCCTCTTAATCCTCCAGGACAGGAATGTAGCAAAGGTATGAGGTTGAGCGGTGCGATAAGAGTAGCTTACCCCTCTTTTTTTTTAGGTAAGCTTCCTGCTACACTCCCCCATTCTACTTTTCATTTCACCTTTTCCATCAGGATAAATTCAGTATCTTTGTTTCATGAAGATTTCCGCATCTATTTACAGCGACAAAAGTCGCTCACTAAAAGAAGTGATTCTTGATTTAGTTGCGCATCAAGTGGACCTATTGCATGTCGACTGTAACGATGATTTGAGTGTTTTTGAAGACATTGCCAACATTCGTACATGGTGCGACTTACCCATTGACTTGCACATCATCACGGAAAATCCATCAAAGTATTACGATTTATTGGAAAGAAATCCAGTGGAATACGTGACTTTTCAAGTGGAAAACCTGAAAGAGCCATTAGAAATCCCAACTTCCATCACCGGAAAGAAAGGATTAGCCATCATCACCCCTACTCCAATTACCGCTTTTGATCCATATTCGGACTTTGACTTTATTTTAATCATGGCAACGATTCCCGGACAAAGTGGAGGGAAATTTGACCGTTTGAATTTTTCCAAAATTCGTCAGTTCCGTACTAAGTATCCAAGTAAATCGATTCATGTCGACGGCGGCGTTAATGGTGAAGTATCCTTCATCCTCCGCAACATGGGCGTTAGCTCGGCTGTTTCTGGTTCCTATTTGTTTAATGGGCCTAGTATCGGAAATGCTTTAATGAATTTAACCAAACGTGAAATCGAGTCAACTTTTACCATGGGTGATTTCATGATTCCACTGGACGAAGCACCAACTTTTGACGTGTCCACTTGCACGACGCGAAGCATCCTCGAAGCCGTAGAATACGGACAAATGGGATTTGCATTGGCATTGGAAGCAAACCAGCAACTTTTCGGACTCGTTTCCAGTGCGGATATTCGCAAAACGTTTCTCAAGCAACTAGAAAATACGTCGGATATTGATCCCAAAGAATTCATCAATCGTCAGCCCATGTGCGTTCAATCAACGGCGACTGTCATTGAATTACTACATACCTTAAAAAAATCGAACTTCCCTGTCATGTATTTACCCGTCGTGAACGACGAAGGCCAGGCAGTAGGAATTATTAATTTTGTCAACCTCATCAAGGGAGAACTATGATCATTGAATTAAAATCAAACGTTAGCACGATAGATTGTGCGACATTCGCTGAAAAACACAAAGCTTTTCACATCACTTACGAAGGGAAAAACTACCTCATCACCGGATCAGGTGTGAAGGAAATCCCTACTGAACTCGAGTCAATCACAAGTGAACATTGGGTATTTGCAAACGACATTCAATTGGCTTCCAAAGGATTTCACTCGCACAAACGCGAAGTGAAAATCGGAAATGTGAGCATTGGTGGAAATACAAAAAACACCATTTTAATCGGTGGACCATGCTCCGTTGAATCCGAAGAACAAATTCGTTCTTCTGCCGAATTACTTGTTGGAATGGGCTTAAGCACTTTGAGAGGTGGTTGCTACAAACCAAGAACGAGTCCATATTCGTTCCAAGGATTAGGATTAGAAGGATTGCAATTATTAGCGAAAATGAGAACCGAATATGGTTTGAATGTGATTACAGAAGCGCGTGATGCGACACACATCGAGGAAATCATTGAACACACGGACATCATTCAAGTTGGTGCAAAAGCGATGTACGATCAAGGAATTTTACGTGCATGTGCAAAAATCAAAAAACCGGTTTTAATCAAACGTGGATTCGGAACAACGCTGCAAGAATTCGTTCAAGCGGCTGAATTTGTTTTAGCTGGTGGAAACGAAAATGTGATTCTTTGTGAACGAGGCATCCGTACCTTCGAAACTGGAACGCGTTTCACCTTGGATCTTTGTGGCGTTGCTTGGTTACAGGAATACACGAATCTTCCAATCGTTTTAGATCCTTCTCATGCAATGGGATATGCGTATGGAGTCAATCCCTTAGCGCGTGCATGTGTTGCCATGGGAATTGATGGACTTTTAATCGAAGCGCATCCAAATCCAAAGGTGGCGAAATCAGATGCTTCACAGCAGTTGAATTACGAAGAATTCAAACAATTACAAAAAGACCTTCAGGCTGTTGCAGCAAGTGTAGGTTACAAAATGATATAAGATGTTATTAGAACAAAACATAAAAGGACTTTGTCAAAAAAACGGAATCGAGTTCGATGACTTCTTGTCCGATTTGGATGTTGAGCACGTAAATGAACTTTCTGTGTACGATTTAGAAGCAGTTTGCGAGGAATACGAAGTGGATTTAACAGCACTTCTCTTCAAACCACTATTTCGCAATAACCATTTCAAAAAGCAACTTGACCAACTGAAATTACTCATTTTGGATGTCGATGGCGTTTTAACCGACGGTGGAATGTTCATGAGTGAGAAAGGTGATCAATTAAAACGATACCATACGCAAGATGGACTTGCCATCATGCACGTCGTGAAAAATGGTCCGGTTCAACTGGGAATCATTTCCTCTGGATTTACGGAACACATGGTTCAAGATCGCGCAGCGGTACTTGGAATCGAACGTGTGTACGTTGGACGTGAGCCGAAATTAGACATTCTCAATGCTTGGTGCAGTGAATTAGGAATCAGCTTAAACGAAGTTGGAATCATCGGTGACGATATCAATGATTTAGCTGTGATGAAAGCAGTTGGATTGGCTATTTGTCCTTCTTCTGCTGTAAATCCCGTTAAAACGGAATGCCACATCATTCTTTCTCGTAAAGGCGGAGATGCGTGTGTTCGTGAATTCATCGACCAATACTTACTTCCTCAAGGAATTTAATCTATGAAATCAATCACATTAGGTGTCATCCGCGAAGGAAAAGTACCGCCAGATTTTCGTGTTCCATTGACACCGAAACAGTGTAAAGCCATTGAAGTGCTCTATCCAGAAGTTAAGGTTGTTGTTCAGCACAGTCAGATTCGCACTTATACAGATTCGGCTTATACAGAACAAGGGATTGAAATGGTTGAATCTTTAGAAGATTGCGATTACATCTTTGGAGTAAAGGAAGTTCAAATCGCAGATTTAATTCCGAACAAAACCTACTTCTTCTTTTCACACACCTTTAAAAAGCAACCCTATAACCGTGCACTTTTAAATGCCGTGTTGGATAAAAAAATCCGTTTGGTTGATTACGAAGTATTAAAGGATAAATACAATAAACGCATTATTGGTTTTGGTCGATACGCGGGAATTGTTGGATGTTACAACGCATTTTTAACCTATGGATTAAAATCTGGACGTTACTCGATAAAACCAGCCAATCAATGTGTGGACCGTAAAGAAGTAGAACTAGAATTGAAAAAAGTTGACCTGCCTTCAGATTTTCGTTTGGTGTTAACTGGATTTGGTCGAGTTGGACACGGTGCAAGAGAAATCATTGATCTTCTACCCATCACGGAAGTGAGTCCGGAGGAATACTTGAAAAATTCGTTCGAAGGACCAGTTTATACGCATTTAGAGGCGGAGGATTATTTTGCACCGAAAGATGGAACGTCCTTCGTGAAAAAGGATTTCTATTCGACGCCAGAAAATTACCTTTCTACTTTTGCTCGCTATTCCAAAAAATCAGACATGTACGTTCCTTGTCATTTCTGGAGCGCAAAATCACCGTTTATTTTAACAAATGATGATTTATTGCATGCAGATAATCGAATCAAAGTTGTGGGAGATATTTCCTGTGACATTGCTGGACCCATCGCATGTACGATTCGTCCAAGTAAAATTAGCAATGGAATTTATGGCTACGACCCACTAACTCAAACAGAAGTGGACTTCATGCAAGATGGTGCGATTGCTGTGATGGCGATTGATAACTTACCATGTGAGTTGCCAAAAGATGCATCCGAAGATTTTGGAAATGAGTTATTAAAATTTGTGCTTCCTTGTTTATTTGGCGAAGACCCAGATCAAGTAATTACAAGAGGTTCTCAAACCACAAAAACAGGTGAATTAACAGATGGATTTAGCTATTTAAGCAAATACATCGCTGGATTAGAATAATTTTCTACATTCGTATATGATTGAAAAAGGAGATAAAAAAGTCATTCGTGGATGGGTGATGTATGACTGGGCAAATTCCGTTTATCCACTCATTATCAGTTCGGCAATTTTTCCAATTTTGTACGAAACACAAACAAGCGTCAAGGATCCAATTACCAAAGCAACCATTTTTGATGCCGTTTCTGTTTTCGGAATGGAATTCAAAAACACGGAGTTTTACGCGTATTTGATTTGTTTGTCCTACATCGTCGTCGCGTTGTTGACGCCTATTTTATCGGGAATCGCAGATGCAGGAGGAAAACGAAAACTGTTTATGCAGTTCTTTTGTTACCTGGGAGCAATTTCCAGTGGACTCCTTTATTTTTTCCATGCGGATCGCTGTTCTGTGGAAGGAGGTCCTTTCTACATCGATTGGAGCATTCTCGCTTTGTTCTTTGGCTCCGTTGGATTCTGGGCAAGTTTAGTCTACTACAATTCCTATTTACCAGAAATCGCTGAACCAAAAGACCACGATAAAATCAGTGCACGTGGATTCTCCATGGGTTATTTGGGCAGTTCCATTTTGTTGATTATCGTTTTGATTCTAACCGTTTTTACGAAAGCAATTCCTATTCGTTTTGCGTTTCCTCTAGTGAGTATTTGGTGGATTAGTTTTGCGACCTATTCGTTCATTCGCCTACCTAAATCGACTGCCACAAGTAAAGTGGAGGGTAATATGATTGTCAAAGGATACCGCGAAGTGTATAAAGTTTGGAAGGAAATCAAGTTGAATATTCCATTGAAACGTTATTTATTTTCGTTCTTCATGTTCAATATGGCTGTTCAAACCATCATGGTGATGGCTGTTGCTTTTGCCAATAAAGAAGTCCGTGGAATCAAACAACAGGACCTCATTATTTCGATTTTAATCATACAATTCATTGGAATTCTCGGCGCCTTTCTTTTATCCAAAGTCTCCCGAAAAATTGGAAACTTAAAGTCCATAGGAATTGCCATCGTTATTTGGATTGCACTGTGTCTCGGAGTCTATTACTTGGTTTATGAACCGTGGCAGTTTTTCATTGCTGCGGCTATTGTTGGACTCGTGATGGGAGGAATTCAATCATTGGCTAGGTCAACGTATTCCAAATTACTTCCTGAAACCAAAGACTTGACCTCCTATTTTAGTTTCTACGATTTAGCAGAGAAAATCGGATTAGCGGTTGGAACCTTAACGTTCGGACTCATCGAAGGATATTTAAATATCCGCACATCGATTTTAGCCTTAGTCATTTTCTTCGTTATCGGATTAATCATCCTACTTTTCATTCCAAAAACATCAAACTTACAACATGAGACAACAAATTGAAGCAGCATGGGATAACCGTGAATTATTGAAGGAAAAAGAAACGATTAAGGCGATTGAAACGGTAATAGAAGATTTGGACAAAGGACGACTTCGTGTTGCTGAACCAGGAGAAAATGGTGAGTGGATTGTCAATGAATGGGTGAAGAAAGCTGTTGTCATGTACTTTCCGATTCGTCAAATGGAAACCATTGAAGTGGGACCATTCGAGTTTCACGATAAAATGGCTTTAAAGCGCAATTACAAAGAATTAGGAGTACGCGTTGTTCCTCATGCAATCGCACGTTATGGTGCGTTTGTTGCACCGGGTGTCATTATGATGCCCTCTTACATCAACATTGGCGCTTACGTAGACTCAGGAACCATGGTGGATACTTGGGCAACCGTTGGAAGTTGTGCGCAGATTGGAAAAAATGTACACTTAAGCGGTGGCGTTGGAATCGGTGGCGTATTAGAGCCATTGCAAGCTGCTCCTGTGATTGTTGAAGATGATGCGTTTATCGGATCGCGTTGCATTGTGGTGG
>CAMAPI010000025.1 GCA_945860065.1 Chryseobacterium gleum | reverse complement strand
TTGTCGAAGCACGTAGCGGAGGCGATTAGCATCCTGAAAGCAGCGAAGTACGATTTGATCATTTTGGAAACTTCTGGAATTGGTCAATCAGATACAGAAATATTGGATCACTCCGATGTTTCCTTATACGTGATGACGCCGGAATACGGAGCAGCAACACAATTAGAAAAAATCGACATGTTGGATTTCGCCGACGTGATTTCTTTAAATAAATTCGACAAACGCGGAGCACTCGATGCACTGCGCGACGTACGTAAACAATACCAACGCAACCACAACTTGTGGGATTCCAATGTGGATGACATGCCGGTTTACGGAACCATTGCTTCTCAATTCAATGATCCAGGGATGAACTCCTTGTACAAAGTGATCATGGATAAAATGGTCGAGAAAACGGGGGCTGCGATGCATTCTACCTTCCAAATCACGCGAGAGATGTCGGAGAAAATCTACGTCATTCCACCGGAAAGAACGCGCTATTTATCTGAAATTTCAGAGAACAATCGTTCGTACGACAAATGGGTAAATGAGCAAGTGAAAGTAGCGGAAAAACTACAAGGACTTCTTTCATCGATGGCGACCTTGGAACAATCCGAAATAGAGGACAAAGACCGTTTGATTAAAGGTTTGCACGAAGCATTGGAGAAAGAAAAATTAAACTTTGACCCACGAAATTGGGAAATCCTTCAAAATTGGGACGCGAAGAAACAAACCTTTAAAAATCCATTGTACGAGTTCAAAGTGCGCGATAAAGTATTGAGCATTCAAACGCACACCGAATCTCTTTCGCATTCTCAAATCCCGAAAGTAGCTGCACCACGTTACAGCAGTTGGGGAGATATTTTACGTTGGGTTCTTCAAGAAAATTTCCCAGGTGAATTCCCTTATACTTCCGGATTATTCCCATTCAAACGAGAAGGCGAAGATCCAACGCGGATGTTTGCCGGAGAAGGTGGACCAGAGCGTACGAACAAGCGTTTTCACTACGTGAGTTTGGGCATGCCAGCGAAACGACTTTCTACCGCATTTGACTCTGTTACTTTATATGGAAATGATCCAGCGATTCGTCCAGATATTTATGGGAAAATCGGAAATTCAGGTGTTTCTATTTGCTGTTTGGATGATGCGAAAAAATTATACTCTGGATTTGACTTGAGTCATCCAGCGACGTCTGTTTCCATGACGATTAATGGTCCAGCGCCGATGATGTTGGCCTTCTTCATGAATGCAGCCATCGATCAAAATTGCGAGAAATACATCAAAGCCAACGGACTCGAAGCAGAAGTTGAAGCGAAAATCGCTGCAATTTACAAAGCGAAAGGCGTTGCGCGTCCAAGTTACCAAGGTGAATTACCACAAGGAAACGACGGACTCGGACTAATGCTTTTGGGTGTCACCGGAGATCAAGTCCTTCCAGTGGATGTTTACCAAGAAATTAAGACGGAGACGTTAAAACAAGTACGCGGAACAGTTCAAGCGGACATCCTCAAAGAAGACCAAGCGCAAAACACCTGTATTTTCTCCACGGAATTTGCCTTGCGTTTGATGGGCGATGTTCAACAATACTTCATCAACAAAGGCGTTCGTAATTTCTATTCCGTATCCATTTCAGGTTATCACATTGCCGAAGCGGGTGCAAATCCAATTACACAGTTGGGCTTTACTTTAGCAAATGGATTTACGTATGTCGAGTACTATTTGAGTCGTGGCATGGACATCAACGATTTCGGTCCGAACTTGTCCTTCTTCTTTTCGAATGGAATTGATCCAGAATACGCCGTGATTGGACGCGTTGCTCGTCGAATTTGGGCGAAAGCATTAGCGAAAAAATACGGGGCGAATCCACGTGCACAAATGTTGAAATACCACATTCAAACATCTGGACGTTCACTGCACGCACAAGAAATTGACTTTAACGACATTCGTACGACGCTTCAAGCATTGTACGCCATTTACGACAACTGTAATTCCTTGCATACGAATGCGTATGACGAAGCAATTACGACACCGACAGAAGAATCTGTTCGTCGTGCGATGGCGATTCAATTGATCATCAACCGTGAACTTGGATTAGCGAAAAACGAGAATCCATTACAAGGATCCTTCATCATTGACGAATTAACGGATTTGGTAGAAGAAGCGGTATTGACCGAATTCGATCGAATCACCGAGCGTGGTGGTGTCTTAGGCGCGATGGAAACGATGTACCAACGTTCTAAAATCCAAGAAGAGTCTTTGTACTACGAAAGCTTGAAACATACAGGCGAATTCCCGATTATTGGGGTGAATACGTTCTTGAGCTCGAAAGGATCTCCAACCGTATTACCGAAAGAAGTCATTCGTGCGACAGAAGAAGAAAAACAATATCAAATCGATATGATGAACAACCTTCACGCAGGAAATGTACAGCAAGCTTCGGAAGGAATTGCGAAGATTCAAGATGCAGCAATCAACAACCGAAATATGTTTGAAGAACTGATGGAAACGTGTAAATACGCATCCCTCGGACAGATAACTGCAGCGTTATTCGAAGTAGGTGGTCAGTATCGTCGAAACATGTAATTCGCTGATGCGCATAAACATCCCCCGTTCGTCCACGCCGTTTTTCAACGAGAAACAGCGTCTTTTTACCGAAAATCAAGCGGCCTTGTCCGCATGGATTCAACGTCCATTTTCGAAAGAAGCGTTCTTGGAACAATTGACCGAAAAACAACGCGTTTTTGGTGCTACCCAGCGCGATTTGTTGCAAGAAGGACTCGAAGAATTATATGAAGATGTCCTGCGTACTGAGCAAGTCCAAGCGAACATCGAGAAACTAGGTCAAGCCAATTGTTTTACGATTACCACCGGACATCAATTAAGTCTTGCGACTGGTCCTTTATACTTTATTTATAAAATTCTTCACGTCATCAAACAGTGTGAAGAATTGAAAGTGAGTTATCCGGACTACGAATTCGTTCCTGTGTATTGGATGGCATCCGAAGACCACGATTTCGCCGAAATTCAATCGTTCTACTTATTTCAGCAATTGGTGAAATGGGACCGTGCGAACGGTGGCGCAGTCGGACGCATGAGCTTAGACGGACTCGAAACAGTCATTTCAGAGATTAAAGCGAAATTCCAAAATCATCCGGACAGTGAGATTCACACCTTGATGGATGCGATGTCTGGCGAAACGTATGGCAAAGCCTTTTTTCAATTCGTCAATGAACTATTTGGACATTACGGCTTGATCATCATCGATAGTGACTTGCCGCTATGGAAGGAAGCTTTCTCCCCTATTTTCAAACAAGAACTGTTAAGCGGATTTTCAGCGAAAGCAGTAGAACGAACGAATCAATCCCTAAGTCAAGCGGGATTTCCCTTGCAAGTTGAAGCAAAGGACACGAATTTGTTTTATTTGAGTCCCGACAAGCGCGAACGCATTCAACGAACGGAAACAGGATTTCAATTCGGTTCCGAAGAACTGGACACCGAAAGCATGCTGACGGAATTAAAAAACCATCCGGAGTCCTTTTCACCGAATGTTGTGTTGCGTCCGGTTTACCAAGAATTTATCCTCCCGAACGTATGTTACGTTGGAGGTCCGGGTGAAATCATGTATTGGTTGCAGTTAAAAGAAGTTTTCGAAGAAGCCGAAGTCTTGTTCCCCTTAATTCAAGCGCGAACAAGCATCCTCCTCCTTGAAGAAAAAAACTGGCAAGAATGGCAAGCGATGGGATTCAACACCCAAGATTTATGGCGCAATCCGATGGAATTAAAACAAGAATTTCTGGAACGCGAAGGAAGTCAGGCCATTGATTTCAGTGAGTTGGATAATATGACGCTTCAACTGAGTTCTAAGTGGCAGCAATTGACCCATGAAGTCGATTCCAATCAAGTCAATATGGTCGAAGCCGAATTGACACGCATTTCGAAGCAATTGTTTCAGTTGAAAGACCGATTGGAAAAGATTCGCAAAGGAAAATTCGATAAGCAATTGAAGTTAATCGATGCCATTTCCACGAAGTGCATGCCGAAGGAAGAACTTCAGGAACGCAGCAGCAATCTTTTAACCTTCTGCGCTGATGGTGAAATTTATGCGCGTATGGAGCAAATCAAGCAGGAAATGGATCCTTTTTTAAGTGATTTTCAAGTCATTCTGATTTAGGAATCAAAGAAATCACGACCTTTGTGTCAAATTGACCTTCAATGACTCAAAACAATATTCGCGCAGTCCTTTCACAACACCCAGTTATCCCCGTGGTAACCTTTCATTCTGTGGAAGAAGTTGTTCCAAAAATGGAGCAGTTAATCGCACGTGGGATTTTCTGTATTGAAATCACCTTGCGCACACCGGCAGCTTTTGACTGCATCGCTGTAGCAAAGAAATTATTTGGTGACCGTTGTTCGATTGGAATGGGTACCGTTGTTTCGGTTAATCAAATTGACAAAGCAATAGAATTAGACATTGACTTCATGGTCAGTCCAGGATTGAATGCAACACTCGCTCCAGCATTTGAAGCAAGTGGAATTGCGTTTATTCCAGGCGTAGCTACTCCAAGTGAAATCATCGAAGGATTGCAATTCGGATGGGATACCTTCAAGTTCTTTCCAGCGAATCTCTTTGGAGGAATCGGCGCTTTGAAAGCGTATGGACAAGTCTTTCCATCGGTGAAATTTTGTCCAACTGGCGGAATCACCGAAGAAACGCATGCGGATTACTTGGCGATGGATAACATCATTTCTGTGGGTGGATCGTGGATGTAAACGTTCATTGAACATTTACTCCAATTCCTTGTTTCTCCTTCGTATTTTCTCCCATCATGATATTTGTCTTTTCTCTCCTACTCATCATCGCCGCTGAATGGCTTTTCCTTCACGGACTATTGGAACATGGATACGTATTGATAGCATCCGTTCAAGGAAGCGTATTTATTGGCAGTGTTGGATTATTGTTTTTCAATTTCCGTCGACGCGCTCAAAATTCCGATTACCGCTTGATTTTCACCTTTATGGGCTTGTTTATCGCTTCGGGAATTCCCGCATTGGCTTACTTGATTCCCGGACTTTCTTACTTATTTCTTAACTTCCCAATACTCCAATGGATTGGTTGGACTTTTTCCATTCTCATCTTCTTTGGAATTCTTTACGGCATTCGATTTGGACGTTGGAACTGGAAAGTACATCCAATAGAATTGTCCTTCCCTAACCTACCAGATTCCATGGATGGTTTGCGCATTATACAAATTAGTGATGTCCATGTAGGAAGTTTTTTACACCGCTACCATAAGGTTCAGAAAGCCATTGACAAAATGAATTCATTGGATGCCGATTACGTGTTTTTCACAGGAGATTTGGTCAACAACAAAGCCGATGAAATGCATGGATGGGAACCCATTTTCTCCTCCATTCAAGCGAAAAAAGGAAAATTTAGCATCCAGGGGAACCACGATTACGGTGATTACGTGAAATGGGAAGAACAAAGTGAAAAGCAAGAAAACTTAAACCGTTTGATTGAGATTCATCAGGCGATTGGCTTCCGTCCCTTGTTGAACGATGCAGTCGAATTGAGCGAAGGAGCTTGGTTGTTGGGCGTGGAAAATTGGGGAAAAGCACCATTCCGTCAAAGTGGAAAATTGCCAGAAACCCTCTCCAAAGTCCCAGCAGATGCTTTCAAAATATTATTGTCGCACGATCCAAGTCACTTCGATGCGCAAGTCGTTGGACACACTAACATCGACTTGACCTTATCCGGACATACACACGGCATGCAGTTTGGAATTGAGCGTTTCGGCATAAAATTCAGTCCAGTTTCCTTCAAATATCCCAAATGGGCAGGATTGTACGAAGTGGGGAAACAGTACTTGTATGTCAACCGTGGATTCGGTTTCCTCGGTTTTCCCGGACGTGTTGGAATCTATCCCGAAATCACCTTGTTCACACTGAAAAAACAGCATTAAACGACCATTTGTTTCACAGCAAGAATATCCCTACATTTAACTAAAATTTCCACATATGACAGCTCTTTACATCATTCTCGTTATTGTACTCGCAATCGTTTTCAGTTCCCTATTTACGGTTACACAAGGAACAATCGCCGTAATCACCCTTTTTGGAAAGTACAAGCGAATCTTAATACCAGGATTACGCATAAAAATTCCATTTATCGAACAGATTTACCGCCGCATATCCATTCAAAACCAGAGTATTGAAATGGAATTTCAGGCCGTGACCATTGACCAAGCGAATGTGTATTTCAAAAGCATGTTATTGTATAGTGTCATGGATGCCGAAGAAGAAACCATTAAAAAAGTGGCATTTAAGTTCATCAGCAACAAAGACTTGATGCAAGCCTTGATTCGCACCATTGAAGGATCCATTCGTGCATATGTCGCGAGTCAGAAACAATCGGAGATCCTTGGACTTCGTCACGAGTTGGTAGAAAACGTGAAGAGTCAAATTGACAACACGTTAGAAACATGGGGATACCACTTATTGGACTTACAAATCAACGACATTACCTTCGACCAAGCGATTATTGAGAGCATGAGTAAGGTCGTTGCATCGAATAACCTAAAAGCAGCAGCCGAGAATGAAGGTCAAGCCTTATTGATCACCAAAACGAAAGCAGCTGAAGCCGATGGAAACGCGATTAAAATTGCCGCATTAGCAGAGAAAGAAGCAGCGATGTTACGTGGACAAGGAGTTGCCTTATTCCGTCAAGAGGTAGCAAAAGGAATGAGTGAAGCAGCGGAAGAAATGAAGCAAGCCAATTTGGACACGAACGTGATTCTATTCTCTATGTGGACAGAAGCCATCAAGAATTTCGCTGAATACGGAAAAGGAAACACCATCTTCCTGGACGGCAGTGCAGAAGGGATGCAAAATACCATGAAGCAGATTCAAGCGATGCTATCCTCTGAACAACATAAAAAATAGATTGGCTGATTTCCTTTGTATAAAGGAAGAAATTACTATTTTTGCCAACCAAAACATTACTTAAATGTAACTCGGTCCTATAGCTTCCCGTAACGACGGGACAAGCAACTTCGCTATAGGACAACTAAGATTTTTAACCGTTACTTCAATGTAACTCGGTCCTATAGCTCAGTTGGTTAGAGCAACAGACTCATAATCTGTGGGTCCACAGTTCGAGCCTGTGTGGGACCACCCAAGCGGGGATTTCCTTTGAAAAATCGAAATCCCCTTTTTATACCCACCAACTCCAATAATTTTTATATCTCACCACAATAAGTTAATTTCGAGCACTCTTTCAAAATGCCGTGAAAAAATACCTGCTTATTTCGTACAAAGTTGCCATCCATCTCCTTGCTTTAATGGCGCTTTTCTTGATGTTTGCTGCGCTGGCAGTGAAAATGAAATGGACCAATGAAAAAGGGGACGTGGACATCAATAACCGTTATTTCGATAAGGTTTCGTCCAGCTATAGTCAGCCTTTGGATTCAACCAATGAACAGTATTTGAAAGCGCGGGTTTTTCAAAAACTCGGTGTGCTTTCCCACCGCCATCCGATGAACGCAGAAATCATTCTTTCGGCTTATCAAAAATCGAAGGATGTCCGCATTGCTGCGCGCATGTTGGACGCGATTCAATTGCTCTTAAAAAAGGACAAATACCTGCAGCGAGAATTTGCAAAAATCAATCATTATCGAAGCAAGCAATCGAAAACTTTGTATCCGTGGGCACATTCACAGGCTTGGAAAGATTTCTGTAAAGCAGTCGGACACGACAAACACGCAATCGACTCCGTGGCGCGCATGACGGGTGTGGAACCGCGTCTTTTAGTGATGTGCTTAGTGGGCGAACAAGTGCGCATGTTCAACTCGGGACGTGAAAAGTTTAAAAAATATGTCGTTCCGTTTAGTCGTCTAATCCTCCCGAAAAATCGTGGTTACGGCGTTACTGGAATTCTACAGCATACCGCTGTGCGAATTGAAAGCACCTTGTTTGATACGAAATCGCCTTTTTATGCCGGTGACTATTTTCAAAATTGCATCAACGTGAACGATTCCTTTCCGGAAGGAATCAACGATACGATTGAATCCCACAAACTAAAGACCATTCAACGACTGATCAAAGGTGGAGATCACTACTATTCGTATTTGTACACCGCATTTTTGATTCGTCAGTACCAAGCGCAATGGGAACATGCTGGATTTTCGTTGGCGTATCGTCCAGAAATCATCGGGACCTTATACAACCTTGGCTACCAGAAAAGCAAGCCGAGTGCACATCCCAAAGTAGGTGGATCCGATTTCTTGGTAGCGAATCGCATGTATACCTTTGGTGGACTCTGTTACGAGTTTTACTACAGCGGGGAACTACAGCATTTGTTCCCGCTGACCAAGGATCCGATCATCTCTGTCAAGGAATTGGAAGTGAAAAACAAAGACCTCATCCTACAGCGTAAAAAGATGGAAGAGGAACGACTGCAACTGGAAGCAGAAGCAGCTGAAACTTCTGATGCGAATTAAACCATACCTTTAACGATACTTATTTTACGACATGCGCCTAAATAAATTCATTAGTGAAAGTGGACTATGCTCTCGACGTGAGGCAGATAAATTCATCGAACGTGGATTAGTATTTATCAATAAGCGCAAAGCAACAATTGGAGATCAAGTGAAGGTTGGAGATAAGGTTCGTGTCAATGGAACGGAACTCGAGCCGCGCGAAGGAGAGGACATCGTTTTTATCGCCTTGAACAAACCGGTTGGCGTCACATCCACAACGGAGGAAAATGTTCACGATAACATTGTTCATTTCGTCAATCATAGCAAACGGATTTTTCCTGTTGGACGCTTGGATAAAGATTCACAAGGACTCATCTTTTTGACGAACAACGGCGACATCATCAACAAGATTTTACGGGCTGGAAACAACCACGAAAAGGAATACCTAGTAACTGTCAACAAGCCCTTGACTCCGGATATGATCTCCGGGATGGCGAAAGGAGTTCCAATCTTGGGTGTCAACACGAAAAAATGCAAAGTTGTTCAAGAAGCTACGCAGGTATTTCGCATTACGCTCATTCAAGGACTCAACCGACAAATTCGCCGCATGTGCGAACACTTTGGTTATGAAGTGACGAAGTTGGAACGTGTGCGCATCATGAACATCGGACTGAAAGGATTACCCGTTGGAGAATGGCGTGATTTGACGGAAAGTGAAATGGACATCATCAATAACTTATTGGAAGATTCCACCAACGATGATGTTCGGAAATCATCGACTCCGAAAAAACCGAAAACAACAAGTTCGTCGAGTACTTCGCATCCGCCAAAATCCAAAAAACCCTATTTGAGCAGTCCGAACTTTGGGAATCCACCAAAGAAAAAGGAACAGCGTGGCGGAACAACAAAAAAATCCAATTCACGTCGACCTAAATCGCGGTAAAGCTATTTCAAAATCACAGCAATTCCCATCTGTAATCCAATGGATTGATAGGTGTTTTTTGTAAAGGTTGACTGAACAACAGGAGCAAATGACTTCCGATAGCTTGGTGCCAATGAAAAGCGAAACTTATCAATCGTGTAACTCAAGGCAATTTGCACATATCCTGTGGATGTCCAAGTGCTTGCTTGTTCAATAGCAACAGTCGTCAAATCAGGCTGCAAGTAATATCCATCGCGTTTCAATACATGGCCAATAGAACTCCCCACACTAGCAGTCAACTCCACATTTCCCAATGCTTGACGATACCCAAGATAAAATGGAATGGAGAGGTACGAATAGCGATTGACGCCATCGTAAACAAAAGAATAATCGTATTGAATTTGCTCACCCCATTCAAAGAAATCCACTCCAGTTTGCAGGACAAGGTGTTCCTTGGCTATTCGATAACGGAGTGATAAATCGATACTGGAAGTGGATCGCTCTTGAGTGGTCCTTAGTTCTCGGTATTTAAGCGCATTTGTTGCTCCCACGGTTGCTGTTAATGCTTGTTCATCTGTTTGAAAGGAAGAAATCACCCCACTCATTCCCGTGTAAAAACCAAAAGAATGGGTCCATTTTGGAAGGTCATTTTTCATCACTATTTCAGGAATTTTTATCGCTGGAACTACTTTCTTAGGCGTGAGTTCAATCATACTTGACGATACCGCTTTTACAGAATCGCTCGATGGTGAAACTTCTGTTTTTCGATTCGAAAGGACTACGGGAGCATCTTGACTCGTTTCGATTATGTCTTTTTGTGTTTGAACCGTAGCAATTCTTTCAACTGGGGTGGCTGTTTGCATTAAATCCGACTGATTTCCGCCAGTTGAACGTGTTACTGTTCCTTTTATCGGTAAATTGGAAAGAATATTTCTAGTTACTCCTGACAGTTGTGTCGTAGCTATTTGAACCGTATTCGCTTGATTGGATTTGTTTTCCTTGGGAGAAGCGATTTGTTTGAAAACCTTTGTTTTTGTTGTTTGATTGGCAACTTTTTGCTGTGCCGTTTTCGATGGATTGTTTGAGGTCCCGTTTTCACGCAGGAGTCCAAAAATGAGTCCACTCGCTAAAGCAATTCCCGTAAAAAACCACACGAACACACGTCGTTTTTTCCTTTTTTCCAATTGATCGAGCCGTTGTTCGATATCCACCATAAAATCTAAGGGAATTTCATCACCCTTGAGTTCAGACAGGACCTGCTTTACATCCCGATCGAATACATCATTCGTTGATATCATGACTTTCTATTTTAAGTAAATCTTTTAGTTTTTTTCGGGCAACTTTCGTGTGCCATTTAGATGTTTGTTCAGAAATCCCCAGCATCTCTCCAATTTCTCGGTGCGAATATCCATCCACCACAAAAAGATTGAAAACAACACGGTTGGATTCGGATAATTGAAGGAGCATGGCATTCAAATGTGCTTGATTCAAATCATATTCAGCCTCCGGATGAACGCCATCGTTCCCTTCGATTGCTGCGTCGTGCTGGTAAAACGTGTTATAATTCTTTGAACGACGGAAATCGTCGATGATTTCATTCGTGATAATCCGCTTGATCCAACTGAAAAAACGAATGTCCTGGTATTTATCTAAGTTCTGAATGATCTTCATAAACGCATTGTTCACCATGGTTTTATGGTCCTCCTCGTTTTTCCGGAATCTTCTTGCCACTCCAATTAGAACCGGATAGCAAAGTTGATACAATTCCAATTGAGCCCTACGGTCGTAGGACTGAACTTTTTTCAATAATTCCGCACTTGGATCCTGCATATCACTTCTTCCTCAGTTAAGTTAACGCAATTAATTCGCTTAAGAGGTGCAGCAGTGTAACTTTACCTAAGATGAACTTGTTTAATAAAGAAAACCATAACTATGCGTTCAATCCTATTATTCTTTTTCCTGTCTATAATGAGTCCGTATTTTGCACAAAGCACGTATTCCATGGACGATTATTTCAATGCGAGTAATCCATCCGCCTTTGCGGAAAAGAAAGTATACACGAGCAACACGAGTATGTATTCAAGATTTGGAATGATTCCCAACTACTACAATTTCTTTTCCCTGAAGCAACAAGTAGGATCTTTCTCTTTTGGATTGAACAATGGATTTAGTCAGTGGTCTGATTGGAAGGTTATTTCGAACACCTTAAACGCTGCTTACAGTGTGAAAATCAATCGAAATCTCACCTTAAACTCCGGACTTGGCCTCAGTATGCGTCGTGATAACATGACCTTTATTGATAGCACAACTCCCCCAATTGATTATTTCACTTTGTGGAATCCGACTTCATACAGTTTAAACCTTGGGATGTCCTTAGTGAGCAAAAAATGGACCTTCGGACTTGCTGCAAACAATGTAAATCGTCCGGAAATCACCACCTATCCGTATACCTACAAATCTTCTATGTCTATTGCGGCAAACGCAAGCTATCGCTTTGACTTAGATTCGGCAAAACACTTTTCACTTACCCCGTCTCTCTTTTATCGCTTGAATGAGGATCAATTCCACGATTTTTTCTTCAACCTAACATTTAAAGCTTACCAGCACTTTACTGGTTTCTTCTCGACCTTGAATCACAACATTGGGATTTTCTACCAATATCGCTTTAAAAATAACCTATCGATTGGCGCATCCATGAACAATAATTACTCATTGCTGTCCTCCAACATGTTCAAGCAAAATTACCTTTCCGGCATGCTGCGACTGAGTTACGCTATTTCTCGAAAAGTGGTCTATAAAAACAGTGGAACACCTTCTTTTTAATCGCTTAAAATAAAAACGACGTTTATGACGTTATGAAATTCATGCGCCTACTACTCGTATTCATGCTATGCCAATGTGCTTCAAATCTTTACGCACAATCCTGGCAACAAATAAGTGATTTTCCAGGAAATCCAAGGGATGATGCAGCAGGATTTAGCATTGAGGACAAGCATTACTGCGGGACAGGACGCGATGATGGATTCTCTTGTACCCGAAACTTCTACCGATTTAATGCCACCCTGCAAACATGGGAAGTTGTCACTCCACTTCCCGATGGAGAAAACCGTCAATATGCCACTGGATTCGCACACAACGGATTGGGCTACATACTTTGCGGAGACAATTGCAGTGGGAATTTCTTGAATTCCTTTTGGAGCTATGATCCAAGCACAGAAGAGTGGTCCGCACTTCCCGCCTTACCATCATCTGGTCGTGCCGGATGCGTTCACTTCATCATCGGAGATTCTTTATACCTGATCGGTGGACAAAACGCAACCGGAATTCTAAATGAAGTCTGGCGTTTCTCTTTTAGTACCCAAGAATGGCAGCAGAAAAACAACTTGCCAATTCCTGGAATTTGGCGTGGACTTGCCTTCTCTTACGCGGGACAAGGATACATCGCAGCGGGAAAAACAAGCGACATCACCTGGAATTCAGAAACATGGTCCTATGCTCCCTCTATTGATCAATGGAACGTGTTTTCAAATCTGCAGTTAGGGGATAGAACCTATGTCGGTAGTGTGCAAAAGGACTCTTGTCTATACGTTTTTGGCGGACTCGATCCAAGTGGTCAAACGCTCACTAGTTTCGAAAAAATCAATTTAGACCAATGGAATACGGAAGCATTATTAAGCTTCAGCAATGTCCCGAGAAAAGGCAGTATTTACTTTGCACACGAAGGAGATTTTTACTTAACAACCGGAATAGCTGATGTGAATAGACTAAATGAAACTTGGAAAATTGGAGAAGTGCTCATTTCCAAACTGATTGACGATGATAAAATCTCCATTTACCCGGTTCCATGTATGGATGTGCTCTTCCTTGAAGTTGACCCCGGGATTATTGGCGAATTCGTTTACCTATGTGACGAACTCGGAAAAATCGTGTTGATTCACCGCATTCAGTCGTGCAAAGAACAATTGTCCATTCACCATCTCCCACAAGGAATCTACCGATTCATTTACCGAAATCGATCTAGCCCGATTATCAAAATGAAGTAATTCGTTACTGAGTCATTTAAGTGAAGAATCCACTCTTCAAGCCATTTTTTTGACTTTAAAACAGGTATAAAGTAGGATTCCAAAAAGAACACTCGCAAAAATCAAGTGACTCGTTCGCACCAATCCTGGCATGTCCACATAAGCTAATAATACTCCGCTTATTAACTCCAAAGCAAGTATGACAAAGGTCCAACGAATGATGGAATATTTCTGAGTTTTTTCATTTTTCCAAAACATCCATCCCAACAAGATCAAAACAAGCCAAGAGAAACTACGGTGAATTAAAAATTCGATGCCTATTTTATCCATCCATTGTGTCCGACTAAATCCTTGTTTTACGAGTAGGTCAATCGATTCACGTACTTGGGTCCCCAAGAACATTTGATAAAACGTTATGAGTAAAATCAACCATAAAACGATACGCATAGATCGATTTAGCGTGATCTTTGTTTTAGATCCGCTTCCCATCGCATACACCAAATACAACTGAATTCCAATAATCACCAAGGCCAAAAACAAGTGAACCGTGATGGTCCATGGAACCAAATTCGTTGCGACAACAATCGACCCGAACCAGCCTTCGATTCCCATCAGAATGAGGTTGAGCAGCATTAACAAGACAAACTTTCGTTTTCGGTAAACTATGAGCATCCACACGAAGGCAATGAGCATCGCATTTCCGGCAAGGAATCCAACCACACGGTTGAGGTATTCTGTCCACGTTTTACGCACATTGAATGCTTCTTCCACATAAAAAGTGGGATCCGACTGAATCCGTTCCGCCGTTTCTTTCATTCCAACTGCGTTTAAAAAGCGGCAAAATTTCTCCACTTTCTTCTCTCGTTTCAAGAGGTACGCTTCTCGGTAGTCGGCTGGAAGTTCCGAAAGTTCCGTTGGTGGCACCCATTGTCCAAAGCATTTCGGCCAATCTGGACAACCCATTCCACTTCCAGTAATTCGCACCAAACTTCCCGCTACCACAATCAGGTAAATCAGGATTAAAACCATCCAATTGAATCGAACAAAACGCCTTGAAAATTCCATGCAACAAAAATACCAAGGATTTTAAGTTTGAGGACATATTTTCGGATATTTCCTTTAGACGATAACCCAAAACGATTTCAGTAGTTTTCCGCAATATCGTATCTTTGTGTCTTAAAAAAAGAACATGGAATTAAACTCACTGACAGCTATTTCTCCGATTGACGGAAGATATCATGCGAAAACCAGCCAATTGCGCCCATATTTTTCAGAATTTGGACTCATTCGCTACCGCGTTTTAGTCGAAGTAGAGTATTTCATTTCCCTTGCGGAGAGTGGAATCTCCCCACTTACTGACTGCCCCAAAGAAACTTTTTCCGCATTAAAATCCATCTATCTAAATTTCACTGAAGCAGATGCTTTGTGGATTAAGGATACCGAAAAAACAACGAATCACGATGTGAAAGCGGTGGAATACTTCCTAAAAGCTAAAATGGAAGAGCTAGGCTTACATAAATACCTAGAGTTTATTCACTTTGGATTAACGTCTCAAGACATCAATAACACAGCGATTCCACTGTCTCTAAAACAAGGGATTGAAGAAGTGTACATTCCGATGTTAGATCAAGTCATTGCGCAATTAACCAGCTACCAAAATGAATGGAAAGATATCCCCATGCTTGCGCACACACACGGTCAACCCGCATCTCCAACGCGTTTAGGAAAAGAAATTCAAGTGTTCACAGAACGATTAACGATTCAACGTAGTCAATTGGTGAAACAAGATTATTCAGCAAAATTTGGCGGTGCAACAGGAAATTTCAACGCACACCATGTGGCTTTTCCAACGCACGATTGGGTAGCATTTGCGAATGAATTTGTCAACGGTAAATTGGGATTGAATCGGTCCCAAACAACGACGCAAATTGAACATTACGATCAATTGGCAGCATTATTCGATGTTTTGAAACGGATTAACACCATTATTTTAGACCTGAACCGCGACATGTGGACATACATATCGATGGAATACTTCAAGCAAAAAATCAAAGAAGGAGAAATTGGCTCATCCGCCATGCCACATAAAGTTAATCCGATTGATTTTGAAAATTCGGAAGGAAACATCGGCATTGCCAATGCACTTTACGAACACTTATCGAGCAAACTTCCGGTTTCTCGTTTGCAACGGGATTTAACTGATTCAACTGTTCTTCGTGTCGTTGGTGTGCCAATTGCACACAGTTTAATCTCCTTACAATCGACATTGAACGGACTTGCTAAACTATTATTGAACGAGTCGAAACTTCATGAAGATCTAGACAATAACTGGGCTATTGTTGCAGAAGCAATTCAGACGGTACTGCGCCGCGAAGGATTTGAAAAACCATACGAAGCACTGAAAGGATTGACACGAAAAAATGAACAAGTGACCAAAGAAAGTGTCCATGCGTTTATTGATGAATTAAAACTTTCCCCTACCTTAACGGAAGAATTAAAAAACATTTCACCTAAGTCCTATCTTGGAATACAACTTGTGAATCCGTAACTATGGCTAGATTGCTCCTTGTACTATTGCTTTGGACCAACTTAACAGTGGCGCAAAACTTTTCAGTAACATGGGGGCCTTTGGAAAGAAGCAATGGGTATTTACTAGACATTCTTCCGAAAAATCAGCTTGACTTCAATACGCTTCGTTGGACTGGAAGTAGCTCCTTGGGTTCTTACAAGTTGATTTCATATGACAACCTGACACTTTTCAATCAAAAACGACTAAAGCTCGTAACCGAAACAGGCTTGTGTAATTTTGTTGATGCCCTAAGTTTTGAAAAAGGAACGGTCGTTTTTTTATCAGACAGAATAGGACCAGCCATGACGCTGTATGCACAACAATACGATGAGGAATTAAATCTGACCAGCACAAAATTCCTTGCAGAATATCAAAACGCGAAGTTCAGCGCTAAACCAGAATTTACGATCATCGCCTCTCAAAACCGTAAATTTATTGGCGTCATCTGGGAACTCGAAGGAAGAGGAGTGAATAGTGATTATTATGGCTACAAGATTTTTGGAGATTCCCTAAAGGTCGTTCAAAGTGGTGAGTATAATGTTCCATTCGAAGGGAACCTTAGTACCTTTAATGCACACCACCTATCCAACACAGGAGACTATTTCATTTGTGTAACTGAACACAACAAAGCCAATGACCGCATGTTCACCCGTAGTTTCGACAACTTTAAATCCATCCACGTTTATAAAGCTAGCGAGAATGAGCTCAAGGAATTTTCCATTGATTTACAAGGGAAACGCATTGACGACTTAGAACTTTCCTCGAATGAACTTGGAGCTTTCGCGCTAACTGGTATTTACGGAACCGGAAATAAAATTGGGATAGAAGGTATTTTCACTATTCAAATAGACCCAATTAATCAAGCGCATAATTCAGAATCATTTATTCCATTCGGGAAGGAAATTGTAAAAGAAGTTTGGAGCACCCGACAACAAGATCGCTTTGCGAATTCCAACAATAACCTATCGAATCCGAATGACTTAAATGCACGAGATTACGTCGGGCCTCAATTGTACGATTACCACATGCGCGATTTTTTCACCTTGTCGGATGGATCCATTGTTGGTTCGATGGAACAATACTACGTTTACCAACGAACAACGTACGACAACCGATCTAGCTTCACGACCACCATAAACTATTACTATTACGATGACATTATTGCCTTTCGGATTTCCACTGATGGGCAATTAATTTGGCAGAAACGGATTCCGAAATCACAAGTTTCCACCAATGATTACGGTGAATTTAGTTCCTATACCAGTTTTCAATCGGACAGTACGCTGAACTTCATTTTTAACGACCATCAACGCAACTATGATGATCTTGGAGCGTTCAACCGAACCGAAGACAACTATTACAGTTTTAATTTATCCAAAAAAAATAATGCAGTAGCATTGGTCAAAATTGATCTAAAAACAGGCGAAATGACCCGTGAAGAAATGGAAAGTCGCAAAGAATTGAATTCCATTGTGATTCCTAAACAATTCCGTGTGGATGCGTTTAATAAAGAAATATTAATGTATTCCATTTCCAATTCTTTTGAAAGATTTGGCATACTTTCTTATAAATAACTCGAAGCTATGAAGCACTTACTTTGGATTGTATCGATTATTTTGTTTTTGGCGTCTTGTGATTCCTCCCGTTCAACGAAAACAGCAACAAAATCACCTATAAATGAGAGAGCGGATGCCCATAGCTACGCTAATTTATCGGAAATCTCCACCAAACACCTGCATTTAGAACTCGATGTAAATTTCGAAAACCGCACGATTTATGGGATTGCGCGACATGAAATGAAGAATAATGGAGCTGATACCGCGATTTTTGACATCAATGGATTAATGATTCAAAAGGTTACCATCGGTGAAAAAGGATCGGAAGAAGAAGCTGATATGTTTATCGATAAGATGGACAAAGATTCCATTCTCGGACAAGCGCTGATGGTTCCAATCAAAGAGGATACTAAATTCGTGAATATTTACTATCAAACAACGGAACGTTCGGATGCATTGGATTGGTTAGATACCAATTTAACGAGTTCGAAAACAAAACCGTTTTTATATACCCAGGGACAAGCTATCCTGACACGCACATGGATTCCCTTGCAAGATTCCCCAAGTAATCGCATTACCTACAGTGCAGATGTGAAAGTTCCAAGCGATTTAATGGCCGTGATGAGCGCGCGCAATCCAACGAAAAGAAACAAAGATGGATTGTACCATTTCGAAATGAACAAACCCATTCCAGCGTATCTCATTGCTTTAGCCGTAGGAGATCTAGAATACCATGCATTTAGTGCGAACAGCGGCGTGTATGCGGAACCAGAATTGCTTTCTTCCTGCGCATACGAGTTTGATGCCATTCCTCAAATGATTAGTGCTGCAGAAAAATTGTATGGACCTTATCAATGGGAACAATACGATATTTTAGTACTTCCGTACTCCTTCCCGTTTGGCGGAATGGAAAATCCAATGTTGACGTTTGCGAATCCAACCCTGCTTGCTGGAGACAAAAGTTTAGTGTCCGTCATTGCGCATGAATTAGCGCATTCATGGTCCGGGAATTTGGTCACCAATCGCACCTGGAATGACTTTTGGCTCAACGAAGGATTTACCGTGTATTTCGAACAGCGCATCATGGAATCCATTTATGGCAAAGAAGTGGCTGACATCCTCGCGTTGATTGAATTCGATGAATTGAAAGATGAATTAAAGCGTATTGGTAAATCAGCACACCCGGACGACAGCAAATTGCATTTAACATTAGAGGGACGAAATCCGGATGATGGCATGACGGATATTGCCTATGTGAAGGGTGCTTTTTTCTTAAAAACATTGGAAGCACATGTTGGTAGGGAAAAATTCGATGTATTTCTAAAAAGTTACTTTGAAACGTTTCAATTTAAAACGGTAGACACGAAGCAATTCATCCGTTTCCTAGACGAACATCTTCTCGCAAAAGAAAAAGGTGTTTTTGATTATGATGCGTGGATTTACAACGAAGGATTACCCACAAACTGTTTGCAGCTCCACTCGACGCGTTTGGATGAAATGCAAAAACTTGCAGATAACTTCACACAAGGAGAAGTAAGTTTTGCAGCTAAAATCACCTACACCTATAAAAAAGTAGGGAAACGAAGAAAGAAAATCAAACGCGTGGACCAAATTAAATACCAGGATCACATTGTTCAAGAATGGCAAACCTTCATTCGCCGTTTACCTAAAAATTTAGCGCATGCAAAAATGAGGGAAATCGATCGGTACTTGCATTTTTCCTTCAGTGGAAATAGTGAGCTGTTGACCGAGTGGTTTATTTTGAGCGCGAATAATGGCTATGCACAGACGAATAAAAATCAGATTGCTGCCTTTCTAACAAAAGTTGGGAGAAGAAAATACTTGATGCCGATTTACGAAGCGCTTTTATTGAATAAATCCACACGAAACTTTGCGGTGAATACCTTCCAAGGTGCAAAACAAAATTATCATGCCGTATCCAGAAAGTCGATCGAAGTATTGATGTTGGAAACAAAGTAATTGGGAATGAGCTATCAGGCCTTCCTTAGTTTGCGACCTCACTCATAAATTTGATGCGCATCAAACGCAACTCCTCTTCGGTATATAATCCGTCAAATTCATGATATGCGGTCACTAAATCATCTGTTTCGGCTTCAGAGAAATAATCAAAAATCTCTTCTTGATTATCGTTGTCCAAAATCGTATTGATGTAGTAATTGATGTTCACCTTGGTTCCTGAATTCACAATGGACTCCATTTCATCCAAAAGGTCTTCAAATGTTTTTCCTTGCGCTTTTGCAATGTCTTCTAAAGGATACTTACGGTCGATATTTTGAATCAACTGAACCTTTAAAACGGATTTATTAACCAATGTTTTTACGACCATGTCCAAAGGACGCTCAATGTCATTAACCTCGACATAATTCGCGATTAAATCCACAAATGGGGCCCCATAACGCTGGGCTTTACCTGTGCCTACTCCTTGTATATTCGTGAGTTCATCCATCGTAATTGGATATTGCAAGCACATATCACGAAGCGATGGCTCTTGAAAAATGACGAAGGGAGGAAGGCTTTTTTGCTTTGAAATTGTTTTACGTAAGTCGACAAGTAAATTATACAAAACATCATCAAACGTTGAACCATTTCCTCCAACTTGAACGATAGAGTCATCGTCATCCGTGCCTGAAAAGTCATGTTGTTTAATGAGCATGAAAGAAAAGGGGCTTTTCAAGAAATTTCTTCCTTCATCCGTTAACTTCAGTGTTCCAAATGTATCGACATCTTTGTATATGAGTCCACCAACTGCTGTTTGACGAATCACCGCATTCCAAAAGTGTTCATCCTTCTCTTTTCCAACGCCAAACGTTGGGAATTGATCTTGTTTATACGCTTTGATATCCGCGGTCACATGTCCAGACAAATACGCGCAATAGTGTTTTGCTTTTTGCGTCTCATCCATCAATACGATAGCTTTCAGTAACATTTCAACGTATGTTGATCCTTCCGTCTTCTCTCTCGGGTTACGGCAATTATCGCACAGTTCATTGCAATTTTTCTCTTCAAAGGCTTCTCCAAAGTAGTGCAGAATAAATTTGCGGCGACAAACGGATGTTTCTGAGTAGGAAACGATTTCATGTAATAATTGACGTCCAATTTCTTGTTCCGTGATTGCTTTACCCTGCAAGAATTTCTCCAGCTTTTCGATGTCCTTGTAACTATAAAAAGCAACACACTCACCTACTCCACCATCTCTTCCCGCTCTTCCCGTTTCTTGGTAATAACTTTCTATGGATTTAGGGATGTCATGGTGAATGACATAACGCACATCCGGCTTATCGATTCCCATTCCAAAGGCTATGGTTGCCACAATCACGTCCACATCTTCCATCAAGAACATATCCTGATGTCGTGCCCGTGAGCCTGCGTCGAGTCCAGCGTGATAAGGCAACGCATTTATTCCATTCACTTGAAGTAATTCCGCAATCTCTTCCACCTTTTTTCGGCTAAGACAATAAATGATCCCACTTTCGCCTTTACGGTTTTTAATGTAACGGATAATTTCTTTTTCAACCTCCAGTTTTGGACGAATTTCGTAGTATAAATTATCTCTATTGAAGGAAGCTTTAAATACATCGGCATCCAACATATTCAAATTCTTTTGAATGTCGTGTTGAACCTTAGGAGTCGCCGTTGCTGTTAGGGCAATGACTGGGACATTCGATATTTTCTGAAATATTTCACGCAAGCGTCGGTATTCTGGACGAAAATCATGTCCCCATTCCGAGATACAATGCGCCTCATCGATCGCGAAAAACGAAATCTCGACATTTGTCAAGAAATCGATGTTTTCCTTTTTTGTCAAGGACTCTGGAGCAACAAACAACATCTTCGTACTTCCAGATTGTACGTCTCTGCGAACTTGTTGAATTTCGCCTTTCGATAGAGAGGAATTCAAAAAGTGCGCAACGTTTTCATTTTCACTAAATCCACGTATGGCATCCACTTGATTTTTCATCAAGGCGATTAATGGAGAAACAATAATTGCTGTTCCATTCATCAAAAGCGAAGGCAATTGGTAACACATTGATTTTCCCCCACCGGTTGGCATAATAACAAACGTGTTTTTGCCATTGAGCACATTCCGAATAATTGCTTCTTGCTCTCCTTTAAACTGATCAAAACCAAAATACTGACGTAAGGCTACCTTAAGGTCTATTTGATTTTCAATATGTATTTCGGACTCCATGCTGGATTGTGTCTAGGGGAAACAACAAGTTCACTGACTTGTTGAATTAAATGTAGCAATAATTATTCGATTAATCAATTATAATTGATTAATCCCTTGTATTTAACCGTTTAATGCGACAACTTCCTTTACTTCTGGCAAATGTTGTTTCAATAAGTTCTCTATTCCACCTTTTAGTGTTGCCGTGGAGGATGGACATCCCGCACAAGATCCTTTCATAGAAACCGTGACAATTCCATCTTCAAATCCGACAAAATCAATCGCGCCACCATCGTTTTCGACTGCAGGACGAACGTATTCATCTAATAAAGCGCGAATGGAATCATCAAATTCACTTGGATCAAATGATTTCACCACCTTATCCGAATTTGATTCGTCTGCTATATGCGCTAATTGAGATGGCATTTGAATCAATACTTCCTTGCCAAAAAACAACCATTCACGAACGAATTCACGCAATTCCATATTAATGAAATCCCAAGGCACATTGTCCGTTTTCGTAATCGTAATAAAATTTGCAGCAATAAAGACTTTTTGAACAAAGGGAAAATCAAACAAGGCTTCCGCCAATGGTGAATATCCTTTTGAATCCGCTTTCGAACTAAATTCAACAGCATCACCCGTAGCCAATAAATATTTATTCGCAACGTATTTCATCGTTGACGGATTGGGAGTCATTTCAGCATAAACCGTAACTGGTACCATCTTTGTTTTTTTATACAAAAATAGCCAAATTAAACCGTTGAGCCCCCTAAAAAATTGGAAATTTTAAATGGATTGATGGGTAGGCTGCAGTAAATCCAAAACCGTTTTTACTGGCGTAAAAACATCGTTTGGAATTTCAATGAAAATGGTATTCCAATTTGACATTCCCCCATTCCAAAGTCCAGGCTGTTCAATGAATTGAATGGTTTTACCCTGGTGATTTTTCTCTAAAATAAAATAACTATCCTCCTCTGCAAAGTTGGTTAAATCATAGGCTTTACCTTGTGAGTCTTTGAAATCTAAGACCATCATCACTGGATTAAAATGTGTGCTTTGCATCAATAGCGAACTCACTTTATCTGTATTTGCCAATTGTGCCTTTTCCACAATTTGTTTATGGCTTATCCCGTTTTTTTGAACGAAAAATGGTCCACCACCGGGTTGACCTTCGTTTCGAACCATTCCACAAATACGAAGTGGACGTCGGATTACTTTTTTCAAGTCCTCCAAGGTTTTCACCTCATTTTCGTGAACTAAATGAAAGCGTTCATTTAATTCCTCAAATTCTGAACTAGATGGATGTTCTTCTAAATGGCACAAAGCTTCTTTCACTTGATCTAACAAGCCCACAAGTATTTTCCATTGTGCTGTGCTTGCCTCTGATTGACTGAAATGCTGCAGGTTATCAATGTTCTTTACCAATACGTAATCACTTTTTATACGTGCTAAATTCGTAAGTAAGGTTCCGTGTCCTGCGGGACGACGAATCGGTTCCCCATCATCTCCAAGCGCTAAGGTTCCATCCAAATAAAACGCATATGAATTTGTGCTGGGATCCTGCTCCGAATAGGTGACTGAATATTCATCCCCCGTCATTTCGCTCAAACTATGTATCGCTGATTGAAAATGTTTTTCAAATTTCGATTGAATGGTAAAATGAAAATCAATTGGGCGTTTCACCAAGTTGCTTCCTTGAATCAGTTGCTCTTGAAATGGATTCAACATAAAGGGTCCCAAGGAATGAAAAGGAATGAGTCCTTTTGGGTATAAACCAAAATTTAATCCGCCTTCTCCCAAAACATAAGCAATCAAGTCTTCGACACTCCAAGTAAAATTCTCGACTTTTTCTTTGACCTCAGCTGGAAAGCACTTGTAAAATGCAAAGGATGAAATCCGACGAATAAACTGTTCGGTTTGGGCCTGATTTGATTCGTTTGTTTGATTCAAATAATCATACAAGAATTGAAACATGCGCGAACCTGATCCAGAAGCAGGAATAAAAAAAGATAGGTGTTTATGGAGTAACTCGAAACGCTGTTTGAACTGAATTTCCTGGTCGGAAGTCAGTTGAATAATCCCATCATCAATGCGACATGGACGCACAACATCTAAAACGGGAACGCCATTAAAAATGTGCTCTTTTTGCTTCAATATTTGTATTTCTTCCGCACCTGTCATCCCCATGTCTATTGAAAATAGTTAATTTGCATCGTGAATCGATTCTTCGAAATTATAAAATATACTTGGAAAGCCAAAGGAAGACATGGGATTCATTCGCCTTTCGTTTATGATTTGGTGGATATTTGTTTTCGGATTCCTGTTTCGAAAATAATCTATGACCGCGCAGCAAAGAAAATGGACCTTCCTCTTTCCTCCGTACGATTACTACTTCAGCTTTGCAAACACTTGAATTACAGTCATATAATTACGGATACCACTGAAATAAATGAACTAAAAACTGCTGTTCAACAATGCGAATTTTCTGCAGATGTTATCTATATAGAAGAAATGGGTATTCAAAAAATGGAAACAACTCCGACGCTCATTTTTATGCGCTGCGATTCAGTTACAGGGTCTATTTTTGAAAAAGTTAGTGAAATGGCTCCTTTTCTAGATGAAAATACCTTTGTGATCTTGTGTGGAATCAGAAATAATAAAAATTCATGGAACGAATGGAATAAACTTGTTTCATTTTCATCCTTTCATTTTACAGCCGATATGAATCAGCAAGGAATTCTCTCCAAACGGTCATTTCAAGAGAAAGAACATTTCGTTCTTCGATACTAGTATGACGCAACTATTACGTTCAGCATTTCCGGCATGGACTTCACACTAAAGGAAGTAACTGCGTCTGCTTGTTTTTTACGGTAACTGATTTTTTCCGTGGATACCATTTTGGAGGACATGACTTTCACTTCACTTACGTTATCATCAGATGTCCATGCGTATGACATTGCACCGGTATTGGAAGTGGAGAGCGTTACAGTGGATCCATTGGCAAGATTGTCGGACCACGAAATAGCTGGAATCACCGTTTCAACATCAGCTGTACGTTCACGCTTCTCGGACAATGGAACCTCAATCGACTCAATTTGTTGGCGGGTCTCAATGCCTGATGACTGTGAAATGATTTCTGGAATGACTTTCGGCGATGTCTCTGTGGAAACTTCACGCGTTTCCTTCAGCGCTTTGTTTTCTTTTGGCTGAATCGATTCTTGATTTTTCGCCAAACGCACCTTGTTCTCCGGTTGATACACGTACCATGTTAATACCAATGATGCGGCCACTGCTGAAATGGATGTCCAGGTAGATACACGACTAAAACGATTTTTGTTCAATCGAATTTCTCGTCCATTTGAAGCTGATTGTTTTCCCGCATATTGAATAGCGAAGAGCTGGTCCAAACGAAGTTTCGTATTGGATTCATCTTTGGGTTGTTCTGACCAAACATCGACTTGTTGGAATAACGTTTTCAAGGATTGAAACTCCTGTTCATCCGTACACCATTCCACCAATTGGGAACGTTCATAGTCATTCAACCCAGCGAATGTTGTATGCTTTTTCAGTATGTTTTTTAATTGTTCTTCCATTTTTAGTGTGATAATTGATAAACACTCAGTTGATTCGCTAAATATTTTGTTGCATAAAACAAGCGTGACTTGACGGTTCCTTCGTTGATCTCTAAAACTACTGCGATTTCCTTCAATGCAAGTCCATCGAGGTGACGCAGCGTAAACACCGATCGATGCTTTTCATCTAATCCCTGTAATTTTTCCTCGAAATCTGCTAAAAATTGAGCATCCTGAACTTGATTCAGAACATTTTCGTCCGATGCTGCGAAAGAGGCATCCACACCGTGAACCGTGTTTTTTCTCACTTCCATTCGTTTATACTCATTTTTACACATGTTACTCGCCACGGAAAATAGCCACGTTTTAAAAGAGCGATTCGTATCAAACAACTCGGGATGTTGGATGATTTTCGCAAATAAATCATGTACAAAATCCTCTGATTTCTCATCGTCCCTCCACAACATGTTTCGAAAATAGCCCCTCAATTTTCCTGCGTAACGTTCATACAATTCCGTAAATGCAGACTGATTCCCTTGTCCTAATGCATGCATTAAGGACTCATCACTCCAGTCTGATATCGATTTACGAAAGACCTTCATCTAGTTACCCACCTTTTTTATGGCCTTCTTTCCTAAAATCTGATCCATGCTTTCCCGAATCTGAAGCAACAAAACTTCATTTCCTTCACCCACGTATTTCTGTTCCAAATACATCAACAAGGGAATGTAATTCATGGCAAATTTGCTGCGTTCCTCCCCTTCGTTCAGTCCATATTTATTCAGCTGATAAAACCACAAATTTTCCTGTCGAATTGGCAAATCATCCGCAGGACGTTCAGCGTATTGAAAGGTGAGTCCGACCGGAAATAGTTTTTTCGACAAGGGTTCCAAGTAGTTCCTTGGGATAGTCACGGAAAGTAAAAGGTCTTTTTCTGCATTCAGGAAACAGAATTGACTCAAATAAGCGACGTCGATTTTGGTAGACTTCGGCAGCACATACCCTTGTCCCTCCAATTCCTTACGAAATTGCTGACTCTGCAAGAAATCCAAGGAGATGACTGTGACATCCGAGCGTATTTGGTGACTAAATTGATTGAATAATACTCCATAGGTATCTTCAAATCCATGCGTAAGAAGGGTTGAATTCATGGGACAAGAAGTCAATACATCATTGGTGTAGCGTTCGACTTCCAAACTAATTACATCATTTACGGACATCAACGAAAGCGTATTTTCCGCACTTACCGTATCTCCGCTGATGTACTTTAAAGAGAAATATTGTTTTTGAACTTCGGTATTTTCTGGGTTTAACTCAAACGCTTTCTCCATAGACGCCCCTCGTTCGGTATTGTAGTTTCCGGATGAAAAGTAAGCTAATTGGTATTCCCAGGAATTTGGAGATATCTGTCCCAATTGTTGCACGTTGGCATCCATTTCATGTTGCTCAGATAGCATCGGAGTACGCTGAAAATTGTTCAACTTAGATTTTTGTCGAACCAAAGAAAACGAACTCATTACTTTCGTTTTCTGATCCACTGAAAGAGCCTCCTCTTGCTTAAAAACATCCTCTTCTTCCTTTATATCCAATTGAAAATAAGCAGAATCACTTTTCAACAATGTGTTTTGTTCCGATTGCGGCGCGACATTTATCAATCCATTCTCACTTGATTGATTGGTCTGATTGTTATAGTATCCAGCATTCATCTGCACATTTGTTTCCTTTTTACCTTGTGGCGGTTGAGCCCAATACATCAAGGGAAATAAAAGTAAAAAATAGAGTATATAGATCCGTTTCATTGGGATGGTTTTTAGCTATTTACAACCAAGTTCTTCAAAGGTTCAAAAAAAGACTCAATAATCCGTAGATTTGTCCGTTATATGTACATGAGAATTTTTATTTCCTCGATTTTAAGCGGCTTATTACTCCTAGTAAGTTTGAGCATCAGCTCGTGTGGAAAGCATGTCATTCTTTCTAAAAACAACTTGAGCTTCTCCAAGGACACCGTGGTTTTTGATACGGTTTTTACATCAATTGGATCGACCACCCAGCAATTTAAAATTTACAACAAGGACTCCAAAACCATTCGTATTGATGAAATAGAATTAATGGGTGGGACAAGCTCCAAATTCTCTATCAATGTCGATGGACTTCAAGGAACAAAAATCCAAGATATTTACATCGAAGGCGGCGATAGTTTATTTGTTTTTGTGGAAGTCACACTTGATCCAAATGGAACGAATTTACCTTTGATCATTGAAGATTCCATTCGGTTTAAAAACAACAATAAAAACCAATATGTTAAATTGGCTGCTTGGGGACAAGATGCCTATTTTCATTACAAAGATTTAAATGAGGGGATTTGGCCAAACGACAAACCACATGTTGTTTATGGTTATGCCGCCGTGGACTCCGCAAAAACATTAACTATCCAAGCTGGAACACACATTTACATGCACAAAAACGCCATTTTATATGTGTATAAGTCCACCTTAAACATTCAAGGCACGCTCGGAAATGAAGTCATCATCGAAGGCGATCGATTGGAGCAAGATTATCAGAATGTCAGTGGACAATATTATGGTATTTACTTTCAGCAGGCGCGTCCATGTGCCATTGACTATGCGATTATTAAAAATGGAACCTCTGGAGTACACTTGTACGATGAAGACCCAACGAATACAGGTTACACACTAACCATGACCAATACCATCATAAAAAATCAAGCGCGCTATGGGGTATTTATTTTTGCAGGGGCGAAAGTGAAAGCCGAGAATTGCATCATTGCGAAAAACGGAACGCATGCGCTGTTTGTCCTTCAAGGAGGAG
>CAMAPI010000024.1 GCA_945860065.1 Chryseobacterium gleum | reverse complement strand
TGGAATCTTTACTTTTTTAACGAATGCCATGTGTTATTACGTTCGAGTGAACGATGGCTATGTTTGGGTAACAGATAATAAAACGGAAAACGTGAATGCGTTAGCACCGATTGACGTTCGTCTAGGGTATGAAATCGAAAGTTTACCTTATGTCGAAAAAGCCCACCAATTGGTTATTTCAAATGGTGCTGCACGTTTTACGGATGGAACTTCTGCAGGAATGAGTATAATAGGAGTGGAGTTGCCAGAGTTCAACGGTATTCAAGACGACATTATTTTTGACGGTAAACATGCGGACCTCATTCCAGATGGCGCTGTTTCCGTCGATTTTTTTGATGGAAAGGCACTTGGTAATCCGGAGAAAGGAAATTACTTCGAAATCAATGGAAGGCAAGTGTACATCGCTGCGCTAACGAAAGGAGCGAGGTCGTTCGGTGGCGGACTCATTTCCTACACCACTATCGATCGCGCCAGATTTCTTGGTAAAGTTCCGGTCAGTAAAACGTCTGCATTTCTGGTGAAAGTGGACGACGACAAGCACATGGAAGACGTTGTCAACTACATTAACACGAACATCCCTGGTGTCAAAGCATGGATGCCAACAGAATTTAAAAATCAAACCATTTTGACGGTGTTGAAGTCCAGCGGAATAGCTTTTTCCTTCGGAACACTTATCATTTTCGCCCTTATTTCTGGCTTCATTATCATCGGTCTGACCTTGTATTCCGCCGCAATTGATCGAATCAAGGATTACGGAACACTAAAAGCCATTGGAGCAACGAACGGATACATCCGCAAGCTCATTCTCATGCAAGCGATCATCTATTCCATCATTGGATTTATCATTGGCTACGCGTTGATTGAAGGATTCAGAAATGGAATTGCCAATGCAGGAACCTTGTTTACCTTCTCGCCAATGATCAAAGTTGGATTCTTCGTAATCACAGCCGTCATTTCTATTTCAGGAACCTTGTTTGCGATTCGTCGCATTACGAAATTAGAGCCAGCATCGGTGTTTAGAACATAGTGAGCATTTAACTCGATAATTCATGATTAAAATTACGCGTCAATGAATTTCATTGACGCTTTTTTTATCTTTGAAAATTATAGTTAATCATTCAACAAAGATGTTTCATTCATTTTGTAAGGTCCTTATCTTTTTCGCATTTTTCATATCATGGGATGTTACCGCTCAAAACTGGGACATCGATTTATTGAAGAAAATCAATTTAGAACGAAATAAATCCTTGGATCCGAGTTTCAAGTTCATTACGAATAGCGTGAGTCCAATGAGTATTGGAGCGCCCATTGCTACTTTGGGTATTGGCATCATTAAAAAGGACAGTAGTTTGAAAAGCAAAGGGATGTTCATGGTGGAAGCACTTTGTGTAAATGCCTTCACCACGACCGCATTGAAATTGGCGTTTAAACGCGATCGTCCATTTGTGACGTATCCGTTTTTGGATAAGCAGGCAGAAGCAGGATCCTATTCTTTTCCATCCGGACATACCTCCACTGCGTTTACGTTAGCGACTTCTTTGAGCATGGCTTTTCCAAAATGGTATGTGGTTGTCCCATCGTATGTTTACGCTTGTGCTGCGGGATATTCACGAATGCATCTAGGAGTTCATTATCCAAGTGATGTGCTTGCGGGGGCAATTGTAGGTATGGGTTCGGCTGTTTTGTCACAATATCTACAGAGCAAAATTTGTGCGCGTCCAAAGAAAAAAGTCAAACTGTAAGTATAGATCACTTATTCAATCAGTGTTTTGTATTTGGCAGGGGAAACGCCCATGTGTTTTTTAAAGTGCCTGTAGAATGATGTTCTGGAATGAAAGTGACAACTTTCTCCTAGTGTTTCAATCGTATAGTTATCCAAGTAACCATTATTGATTAAGGTCAATGCATGAATCACTCTGATTAGATTTAAATAATCGCTTTGTGAAAATCGGCAATGGTATTTCATGGCAAATTTCAGGTGGCTTTTAGGGTGATTTAAATGAAGGGCAATTTCATGAATCAAATTCGTGCTATTGGACTGAATAATTAACTCTGGTTTCAGATTTCTTAAATCTTCTATGAGCTTCTCCACGTTTTTTCGAATGATGAATTCAATCGCGACATCTCGCGCATCTATTTTTTGCAGGGGTTTTGTACTCCAAACACTAAATTCTTTCAAGAAATCTCTCTTTGGGTCCTTCTTTTTGAATACTTCATTAAATAGGATAGAAGGGTTGAAGAATAAATAAGTTACGAATAATACCCATACAATGATGGTGCTGTGAAACATCCCTTGCATCGCCTCATGCTTGTTGGAGTTACTAATAAATATATAAAACATGCAGAAAATGAAATTATTGATGGACAACGCAAAAATCCATACAATCAACTGCTTTACTTTAAGTAATTGTTGTTTCGAGTAGATGGAGTGATGTTGTTTAAAATAGGCTAATGAGATTTTCGTCAATAAAAAGTAATAAAATGCAGTGTAGGTAAAAAATAGAATGCCAATTAGTTTAAGGCCGAGTTCCCCAAAATAAAGTCTGACGGAAATGATCAATAGAAAGAAAGAAAAATGTAGTAAAATAGATTTCCAACTCGATTTTTGAGAAATAAAGGATTTGAGACAGAGATAATATATCGGAGGAAAAATAAATAGAAAAATAAAAATCCTAAAAACGAGGGGTTTGGATTCATTAATAAATCCAAATGAAACCAAACCAAACTGAAATCGTGTTATTCCTGCAATAAAAATGAGTAAAAAAAAGTAAAAATTAATCTTATTAAGTCTAAAGTAGTTTAATAAAAGCGCTAAGCCAATTAGCATTAAACTAAATCCAATGAGCAGGTTTAAAAGATTCAAAATCATAGTCAAATTAATAAAAATGCACACAGTTGTTAATTTATGAAACAGTAAATAATTGTTTCATAATGATGAAAAGTATCCCAATTCACATGTGTTATTGTTCACATAACAATAAGGTGATATTAAAGTTCATTTAAATTTTCACATTTGCACATCACTCGGCTAATCGAGCTTTTTTTATAAGTTAAAAACAAACAATGAAGGTGTTAAAAATAGATTCAACTATTCTCCAACTGAAAATTGCGTTGTTTATCGTTGGATTTTTCGGTATTGTTGTTAGTACCTATTTTTTATATTTTGGGAACTCTACGATTCTAATTTTTAATCTGGTATTAGCTAGTTTTTTTATTCCTTGGAGTTTTTTCCTTGGTTTAGGGGAATGGGACAAACATCGAAAACAATTTCAGAAAATGACCATTGAGGATGATTACTTGTTATTCGAGCATTTACCACTTCAGGGTGGTCACTCTGTTTATGCTCAAGTTGATTTTAAGAACATTGAAAGCATTCAAATCAAATTTACTGGAATTCATGTTCTCTTCGTTCGTAGGTATGAATGGGTAGGTGAAGCTTGTGATTTTATTACACCGAGTGGCTTTGTTCCAAAATTACAGGTCTTTTCATTGACATTGAATACACGAAAGAGACGAGAAATACTGAGTTTGTTGGAGTCAAAAGGAATCGAACTAAAGGGAAAACGATAACATATGATTACCGAAAGTCAGTTATATCTTTTCGTAGCATTTACCTTGAGTTTAATGGGTTCTTTGATGTCGATGCCTTTGCTGATTAGTTTTGCTAAGCGAAATCAATTATTCGACATTCCAAATATGCGAAGTTCACACTTGACTCTTGTTCCGAGAATTGGTGGGGTGGTGTTTTTTGTTGCGATTCTCGTGTTTTTTATTCAAGCGAATAGCGAATTTGACCCTTGGGTTGTATGTTGTATGTTTTTTGGTTCAACCCTTTTGTTTGGAATAGGTCTATATGATGACATTCGGTCGGTTAAGCCCTTTTTAAAACTTCTTGCTCAGATAATAGCGCTCCTTGGAATTGTCATGTTTTATCAGGATGCTATTGAGCATTTTCGTGTCCATTCCTTCTTCGAAATTATTCCTGCAGTGCTATTTCAGTTTCTGGTATTTTCCTTCTACCTAGTACTGATTAATGCCATTAATCTAATGGACGGCATCGATGGACTGGCGGCCTTGCTTTCCATCAATTTTTTCTCTGTGATGGCCATTATTTTCTTTCGGTCTAACCACCATCATTTTTCTATTTTAAGCTTGGTGATTATCGGTTCATTAACAGCCTTTTTATTTTTCAACTTTTCACAGAAATTCAAAATCTTCATGGGTGACTGTGGCTCCTTATTACTGGGTTTTTTAATGTCTTGTTTTTCCCTACAACTGATGGCGTCTTCTTGCTGTGATCCTGTTATGGATGAACTTTCCGGAAATCAATTGACGTATGTGTTTGCTGCGTTATTTAGCCTTCCCATATTCGATTTACTTCGGGTTATTTTTATACGCATCTTAAACGGAAAGCCCATTTTTCAAGCTGACCGAAATCATTTACATCATTTCATTTCTGATAAAATGGGAAAATCACATGTATTTACCGCTGCCCTACTTTGCTCCGTTCACTTGAGCTTGATTATTCTTGCTCTTTTAGCGATGTAGGATTAGCGTGAAATAATGGAGTTTTGAATTTTATTTCGATACCTCAATCTTTAATTTTTTCCCTTTGATTTTTTCTGGACGAATCTTCGCTAACAAATCACGCACGTTGTGACGTTTTACCGCAGCATACGAACTAAAATCCTGAACAGTGATGAGTCCGATTTCTTCTTTGGCTACACCGCCTTTTTGACCTAAGAATCCAACAATATCGATTTTATTGATTTTGTCTTTTTTTCCACCACTGAAGTACAAAGTGATCCATGGACTTTCTACAGGAGCGTGCATTTCTTTGGGAAGTTTAAACTCCTCGCGTGGAACTTTCAAGTAATCCGGTGTGCGTTCATCTGGATTCATGAACAAGTAGGAGGATCCATTCGCTTTCATGCGTGCTGTTCGTCCATTGCGATGAATAAACGCTTCTTCACTTTGCGGAAATTGAAAATGCACAACGTGCTGAATCTCCGGGATATCTAGTCCGCGGGAACCTAAGTCAGTGCATATTAAGGTGTGAAAACTTCCGTTTCGAAACTTTATCAATGCGCGTTCTCTTTCGTCCTGCTCCATTCCACCATGGTAAACGATGGCGTCGTAGCCGTTCTCCGCTAAATACGTACAAACACTTTCTGTCGCTTCGCGGAAATTACAGAAAACAATGCTTAATTCTCCTCGGAAAGAGCATAACAAATCAAACAATCGCTCAAACTTATTTTGATTGCGAACAGGAAATTTCCAAAAGGATATAGCTGGGTCTTCTGATAAATGCAAGTGATTGATGACAGAAGGTTTGTCAAAGGATAAATAGTTTGGAAATTCTTTGTGCTCTGTCGCGGAAACTAAGGTCACTTTTTCTAAGCAACGAAATTCCTCGTTGATGTAACTCATTTGATCGTCAAAACCAAACTCTAAGCATTTATCATACTCATCCACCACGAACTGTTCCACTTTTGATAGGTCTGTTGTTCCTCTAGAAATGTGATCGCAAATTCTTCCTGGTGTCCCAATTAATAGCGCAGGAGCCTCTGTTAAACTCTTCTTTTCGGTCGAAATGGAATGTCCACCATAACAACTCAGCACTTTGAAATTTGTTTTCATGGAACGCCAAACATCTTCAATCTGCAAAGCTAACTCTCGGGAAGGAGCTAATACCAATGCCTGAATGTGTTTTGCCTCTGGGTCTAAATTCAAAAACAAGGGCAAAAGAAAGGCAAAGGTTTTACCGGAACCGGTTTGTGAGAGGATGAAGATATTTTTCGAGGTAACGCTTTTGTCCAAGGTTTCCTCCTGCAAGGAATTTAATGAGTCAAATCCAATGGACGAAAGTACCTTGGAAATCTTTACTTGATGTTCATTCATGCAACAAAGATACGTTGAGTTCAGGGAATTTGAATCATTCAACGCTGTATTTACCTAAGATGTAATTCAAGGCATGAAAACAAACGTTAACCTTACTCCTTGATAAACTTTTCTTGAACAATTTCTCCATTGATGGTTTCCATTACACAAACGTACATGCCACTTTCTAATTGTGAAACGTCCATTTTTGCAGCTGTCATATCCATTTGAACAAGTATGTTCTCGCCTGTCATTGAATAAATTTGAAGGGATGACAAATTCTCTGGATGTGCTATCGATAATTCGTTTTGAACTGGATTCGGGTAAAGCTTCATTTCGTTCGCTTGAATTGTTTCGATTCCTGTGACAACAGTGTGAAACAATACATTGTCTACATAAACGACACCACTTCCACTTGGATTACCAGAAAAAATCAATTGAGCAATGTGATTGTTGGAGGCTAGGTTAACAAAGTTTGTTAATGGAATGTCCAAGGTCATCCAGCTTTCTAATGTTGGTGTAAAAGATAATTCATGTTCTGAATCGTCTCCACCAGCATAGGATAAGTTATTTCCAAAATCGACCAGTTTGACACGGAATTCCGTCATGTTGGCTGTCCAAACGTTCAGGTACAAATGCGTCATATTGGAAACATTCAAAATATTACTTCCGGTAGTTTCAACTCCTACAAAGTTCAATCCAGAATATTTTTTTGTATCGTTTCCTTGAATTTGAATGTCGTTCAATGTTCCTTGTGACCATGACGTTTGCCATGTATCTACGGAGACATTTGTATAGACATTGCTAAACATCGAAATCACATCTACTGCAGCGAATGTTGGATCTGGAGCAGGTGTCATTGGAGTTGCCAATGGTGGACCCGGTGTTCCAAAAGTGATATTGTCGAAATAACAGATGTTCGTAGATGTACGGTTTTGAAAATCAGGAAAAATAATCACTTGGTTGATGCCACTAGATGTTGGTAGACCAAGAATTGGAGTGAAATCGAAGGTTAATTCCTCCCATTTGTTGATTTGCGTGTTTGCAACCAGTAATTCGCCTGTTGATGCACCGGATCCTGTCGCAAATTTTATTCCCACATTGCTAATAACGGGTTTATTGACCATGATTTTCACGATGCAATTCGCGGGAGTTAAGGTGAACGTTCCTACTTCGCCATGCGCACATTCAACTCCTGCATATGGCATTCCTCCTTGAAGTGCTGTGAACTTTGCTACGGTTGAAGATGTGTTGAGTCCAGTGACATCTGGATTAACCACAATTTCCAATGGTGGATTGCCAACATTTTCAAAAACGGTCCAAGACCATGTTGAACCAAACGCTCCTTGTTCGAATGTAATGGGAACATTTTGAGCGATAGAGAAGAGTGAATTCAATAAAAAGCAGGAAAATAGAAGTTTACGCATGAGGTATGTTTTGGTTAAAAGTACAATAATTATTTTGCTAAACATCATTTATATAATGATTTCTGTATAAATATACGCTCCGCTTCCGTTCCGTAGCAGTGCAATTGAAATTGTTCCGCAGCAGTGCAACTGCAGCGGAGCGGGGTTGATCGGTCACGCTTAGCTTAATTTGGAAACTCTGCTAAAACTTTCCTTAAAACTCAAATTCTCCAAGGTCAACCACGTCGTCTGTTACGTTTAATCTGCGCGTGATTTCTCGTTTGTACTGTAAACTAGTTCCATACTGCTTGAACAATTGGATACTTAAGGTCGCTTTGCCATTTACTGTCGGACGATGATCGCCGTAATAATGCGCTTGAATGTGGTACGTTCCATGCTGTGCCGCGTGAATCATGTATTCTTCTGGACCATATCCTTGGGTAAAGTCATTCGAAATACGTCCACCATTTGCGGTCAGCGGATATGAATACATGCATTTTTCGCCATCAGGTTCTGTTATCCATAGATCGACATCGGTATCATCAGTATCCCAATTCAAGACGATGCGAATGTCCACTGGCATTTTGCGAATAAACGCTTTTTCGATGTAGTCGTACTTTAAGTTTCTCGGATGACTGGCAATGATGTTATTGATTTCATTCAAGGCAATGCAATGAATTCCAGCAAAGCGACCATCGTATGGTTCTTTGACAACTTTGTATAAATAGCGAATGGCTTCGTTGTAATTGCCGGTTTGTTCGAATGCGAGTCCAAGGTCACGGTAGGACTGTGGTTCTTCCGGACGAAGTTCGATCAAGTGCTTGAAAAGCGCTAAGGCCAATTTCTTTTCACCCAGCTGTAAGAATCTTTGTGCGACAATGCGCAGTAAACTGTGGTTTTCCATGTCCAATTCGGCAATGTTCGAAAGGACACGAATTCCTTCTGCGTAATGTTTTTTGAAAATCAAGTAATCGCTCACGTCTAAATAAAACGATGGTTGACTTGCGTACTTTTTACGTTCTTCCAAATAAACACGATAGGCTTTTGATAGTGGAACAGTTTTGATTCGTTTCATATATGGCGACTTTGGATCCCACGCTTTCACGCGTAAAGAACCTCGAACAGCAACGTTTGAACTGTTGCTCCCGTTGACATTGTTAACTGTTAAACTGTAGGTTCCGGCAGAAGCAAATGAACTAGCCATTCCATTGAAATCCCCATTGGCCCAAGAATAACTCATCGCTCCAGTTGTGGTTAACTGTATATCCGCTCCGATTCGTAGCGTGTCTAATCGTGCGTTTGTCACTTCATCATCTTCTACTACAGGAGGAATGAAAGCCGTCATTTGTTCCGTTGTATTGGCTGAAACACGTGGTGGTGGAGGAGGTGGGACGGAACGTTCTTCGCTAGAACCTTGAACAATCTCACTTCGTGTTTCTACATCATCACCTGGCATTGGAGCACGTTGTGTGTTGTGCCGATTTCTTTTTTTATTCGGTTCTTTTCGATGTGATTTCCACCAAGCTTGTTGCGTTTTCCATTCCTTTTTGATGGCACGCATGTGGTTATAACTGCTCTCTTTCTCTTCTTTTTCTGCAGCCTTCAATTGTTTGAAGTATTCTTTTTGTAAACTTTTTGGAGGAAGAATTCGATGTTGAACATAGTCTTCCACTCGGTCGAGAATCAACAAGGAAGAAAAATCAGAAACCAAACGATACTTAAGTCCTGTTTCTAAAATTTGTTTTTCGTTTTGTTTGGAGTTTTCTTGCAACTCATTCAATTGGTGAATCGCCCACATTTTTTCTAGATTAGCATGTGCTTTCTGATCGTTAAGCTCTAGTGGGATTCGGGTTTTTAAGAGGACTTTCGTTCCGATTCCGAATTTCGCTGTGACGAAAGGACGCACTTTCGTTAACCTTCCAGAAACGGAAAGAATGCCGTTGTTGCCCAATCCGGTACTTGGGTAATAATTCTCCAAAGCGGAATCCTGTTCAAATCCCATGAAGTGAAGTGATTTTGAATTCAAGCGTTCCAAAGCTTCCTTCTCACTCAAAGAACAAAGGTCGATGAATTCACCGTGAGAAGTCCGTGAGAGATTTTTTAGGAATCCATTATCGGATTTAATGGCGCTTTGAATGCAGTAGATTTCTTTCGAAGTTAAGGGACTATTTGCGCTCCCCAGGTTTTGAACTCCATCGGTAAATAACAAGATTTCTTCGCCTTTACAGGAATTCCATGGCAGTTGATTTAAGGTCGTTCCACCATCGTATTCAAGTTCCTGAATGGCTTGAAGCAATTCGGTGCTTTTTCCATTTTTGATGCGAAAGGTTTGACTAGGTAGCGCTTTGAATCCAAAAGGAATGAATTCCACTTCTCCTTTTTTCATGGTGCTTAAATACTTCTTCAACAAGTTGATTTCCTTTGGAATTTGGGATAGGAATCGAGAACTGGATACATCCCACATGACCGTGATTTTTTTAGGCTGCTTTTTGCGCGCGTACTTTTGAGGAAGTTTGAGATTCGTATGGAAGAAGATTCCGTTTGACTTTTGTTCGCAAGCCGCGACTGCTTCAGATTGACGATTCGGTAGGCGAATGACAATGGGTTTGTTCGCTAAAAATTGTTTTTTACGAATGGATGCTTGGTAAATTTTCGATACTTCAGAAAGCTTGAAATCATCGGAACACGAACGCAGAATGTTTGGGTTTTCTGCTTCTCCAACGATGGAAAGGTGGTAGGAGAAAACAGGAATTTTTTCTTTAAAGAAAAGCGGGAGGTGGTAATAAGCATGTTTGACATCCATCGCTAGTTCATGCATGTACTCGATGATGATGTGCTTTGTACCTTTTAATGGAACAGGGAAGACGCGTAATTTAAAGTTATTTCCTTGTGTTTTTTCGATTAATCCAGGATCGATTCCTTGTCGAACTGTTGCCTCGTATGCCATGCGCGCTTTTACCTTTTCAACGGCTACACCGGATCTCATTTCACCATTCACGTCCATCGCAAAATAGGAAATCGTTTGTCCGTCGGCGAGTGGAAATTGTAATTCTGCTTCCAAATCGCGGTTTTGCTCATTGTAGAAAAACATGTCGTAGCGCGTTCGAGCGACACCATTTTCAATCGTTGAGGAAATCGATAATTTGGAAAGTTGAACGGTTTTTTCTTGATCGTTCGAGATTTTCAATACGGGAACCGCCTTGTTTTCCAGTAAGGTTTTTTCTTGAATCAATCCGTCTGTTTTTCGATCGAAGAGTCCAGCGTATGGATCTTTCTTTTTTGTCGGTGTTTCTGGTCGATTCAAGTAATTGAATAGAAATCCAACGAAAAGGGCAATCAATAAGATGAGGCCAAAACGGATGTGTTTTTTTGATACGCTTGGGAAAGAAATATTCATAAAGTAGACGTTTAGTGAGCCTCTGTACAACTAAGTTAAGACTTGGTTCAGCAGCCGACAAAAAAAACGTAAATAATGTAAATTTCTAACAGTAGAATTTCTTTCAATTTGGATCCGCTACAATGAACAGTTCACTTGACGAAAATAAATAGGATTTTAGAAGGGCTATTACTTAATTAGAAGTACCAACCATCCACCAAGAATTCCACCTAAGCAAAGAATCAATACAAGAATTTGCGTTAGGTTCATTGTCAGTTTCTTTCCTTCACCATCTTTAGATAAAGCAAGCACCATTAAACGCAAGTAAAGATATGCTCCAACGAGTGAGGCAATGACCGCTAAAATCACGACTGGAAGATAATTGGTGAACGCACTGGATAACAATAAGTATTTTCCGAAGAATCCAGTGAATGGAGGAATTCCGGACATGGATAAAAGGGAAATAACCAAGGTGATGCCGATGAGTGGATTCGAGTAACCAATTCCTTTCCAATTAGCGATGTTATCTGTTTCTTTTTCGACAATCATGTTTATGGTAACCAAAGCGATCGTCGAACAAGCGTATCCAATCATGAAGATCCACAAAGAAGCTTCACCGTATTGTTGATTCAATACAGCAAACAAGGCGAAACCAGTATTGGCAATACTTGAGTAGGCCATCATTCTTCGGAAGGAAGTTTGTTTCAAGGCTGATAAATAACCAAGGAATAAGGAAACAACGATCGCAAACAGGATGATTCCTGCAACGAATGGCGTTACGCTGTGAAAAGTGAAATTAAAGAAGTGAACGAAGGCGAATAATGCGGCTAATTTCACCACAGATGCCATGTAAGCCATTACTGCATTGGAAGATCCTTGGTACACATCTGGACCCCAGAAATGGAATGGTACAGCGCCTACTTTGAATAAGAATGCTGCCATCATCATCAATACGCCAATGTTCAACATCGGTGAATGAGACATGCCCATATCGAGAGCCATTTGAATTTCGTTCATTTCGAATGATCCAGTTGAACCATAAACCAATGCGATACCGAACAACATGATGGCTGTTGCGAAAGATCCGGTAAAGAAATATTTCACAGATGCTTCAGATGCCAAAGAATTTCCTTTTTGAATTCCTACTAGCACGTAAATAGGAATGGATAGAATTTCTAAGCCAAGGAAGAACATGAATAAGTTCGAAAATCCAATAAGGCAAAGTGCACCAGTCAAAGAGAAAAGCATCAATCCATAGTAATCAGATGTGTGTTCTTCGTCCTCTTTGAAATAGGTGTATCCTAATAAAACGGAAACAAACGTTAATCCAATCGCCAGTAACGCAAACATGTGCTGTGTGCGTGAGAATTGCAATCCTTGGTAGGACTGGAAAATCGACTGATAATCGTTCATGTAATACATGGAAAGGAATCCAGCAATTAATCCGACAGAAATGACAGCCAAGGTCAATCGGCTATTTTTTAACATTCCAACAAACAAACCGATTAAACCGGTAATAAATATGATAATTAAAGCGTCCATCTTATTTTGTTAGTGTTAAGTCACCTGACATCAATTCTTGTGTGAATTGGATGCTTGGTTTAATGAAGTCAATGATGATTTGTGGGTAAAGTCCGAACCCAACTGCTGTTAACGTTAACAAGGCAAATACAAGGTATTCGTTCCATTTTAAATCGGCAAATACGGTTACTTTCGAAGGACCAAACATCGATCCTTGGTAAGCGCGTAACATGTAAACCGCTCCAAATACTAAAGTGGAAGCTGCTGTTATTCCAATCACCCAATGAGCAGTGAACAATTCTTTGATTAAGATGAATTCTCCCATGAATCCTGCTGTAAATGGTACAGAAACAGAGATGAACGTCATCACTGCAAACCAGAATCCGAAATGTGGAGCTACTTTCGCAATTCCACCCAGGTCATCGATGTTTCGTGTGTTTAATCTGTCTTCAATAATTCCAGCTGCAAGGAAAAGTCCAACTGCGACGATACTGTGGTTAATGATTTGAATCATCGATGCCTCAATTGCGGACATGGTGAAAATCATGATTCCCGCTGCAATCAATCCTAAGTGACTAATAGATGCATAGGCAAACAAGGATTTTAAATCTTTTTGTTTCATGGCGATAATCGCTCCATAAACGATTCCAATTCCACCAAGTGTGATCACAGGCCATTTCAAGTAAACCAATCCTTCAAATCCAATTGGAATCATCCACTTGATCATTCCGTACAAGGCCATTTTTAACATCAAAGCGGAAAGCAACATGGTTCCAGCCATTGGTGCATTCGTATAGGTTGGCGCTTGCCACGTATGGAAAGGGAACAATGGAATTTTCACAGCAAATGCAAAGAGAATTCCTCCCATGATCAATGCTGCTGCGACTTCTTTTCCAACAAAGTTTGCTTGAACCAATTGGAAGTACGAATAGTTTGGTGCAAAATATCCCAAAGCGATGAAAGACAATAACATCATCAATGAACCCAATAAGGTATACAAGAAGAACTTGAATAAGGCACGGTTGTTATCTTGTTTCCCAAACCAATAAAGAATAAGGAAAATTGGAATCAAGGCTAATTCCCAGAAGGTGTAGAATAAGATTCCATCAAGGGAAGTGAACAATCCGATTAACGCAAACTGCATTAAGAAAGACAATCCAGTAAATTTTGCATTCGATGCGATCTCGCGGTTGTAATTTGCGAGTAGAATAAGAAGAATGACTGCGTTTGTCAAAAGGACCATCACAAATGCCAATCCATCATATCCCATTTTAAAAGTTAATCCAAGTGGGAAAATTTCGGTGGGATTAAATAACATTACATATTCAGAAACATTGAAATTCATCAAATGAACGATCGAAACCGCTAAAATGCTGATACTTGCTAATAGTCCAAATGTACGAACCCAACTAGTTGGGACAAAGAATGCTATGATCCCAAGGAAAAGTGGTAAAAAGATTAGTTCCAAAATGTTGATTTTATGATGTAATAACTAATGAATCCGATGATGCCCATAACCATCCAGAATAAATAACTTGCTAAGAATCCTGATTGCCATTTGCGTGTGTAATTTCCACTTGCTTCAATAGCGCTTGTCAAACGGAAAATTCCATTATTCAATACGCGTTGTTCAAATTGACTCGCTAGGGTAGTGGACAACCATAAGATCGGTTGAACAAAAATTGTTTGGTAGATTTCATCGATGTACAATTTGTTGCTCGATAATTTCTCCCATGCATTCATGTCCGCATCTTCTTTGGCAACAGCTTGCTTCTTCACATAGGTGATGTAGGCCCAAGTCATCACTGATAATGCGACAACACTCGCAATAGACATGAGAATGATGGACTGATTTCCATCCATGTGTTCTGTTTCAATTTGATTTAATCCGTAGGTTGTGCTTTCTAAAAAGTGCGACATCCAATGTCCAGCGTTGTGAAAAACAATTCCCGGTAAATTCAAGATCCCTCCAAAAACAGATAATACGGCGAGAACCATTAACGGAATCGTCATGGATAATCCACTTTCGTGCACATGCGATTTTAATTTCTCTCCACCTCTGAAACTTCCGTGGAAAACTAGGAAGTATAAACGAAACATGTAGATAGCAGTCATCGTAACAGCAATCATCAAGATTCCATAAACGATTGGACTTGACATCCACGCATGTGCTAAGATTTCATCTTTGGAAAAGAATCCAGAAAGGAAAGGAAATCCAGCAATGGCAAGTGTTCCAATTAAAAAGGTGATGTGTGTGATTGGTGTTAATTTAGACAATCCACCCATTTTGCGAATATCTTGCTCGTCGGACATTGCGTGAATTACACTTCCTGATCCTAAGAACAATAAAGCTTTGAAGAAAGCATGTGTCGTTACGTGGAATAAAGCAACGGTATAAGCTCCCATTCCTAAAGCAACGAACATCAATCCAAGTTGTGAAACGGTGGAATAAGCCAATACTTTTTTAATGTCGTTTTGACGCATGGCCATAAAGGCAGCGACAACTGTCGTAGCGATTCCAATCACCAAAATGAGGTCCTTCGTTGTTGGTGCTAATTCAAACAAGAAATTCGAACGAACCGTTAAGTAAATTCCGGCAGTTACCATGGTTGCCGCGTGGATTAAGGCAGATACTGGTGTTGGTCCCGCCATCGCATCTGGTAACCAAGTGAACAATGGAATTTGTGCACTTTTTCCAGTAGCAGCTAAAAATAGACATAAGGTAATTGCTCCAGCAATTCCCGTATACAACTCTGGACTCGCAGTGACCATTTTTCCGATTTCAACGAATTCCAAGGTATGGAAGTGATTTAACATCATGAACAAGGCGAATAACAATCCAGCGTCACCAATACGATTCATGATGAACGCTTTACGCGCAGCTAAACTATTGGCAATTCCTTTTTCGGTATCGTTATAGTGGAATCCGATCAATAAATACGAACAAATACCAACGCCTTCCCAACCGAAGAACAATACGAAGTAGTTACTTCCCAATACCAATAAGAGCATGGAGAAAATAAACAAGTTCAAATAGGTAAAGAATTTGTGGTATCCTTCGTCATGACTCATGTATCCCATAGAAAACAAGTGAATCAAGGATCCAATACCTGTGATAATTAAAGTCATCCAAATGGATAATGCATCAATTTGAAAGTTCGCATCTAATGCAAAGTCATCAAATTTCGCTACTTGAAACAAGTGAACGATGGTCGTTTTTTCAAGTCCAAGAAATAAGGACAAACCGATAAGAAAAGAACCGAAAACGAGTATAGTCGCTAACGAACCAACGATTAGTTTCGGTATTCTCTTTCCGAGAATCCCATTAATTGCTGCACCTATTAAAGGCAAAGAAATCAAGGTCAATAATAATAGATCTTTTCCCATTTTCTTAACCGTTTAATTTGTTGAACATTTCAATATCGATGGATTTGCTATTGCGGTATGCCATAATCAATATGGATAATCCAATGGTTGCTTCTGCTGCAGCAACAACAATAATGAAGAAGACAAAGATTTGTGCCTCGCCATTGCCAAAGAAGGTAGAGAATGTCACCAATAATAAGTTCACGGCATTCAACATCAACTCGATGCACATCAACAGGACAATCATGTTTTTACGTGTCAACACGCCGATTGCTCCGATACTGAACAGCGCGATGGAGACGAAAATATAGAAGTCCAAGGAAGCGCCAATGTTATTTAATTGTTCCATAATAGTTGATTAGTCAATGACTTGTTTTTCACGTTTTGCTAATAATACTGCTCCAACCATTGCTGCAATAAAGAGAATGGAAGAAATTTCGAATGGAACTAAGTATTTGGAGAAGAGAAGTTTACCTAGGTTTTCTACAAGTCCAGCTTCAGGTTCTTTTACCATGGTATATCCTTTTCCATATTGAAAGGAATCTCGTAAGGCTGTAATTAATACCAAAAACAAGGTACCACCAGCTACAAGCGCGGAAATAATTCCCATTTGATTCGTTTCTGGTTCCATTTCCTTATTTAAGTTTAACAACATCAATACGAATAGGAATAATACCATGATGGCTCCTGCGTAAACAATCATATTTACGATCGCTAGGAATTGCGCATTCATCAGAATGTACATAGCAGAGATAAAAAAGAAGGTAATTACTAAGTAAATTACGCTTCGAATCGGGTGTTTGCTTAAAATCACCATCAAAGCTGAGGCAATCGTTAAGCTTCCCAATATCACGGAGATCATTTGTAAACTCATTGTTCAGTTCTTTTACCGGTAAATTGTCTTTTCGTAATGTCGATTCGGTCGTCAATAGCTTCTACCAACTTGTCTTTTCCGTAGATGAACTCATCTCGTTCAAATTCTGTTTTGACAATACGGTCTGTCAAGAAAACAGCTTCTTTTGGACAAGCTTCTTCGCAAAGTCCGCAGAAGATGCAACGCAACATGTTGATTTCATAGCTAGAAGCGTATTTTTCTTCACGGTAAAGGTGTTCTTCACCCTTTACTCGTTCAGCAGATATCATGGTAATTGCCTCTGCAGGACAAGCAACGGCACAAAGTCCACAAGCCGTGCAATTTTCACGTCCTTCTTCGTCGCGTTTTAATACGTGTTGTCCACGGTAAACAGGAGCAAATACACGTGTTTCTTCCGGATACTTGATTGTTTTACGCGGTCTAAGCATGTGCTTCATCGTAGTCATCATTCCACCAACAATAGCTGGAATGTAGATTTTCTCCAAAAAAGTCATCGGTTTGTCCGAAACGACTTTCTTTCTATTTGTTAAACTTTCCATTTCTACGTTCTTTTACATCCATCCTTCGTTCCATGCAATTACAAGTCCTGTAACCAACATGTTGACAATGGCAGCTGGGATTAATACTTTCCATCCTAAGTGCATCAATTGATCAAAACGGAAACGAGGAATAGTCCAGCGAATCCACATGATGACAAAGATGAATAAGAAGATTTTCAAAGCAAATGCAGTGATACTTAAAATCGCCAAGAGATTTCCAGAGAAAGCATCCATTCCCGGGAAGTTATATCCACCGAAGAACATCACGGCCATTATCGCAGAAGAAACGAACATGGATGTATATTCAGAGAATAAGTACAATCCTAATTTCATGGAACTGTATTCTGTGTGGTATCCACCAATCAATTCAGATTCACATTCCGGTAAATCGAAAGGCGCGCGATTCAATTCCGCCATTGAAGTAATAAAGAAAATAAAGAACGCAACTGGCTGATAGAAGATGTTCCAATTCATACCGTGTTGACTTTGAACGATATCATTTAAGCTTAAACTTCCAGACATCATGACGATTGTTATCGCAGAAATCCCCATTGCTAATTCGTAGGAAATCATTTGAGACGACGCACGAATGGCTCCATACAAGGAGTATTTGTTATTCGATGCCCATCCACCAATCATAATTCCGTAAACGCCAATCGACACAACTCCAAATACAAACAAGATTCCAATATTGAAATCTGCTACCTGTAAACTGATGTCACGTCCAAACAGATTCAAATTTGTTCCCCATGGAATCACAGAACTCGTAATGAGCGCGGTAAACATAGATATACCTGGTCCGATGATGAATAACCATTTATCTGCCTTCGCTGGAATAAAATCTTCTTTTAAGAACATTTTCACTCCATCTGCTATCGGCTGCAAGATTCCAAATGGTCCTGCACGGTCCGGACCAACACGGTCTTGAATCCACGCTGCTAGTTTTCGTTCAAAATACGTTTGATAAGCGGCTACTCCTAATGATATAAGGAATAACAAGATTACCAATATGGATTTTTCTATGAGCATTGCTGTATCCATTATCCTATTTTATTAAGTCCTTTATCTATTTTTGTCGTGTATTGACCTTGAGAGATAACGGAATGGCGGTCTATTTTTCTTGGTCCAGAAATATTCCAAAGACTCGGGTCTTTTTTATCGAAACGACAATCGTTGCAAATCCATGCAGTTTTGTCTTCGATGTCTTCTACCTCTCCATATTTGTCCTTGCGCGCTGTTACTCGGTAGATTTCGTTACCGAACATCCAAACAACCGCTTTACCTGAACATTTAGTACAAGCGCATTCCGCTTCCATCGGTTTCAAGAACCATACTCGGCTTTTGAAACGGAAGGTTTTATCTGTTAATGCTCCAACTGGACAAACATCGATCATGTTACCAGAGAAGTCATTTTCAACTGCATTTTCGATATACGTACTGATTTCCGCATGTTCTCCACGGTGCATGACACCATGAACGCGTGAATCTGTCAATTGATTCGCAACATGCACACATCGGTAACACAAAATGCAACGATTCATGTGCAATTTTATTTTGTTTCCAATGTCGATTGGATCAAACGTTCTTCTGTCCTCACGGTAGCGTGTTTTAGCAGAACCGTGCTCGTAACCTAAGTCTTGCAAATGGCATTCACCAGCTTGGTCACAAACTGGACAATCGAGTGGGTGATTGATTAACAAAAACTCAACAACACCGCCACGATTATCGTGAACGCGTTGACTGGTTTTGTTTTTAACGATCATCCCATCCATAACAGATGTCGAACAAGAAGCCATTAACTTAGGCATTGGACGCGGGTCCGCAGTTGATCCGGCAGCGACTTCTACCAAACACGTTCTACATTTACCCCCAGTTCCTGGAAGTTTGCTGTAATAACACATTGCAGGTGGAACAACTTCGCCACCAATTTGACGAGCGGCATTTAGAATCGATGTACCCGGTTCTACTTCTACTTCAATATCGTCAATCGTTACTTTAATCATAGCGCTTTTATCTCTTCAACACGAGGTTGGATTAAACCATAATTTCTTGTTTGTGCTTCCGCAGGATGCGTCACGTGCCATTCAAATTCCTCACGGAAATGACGAATCGCAGCAGCAACAGGCCATGCAGCAGCATCTCCTAACGGACAAATGGTATTTCCTTCAATCTTTTTATTGATTTCTTCCAATAAGGTAATGTCTTCCATGTTTCCATGTCCATGCTCCAAACGATGCAATACTTTCTCCATCCATCCTGTTCCTTCGCGACATGGTGAACATTGTCCACATGATTCATGCGCGTAAAAACGAGCGAATGTATACGTATTACGCACAATACATTGATCTTCATCGAATACAATGAATCCACCTGAACCCAACATCGATCCAGAAGCAAATCCACCGTCAGCTAAACTTTCGTACGTCATCAAACGATTTTCGCCCGCAGCAGTTTTAGTGACCAAATGAGCTGGTAAAATCGGAACGGATGATCCACCAGGAATACACGCTTTTAAAAGCTTGCCATTAGCAATTCCACGACAATAATCATCACCGTAAATGAATTCTTCCACAGAAACTCCCATATCAAGTTCGTAAACTCCCGGACGAACCAAGTTTCCACTTGCTGAAATTAACTTTGTCCCCGTACTGCGTTCAATACCTATTTTCGCATATGCTTCACCACCATCGTTCACAATTGGAACAACTGCAGCAATAGTCTCAACATTATTCACAACTGTTGGACAACCCCAAAGTCCTTTCACGGCTGGGAAAGGTGGTTTCATGCGTGGATTACCACGTTTTCCTTCCAATGATTCTAAAAGAGCTGTTTCTTCCCCGCAGATATATGCACCACCACCTGGAGCCACAACAAGTTCCAAGTCGTAACCTGATCCCATGATGTTTTTTCCAAGCATTCCATTTGAACGGGCTTCGGCGATGGCTTTTTCAAGAATATGCAAAATATACATAAACTCTCCACGGATGTATATGTAGGATACATTCGCACCAAGCGCATAGCTGGAAGTAATCATTCCTTCAATCAATAAATGCGGGAGTTTCTCCATGAGGTAACGATCCTTGAATGTTCCAGGTTCTGATTCATCCGCATTACACACTAAATACCTTGGAACTCCTTCTGGTTTTGCCAAAAATGACCATTTCATTCCGGTTGGGAATCCAGCGCCACCTCGACCACGAAGTCCAGATTTCTTCACTTCTTCGACCACCTCTTCTGGAGTCATTTTTTTCAAAGCTTTCTCCACGGATGCGTATCCACCGTTTTTACGGTAAACATCAAACGTTTCGATGCCTGGAATATGTACGTTTTCGATAAGTAACTTTCTACCTGCCATAATTCCTTTAATTTACAAATTGAGCTGCACGATAAGCTTCAATTATTTCGTCCACTTTATCTTTTGTCAAATGTTCATGAAACTTGTACTGACATTGCAATACTGGTGCATAACCACATGCTCCAAGACATTCAGCAGTTTTTAGGGTAAACATTCCATCAGCGGTTGTTCCACCAACTTTTACGTTCAATTTCTCTTCGATGTAGGTAATGATTTCATCACTTCCAACAATCATACAAGGTCCAGTTCGACAAACTTCAAATACGTAATTCCCAACAGTATTCAAGTGAAACATCGTATAGAACGATGCAACTTCGTATACTTCAATTGGTTGAATGTTTAATATTTCTGCAACAGCATTCATTGATGGAACACTCGTCCAACCATAATGAGTCTGAACAATGTGTAAAATACGGATGATCGCACTTTTTTCTCTTCCTTCAGGAAACATGGCAATGACCGAATTGATTTCAGCAATCATGTCTGCACTGAAAACAATAGGAGTGGAGTCTTGGGTAATTGGACTTTCTATTTTCATATTAGGCATCTAATTCACCTGCAATGACGTTCATGCTACTTAAAGTTAAAACGGCATCACTTATGGACATACCTGAAATCATTTCAGGATATGCTTGGTAATAAATAAAACAAGGTCTTCTAAATTGTAAACGGTATGGCGTTCGTCCACCATCGCTGATGAGGTAAAATCCTAACTCACCATTTCCGCCTTCTACGGAGTGATAAACTTCCCCTGGAGGAATTTCTGTTTCTCCCATGACAATTTTGAAATGGTAGATTAAGGCTTCCATGTTGTTGTACACATCTGTTTTTTCCGGTAAATAGAAATCTGGCAAATCTGCCTTGTACGATCCTTCTGGAAGGTTTTTGTATGCTTGTTCAATGATGCGTACACTTTGACGAATTTCTTCTTGACGCACCATGAATCGATCATACGTATCTCCATTTACTCCAACAGGAATAATGAAATCGAAATCTTCATACGAAGAATAGGGATGCATCGCGCGAACATCGTAATCCACTCCTGTCGCTCTCAAGTTTGGCCCAGAGAAGGAATACGCAAGTGCACGTTCAGCAGAAATGGGTCCAGCTCCTTTCGTGCGATCCATAAATATTCGGTTACGTGCCAACATCGAGTCAAATTCCTCGAATGCTTTTGGAAACGTTTTCAAGAAGGACTGTAATTTCGTGTGGAAAGCAGGCGTGAAGTCACGTTCGAATCCACCAATGCGTCCAATGTTTGTTGTCAATCGAGCTCCACAAATCTCTTCATACAACTCATAGATTTTCTCACGTTCTGTAAACGGATAGAAGAAACTTGTTAAGGCTCCAGCATCGACACCAGTTACGGAATTACAGATCAAGTGATCCGCAATACGAGCCAATTCCATGATGATTACACGCATGTACTGAACACGTTTTGGTATCTCAGCACCAATTAATTTCTCAACGGTCATTTCCCATCCCATATTATTGATTGGAGAGGAGCAATAGTTCAGACGATCTGTAATCGGAGTAATTTGATTGTATGGACGACGTTCCGACAATTTTTCAAAAGCGCGGTGAATGTATCCAAGTGTTTGTTCCGATGAAATAATTTTTTCACCATCAACTTTCAATATGTTTTGAAAAATACCGTGTGTCGATGGGTGAGTAGGTCCAAAGTTGATCGTTGCAATGTTTCCGTCAATCGTTTCCGACGATTGAGAAAATGCTTCTTTTGTTTTTAATTCACTCATCTTTATAAGTTGTTTCGTCCAAAATAACGGTCATCTTTGTCCTCCCGTGTTGCATCCTCAAGTGCATACTCTTTACGCATAGGGAAATAGTCCATGCTGTCTTCGTTCAAAATTCTTCGCAAATCCGGATGTCCAACAAATTCGATTCCATAGAAATCATAAGTCTCTCTTTCCATCCAATTGGCTCCATCAAAAACATCCACTAAAGTCGCAATCTGAATAGCATCTTTAGATAAATAACATTTTAAGCGAAGTCTGAATAGATTTTTCCAACTATGTAATTGGTACACGACGGCAAACTCTCTTCCCAAATCCTCTGGATAATGAATCCCAGCGATGTTTGTCAAATAGTTTACACTCAATTGCTCATGATTTTTTAACCAATGGATGATTTCATGTCCTTTCGACGCTGTTACCTCCATGGTCAACAGTCCATAAGGTTCTTCGTGAAACAACACATCGTTCGGGAAAGCTTCTTGAATCAAGTTCAAGATGGCTTCATTATTCAGCTTTTCCATCTTCGAGTTCTATGTTATAGTTATTCATCAAATGTTTGTATTCATCACTGTAGCGACGACGATTGGATTAAATTTTCACTAATTCGTTAATATTCATCACTCCATCAATGATTTGCTCTGGTCTAGGTGGACATCCAGGAACGTATACATCCACAGGAATAATGCGGTCGATTCCTTGAAGGACACTGTACGTATCGAAAATCCCACCTGAACATGCACAAGCTCCAACGGATAACACCCCTTTTGGCTCGGACATTTGCTCATAGACTTTTTTTAATACAGGACCTAGTTTTTTTGAAATGGTTCCAGCGACAATCAACAAGTCAGCTTGACGTGGAGAGAAGGACATGCGCTCCATTCCAAAGCGTGATAAGTCGTATGCACTTCCCATCGTTGCCATGAACTCAATTCCACAGCAAGAAGTTGCAAATGGAAGTGGCCAAACTGAATTGGCACGAGCTAGTCCGATTGCTTTGTCCAATGTCGTCAATTGGTAACCTTCACCATTGATGACTTTTAAATCTTCTATTTTTCCCATTCTAATGCCCCTTTTAGTCTAATGTATAAGAATCCAACCAAGAAAAACCCAACAAACATGATCAATGCAAGCAGTCCTTCCATTTTTAATTCGTAAAAATTCACTGCGTATGGATAAAAGAAAATAACCTCAACGTCAAACAGGACGAACAAAATGGCTGTCATGAAGTAACGAATAGAAACCGGAAAACGAGCGTTTCCTTCTGACTCAATCCCACACTCGAAATTCTCATCCTTGCGGCCTGAATTGATTCGAGGGGTCAATTTATGTGTAACAACTAAGGTGAAAATAACAAATGCAGCCGCAACTACTATTTGTAACAATAGCGGAATGTAATCTGCGCTTGTAGAAATTTCTTGCATAGGAACTGTTTTTGTCCGGTTCTTTGTTTACCAACAAACGTATCAAACATGGGTTTGTTAAGGCGTCACAAATTTACCTTTTCATTTCTATTCCCCAATGAAAATGTGTAGAAAAAGGCAAAAAAAAAGCCCTCTCAATTGGAGAAGGCTCTTATTTAGAATAATTATTGTTAAATCAGCCTATAATTTTACGCGTAGTCCAGCAGCTGAACTCATTCCAGGACTAAAAGTAGCACCAATTCCATTGATGGAATTTATGTTCAAACTAGGTCTCGATTCTATGTATAAATGAAACGGCATCCAGAACTCACGTTTTTTGCCAATTCCGAAATCAATTCCCATAGGAATGTAAAGGGAAGCGCCAATCGAATTTTTGTTTTTGTACGATTCGCGCTCTATGTTTTGATGTCCATAATAATTCCCTGATGACATGTTTGATGATTCCCAATAACTAATGTCTGTGTTTGATTGGTAGCTCATTCCAATTGAAGCGCCGAGTCCAGTGTGCAAAGACCATCTTTTTTCAGGAAACATGCGGAAAATCATTGCTCCGTCTATACGGATTTGCTGATTGGAATGATTCATTTGATAGTACTTTGAATTACTTGAATCAATGAAAATCTGTTCGCCGGTTTGAGAAGAAGTGAGCGTGTCGTAAGGGAAGGATTGAGAATAACTTCCGCGAGCTGATAACAAACCTGCATTGGAAACATGGGTAATTCCAACACGGTAAGTCGCTTTTGGCATTTTAGCACATTGGAGCCCTAGTTGCAAACTATAGCTTGAGGATAGATTCATTCCTGGTGATTGAAAGGCAGGGAAGCTCTGTGAGTTGTATTGACTGAAGTCCATCGCCAAAATACTCGAGTTTGGAGCAAGGATTTTAAAATCATCAATGGAGCCATTGATCTTACTACCATAACCTGTTCCATTCGAAATATGCAATTCGGTGATTATAATTTTTTGTGAAAAGGCAGCGGTGCTTAAAACTAACGCTGCAAGTAGGGTCACTTTTTTCATTTTGTTGTTGTTAATTTTTAGGTCTAAAACGTATTTACTATTTTTTTATTTGAATCATGGACGTTTTTCTTTGTCCATCGGAAAGAACCACACTAAAAATATAGGTTCCATCAGACAAATCGTTTAGACGGATTAACCCCTCTTTTGTTACCTTTTGTGCCATAATGAATCTTCCTGATTGATCAAAAAGCTCGAAAGAACGGGCGTTTGCAGGAATGTTTTGAACGGTAAATTCTCCATTGCTTGGATTTGGGAAAACACGCATGTTTTTTACTTCCAAGATGGACTCTATGCCTACGTTCAAATTCGGGTCCTCCGTAATGCTGCCCACCTTATTGATGATCCAATTTTTGGGGTCAACACCAATGGAACCTGTCAATGTTCCAATGTTATAAATGCTGAATTGCTCAGTATTGGAGTTGATGTTGAAACGAATAATCGTATCCGCTTGTCCTTGACGAATGAAACGTAAATCGATGTCGTTTGTAAAAGTCGGCGTCACTTGCGACATGGAAGTAGTGTGGGAAATTTCGATGGCTGCGTCATTCCCAGACTGATTCCATTTGACCGAATAGGTTGGGTAACCCTCTCCAAAATACCATTCGTTGAAAAAAGGAGTCAAGTTTACACCCGTAAAATTCTCTATGAAGTTTTTAAATGTAATTCCCGTTGCTGTACTGTCCGTGAATGCTACTTGAAAAGCTCGTAAGGCATTAAAAAACAAGGTGTCGTTATTGATCAAATAGCGCATTGTATGAATGATTCCTGAACCTTTGTCGTAGGTTAATCTCCCACTAAAGATTCGACTTTCATTTAAACTATCCAAGACCCAAACACTTCCGCCGGCTTGATTCATTACGTTGTTGTGAACTTGTTGCATGCTTGGACCTTGTTCACCTGGATACAGGTTTTCTAACATCAAATACTCACTGTAGGAGGCAAATCCTTCGTTCAACCAGATGTCGCACCAAGATGCGCATGTGACATTGTCTCCCCACCATTGATGAGCTAGTTCATGTGAGGTAAGCGTTTTTTCGAAAAATCCTTGTGTGGTCATCGTTTGATGTTCCATTCCTCCGGAAATCGGAGCCATGCAATGTCCATATTTCTCATTTTCAAACGGATATGGGCCATATAAGTCATAATACAATTCGATAAAATCTGCTGTCTCGTCAATCTCAGCTTGGAAATTTGGCAAGGTTGCTGGATTGTCGTAAATGTAGTTCTGAATTAAAATTGGATTCGGGGCGCCAACGGGATTCGCATAAACGTTGTATTCAATGTACTTCGCTACGGAAACCGAAATTAAATAGTAGTCAATCGGATGTCGGTGTTTCCAGTCGTAGCGGGTAAATCCATTTCCAAGTGCTGTAACGTGTTCTAATAAACCATTAGATCCTGCCTTGCACGTGTCCGGAACGGTGATGGAAACCGCACAGGAATCCGCCTTGTCAGTTAAACTTTGCTTACATGGAAACCATTCAAATGCAGAAAAAGGTTCGGATAAGGACCACACCACTTTATTTCCCCAAGATGGTGAAGACGCCGCTGTCATTCCGCTGCCACCTAAAGGATTCGTTTGTGCTGTAGGGGGATTTCCGTTGTAATCTACTTCGATGATAAAGGACTCGTTGGTCAGGGCATACACCGGGACCTTCACCGCGCTCGCAACTCGGAAATAGCTAACTGGTTGTCCGTTTACACGAATTTGGGTGATGTTCAAGGTAGAAAATAATTCAAACAAAGCGCTGTCCAACGGTTGTTTTGCCTTCGCGTGAATACTTCCTGTACCACTTAAACTTGTAGAGATATTTGTCATGCTGAGGTCCAACTGGTAAAAATGGACATCGTATTTTTCCGTTTCAGCAATTTGATTGACGGTTAAAGTGGCACTCTTCACAATTTGAGCTCGATGGTCTCTTTTTGCGCAATGAATGGCGGACTCTTGTCCAAAAGTAACACTGCTGAGGAGAATTAGGATCGGCAGTAACAAAGTGCTTCGTTTCATTTTCATAATTTTCACTAAAATTAATCGAAATTCACCAAGTCAAGCATGTCGAGTTCAGATTTCTTAACATCTTTTATGGATGGTTCGCGTGTTAAAGTAGATGTTAAATCCATGGATGAAACAATGAATCCCTTCAAATTGATGTACATTTGGAATATGAGAATCATTTGTTTTCTGTTCATGCTTTATTTTTCACTGTTGTCTCTTGCTCCTAATTGGCAAGGAGTTCAATTGTTAAATGCATCGGCATTTATCGAACATTACGAGGATCATCAATTGGAGTCAAAAGACGCGAGCATTTTCTCATTTATCAAAGAACATTATTTTAACGAATTGGATTTTATCAATCGAAAATATTTGAGTTTAGGAGCTCACGAGTTATTATCAACGCAAAATAAAGAAAAGTAAACATGAATAAATTAAATGGATTTCTTGGACTGGTATTTTTAGGGTCAGTCCTTTCGTTAGGAATGAATTCCTGTAAGGGAACCAAAGCATGTAAAGATGATAATATCAGTGCGGCAGGTTCTAGTGATAGTCACAACAAAGGTCAAAACTGTATGCAATGTCATCAGGCGAATGGAGAGGGTAAAGGATGCTTTATATCAGCTGGAACCGTTTATGGTGTGGATATGTTGTCGACGGTTTCCAGTGGTAAAGTGGATTTTTATACCGGTCCAAATGAAACGGGTACTTTGAAACAGACCATTATGATCGATAGTAAAGGTAATTTTTATACGACTGCAGACTTTAGTCCGGTTGGACTATATCCAGTTGTAACTGGTCCTTCAGGAAATAAGAAAGAAATGGGTTCGGCACTTAATTCTGGAGCATGTAACTCCTGCCATGGCATTTCGACAGATAAATTATGGATTGACTAACGCTTTTCTGCGTTCAACTTCAGCGATAAAGAGCTCCTCGTTTTCAGGTGAAATGAGGAGCTCTTCGTATGTATTGTAGTGCATGATTATACAGTCCCAGGAAGTGCTCATCTTCCAGCCAGCATAAAATCCATTCGATTTTTCGAATCTACGAATCGATGATACGGGAATGGTCTTCTTGAAAAAGTACATGGTTTGACAAACCAATGTTTCATCGTCCACAAACGTATAATAGGTGCTTTTGACAATGAAGTAAAAGAGCAGTCCGAAGAGCAGCCAAACTGGACCAAGCAAATAAATGGGTGACAAATCGTTTTCCTGCCAATAAATCAACGAGCAGATTCCACCGTATGGAACGAGAATAGATAGCCAGATATAATAAATAAATCGATCTCGCTTTCCTTCGAAGCGCATGTTTACCAAGCGAAAAGTGGACGATTGGACATCAATTCATTGACTTCCTTTCGGACTTGAGCGATGGCATCTGCATCCATGCGGTTCATCAATGTGCGATCGATGAGAGAAACGATGAATTTAATTTCATCTTCTTTGACACCACGTGTGGTAATCGCTGGTGTTCCTATGCGAATTCCAGAAGTGACAAACGGAGATTCCGTATCATATGGAACCATGTTTTTGTTCACGGTAATATCAGCCACGACTAATACGTTTTCTGCATCCTTTCCGTTCATTCCTTTAGAGCGTAGGTCAATTAACATGCTGTGATTATCCGTACCTCCGGAAATAACCGTATATCCCAGGTTCATCATTTCTTGCGCGAAAACCGCTGCATTTTTCTGCACCTGTTTCATGTAAATAGTGTAAGACGGATCCAGCGCTTCGCCAAAAGCAACCGCTTTCGCAGCGATTACGTGCTCAAGCGGACCACCCTGTATTCCAGGGAAAACAGCCGCATCCAAAAGTGCGCCCATGGAACGAAGATTTCCATTATTCCACTTAATGCCAAATGGATTCTCGAAATTGTGACGCATCATGATGATTCCACCACGTGGTCCACGAAGTGTTTTGTG
>CAMAPI010000023.1 GCA_945860065.1 Chryseobacterium gleum | reverse complement strand
ATTGTAGATATTGGAAGCGCCCGAAGTCATGGTTCCACCATTTTTAAATTGCTTTTGAATGGAGTAATCTGAAAAATAAATCACGGCGCCGTTGCTTTGACTCGGATTATTAATATTGGTATTATGCGCATAGTACATACGCGTTTTCAGATGGTGCAAATTGTTCTTTTTATCGATGAATTTCACATATGGATCTATAAATAATCGTTGTCCAAAATTGTAGGTGAGCGTAGAAGCAGCATTGCTCGTGTCCGCACCACCACTTGGGATATATCCCAAGGAATCGCTTTGCCAGATTAAAAAACTACCCGTTTTTTGCATTTGATAGTTGTAGCCTATTCCTGCTTTTAAGCGCGTTGCCGTTTTTGGACGAAAATAAATGGTTCCACTTACACGCGCACGGTTTTCGATTTCACCTTGACGGTATCCATCATTTTTAAATAACGTTGTGGAAATCGTATATCCCGTGTAGCGATTCATCTTTGAATGATACGCTTCCACTTGTTGAAACATAGGTGATTTATTCCACCATTTTAGACTTGCTCTTGCGGGATCGCCATAGATGCCATTTTGGATTTTAATTTTCGTTTCGGGAGTTGATTTCGGTTCTTTTTCAGCCAACGCAATGACGCCGTTCAAGGCACCACTACCATAAAGAACGGAAGATGCGCCTTTCATTACCTCAATTTGCGAAGCTTGCTCCATGGGAATGGCATTCCACTGCGTGTCTCCGGCGTAACCAGAAAGCAAAGGCATTCCATTCCAAAGGAGCAAGACACGGCTTCCAGTTCCATAAGCGAATCCAGATCCACCTCGAATACTCACTTGTCCGTCCATGGTGTATACTCCTGGAGTTTGATCTACTGCTTGCTCTAAGTCCGTGATTCCTTTGTTGTCGATTAACTGTGGTTTAATGATTTCCATGGAAACAGGAATTTCTTCAATCGCTTGTTTGCGTTTACCAGCACTCACAACCACTGTTGTCTCGTCTTTGGTTCTCGGTTTTAAGATGACCGTTATGGCTCCTGCAGTACTAATTTCAATGGTGTCATTAACAAATTGAATCATAGAGACAATCATTGTCAACGGGTATTTCGCTGGTGTCAAGGTGAATTCACCCCTGTAATTAGTCAAGGTTTTTTGTCCATCGGAAGCCACGACCTTCACATTTTGTAGTGCTTGATTATCCTCTGAACTGAGGACCGTTCCAGTAACTTGACCTTGAACAAAAAAAGCAAACAAGGCAGAAAATAATGTAAAGAATATTTTAACCATAATAACGTAGTAGGATGTGAAAATAACGAATTCAAAAAGAATTTCGTGTGTTGTGGGAGAAATTATACGTCGTACTGTAATTGAAATGCGAAATTCCGCGGCGCCTGCACATCCCCTGGACGTGACACATATTCTGCATTTAAAAAGTTATTGGCGATAAAATTAAGTTTCACACCTTTTTTAAGTTCATAACTCAAACGCGCATCGAATACAAAAACACCTTGGTTAAATTGTTGGCGGTAATGTTGCATTCCGACAAGTAATTCGGTGCCCAAGACGCCTACTTCAAATGCTCTATCAATGTTCCGCATAAAACTATTGTAGCGCATTGACCCACCAACGCTCCATTTTTTGTAGCTCGCTTGAACATCCGCCTTTGCGAGATGATTGAAACGGTATTTTAACATGTTTGTTGATGTATCAGAGAAAGATGTTCTATAAATCGTATCGTTATTTAAACTTATTGGATTCATATAGGTGTAGCCGAGTAGAGAAACAAGTTCTACTTCACCAATAGTACCAGAGCTATTGAATGATAACTCAAGTCCGGTAATTCTCGCTTTCTCCGCATTTTGCGCTTGGAATCCAACCCAATTATACAGGTAGTTAATGGCATTTGGGTCATTTGTTTGAAGGAGGGCCATTGTATCTGGTTTGTACAACCCAAAAGCAAATTCAGTCATATTGCTATAGTGGTTCATAAATCCAGCCACATCAATCATACCCATCCATTTTCCAAACTTGAGGATTTGTTTCCAGCCTATTTCACTATTCCAACCTGTCTCGGGGCGTAAGTCTGGATTTTGAAATATTCGAACACCACCTACGGAAGCTGAAATATAACGCTCTGCTACAGCTGGAAAACGAATTCCTTGTCCAAATGAGGATCTTAAATGCGATGATTTGTTGATGGCATAATGAGTTCCCATGCGAAAAATGGGATAAACAGGGGAGGTGAATTTATCTAAAATGACAAATTGCGTCTCTGGTTTAGCTTGATCTAATTTACAATATTCCAAACGGAGTCCGCCAGTTAGATCTAGTTTCTTAATTTTCGTTTCCACTTGCTGATAAAATGCCAAATTATTGCTGAGGTGATTACCAAAGACATAACTAGTCACCTTGTTGGTCATGTTCATGAATCCAGAAATTAAATTGGTGTTTCCAATTTTTTTCTGAATGTTATAATCTGCATAATACATTTCTGCCAATGAGGCATCGTAGACTTTGTCTGAATTCCCCGTCGTTACCAGGTAATACCGTGTACGCAAATAATGTTTATTGTCATGTTTGTCGATGAATTTCACATATGGATCCACATTTAAGCGAATAGCACGCTGACGACTCAAGGTATTGTCCAAGGCTTGATAACCCATGGAATCGTTTTTCCACAGAATAAAAATCCCTTTGTCTTGCCATTGAAATTGGTAACTCATCCCCAACTTCATTTTCGTGTATTTTTTTGGGAAATAGTATACGGAACCGTTGATACGCGCGCGTTTTTCATCGTTTCCATCCCGGTAACCCTCATCAAGCAGACCATTGACACCGATGGTATAACCCAATCTTCCTTTCGATTTCCCATAGTATACATCCAATAATTGCGTAGTTGGATTTCGGCTCCACCACTTCATGGAAGCGCGTTTTGGATTGCCATAAACTCCTGTTTGGCATTTGACGGTTAATTGTCCTTCAGGTTTTGCTTCTTTTTCTGTAAGCGCAATAATTCCATTTAAGGCCCCACTTCCATAAAGTACTGACGATGCCCCTTTCAAAATCTCAATTTGCGACGCTTGTTCCATTGGGACCGCATTCCATTTGACATCGCCAACATCCGGTGAAAGCATGGGGATTCCGTTCCAAAGTAACATCACGCGACTACCTGCACCGTAAGCGTAACCTCCGCCTCCACGAATGCTCACTTGCCCATCCATGGTAAATACTCCCGGACTTTGATTTACTGCCTGCTCGAGATTCGTAAATCCTTTGTTTGCGATTAAAGCAGGTTTTAAAATTTCAATTGAAATGGGAACGTCTTCGATGTTTTGATTTCGTTTTCCCGAGGTAACTACCACTGTTTTTACATCTTGGGAAAGTAAGTTTAGGGACATATTCACATATTCCAATTGTTGGATTCGAAGAGAATCTAGTTCATATCCTTTTTTCTGAAAATAAAGGGTAACTGGTAATTTTTTGACAGGAATGGTAAAGGTCCCATATGAGTTAGTTTCAACCTTTTCATTTTCAGATGATTTCACCAAAACACGAGAGATTACAAATTGTGATTCTTTGTCAAAAACCACACCAGTGACTTGTGAAAAAATGTGAACTTGAAGAATACAAAAAAATGTGAAAAAGTAATTTTTCATGCGGATGAATCCATTGTTTTTTGTTAACTTAATATTACGAAACTAATCATTTTTCTGAATTTTATGCAAATTGAACTTTACAAAATCGCACTTGGACAACTAAAAGGAATTGGTCCTTCGAGAGCGACAAGAATCTTAGGGAAACTATCCTCTCTATCGGATTTATTCACTCAAAGCGACCGAGAACTGCACCTTCAAACAGGAGTAGCGCACTCGATTTTGAAAGAAATGAATAGAGATGAAGCCATGCGAATTGCTGAAAAACAACATTCCTTTAATGTTCGAAATAACATTCGCTCCCATTTTTTTATGGAAGAAGATTACCCGAGAAGGTTGCGCCAATGTCCAGATGCTCCCATTGTTTTGTTTTCAAAAGGGTTAAGGGATTTAAATCAGTCAAAAGTAGTTTCCATCGTTGGAACAAGGAATCAAACGGAATATGGGCGAAAACTAGTGGAAGAATTGTTAGAAACCATACAATCAAAGGACTTAACCGTTATTAGTGGTTTAGCTTATGGTGTTGACATCCATGTTCATGAAACCTGTGTGCAAAAAGGAGTCTTCAACATTGGTGTTTTCGGACATAGTTTGGATCGTATTTATCCGTATCAACATCGGAAAATTGCACAGAAAATGCTTGAACATGGGGGTTGGATTAGTGAGTTTATTGTTGGCACGAAGCCCGATAGAATGAACTTTCCGATGAGGAATCGCATTATTGCGGGAATGTCTGATGCTGTCATTGTGGTGGAAAGTAAAACGAAGGGTGGTTCAATCATTACAGCTGAACTAGGGAATGATTACAACCGAGACGTATTTGCATTTCCTGGAAGTGTTCACCAAGAACAATCGGAAGGATGTAATTGGCTAATCCAAAAGCAAAAAGCGCATTTGATCCAAAATGGAGCCGATTTTTTAACATTTATGAACTGGCATTTAGAGACACCTGAAAAACAATTATTGTTATTTCCTGAACTCGACCAAAGTGAATTAACCGTTTACCAAGTACTCACTGAGATGAAAGAGGCACATATCGATTCGATTGCTCTAAAATGTTGCATGAGTACCTCGCAGATTAATGTGTTGCTTTTTCAACTAGAAATGAAAAATATTATTCAAGCAATCTCAGGAAATCGATTCAAATTAATGTGGAAGAATTGCGCGTAAATACGGCAGAAAAACAACACCTGCCACGACAATAGAAAACATACTTGCGATTAAAACAGCACCAGCGGCAATGTCTTTCAGGATTTTAATTTTTGGATGGTATTCCGAGCTGATTAAATCTGCCAGGTGTTCAATGCTCGTATTCAAAGCTTCCATTGTGAGCACCAAGGTAGATGCGGCAAGAATCCAAAGCCAATTATACAAGGGTAACTGGACATAAATACCTGTCACACAAACGCAGATAAACACCACGCATTGAATGCGTACATTTCTGCTTTCTTTTAAAAGAGACTGTATTCCAATAAGTGCCGATTTCAAAGCGGAAAAGAAGTTTGTGTGTTTCATGTTTGAAAATTAGTGAAAAATAGAATTTTGACGTAATTTTGTGCCTACGTTCATTAAAATAAACTTATAAAGAAAGGTGGAGGGACTGGCCCTACGAAACCTTGGCAACCTGCCTCATGGAAAAGGTGCCAAATCCGATTCCATTTACCTGGAAAAAGATAAGTTGAAACGATTCTGTTTCCGACACATTTCTTTGTTATTTCACACATATGAAAAGCGCTTTAGAAACAGCATTAGCAACACGAATATTAGTACTAGATGGAGCCATGGGAACCATGATTCAACGACATCATTTAGAGGAATTTGATTTCCGAGAAGGCGCCTTCGAACAACACGATAAATCCTTGAAAGGAAACAATGACTTGTTGTCCATTACACGTCCGGAAATCATCAAGGACATCCATCGCCAGTATTTACAAGCAGGTGCGGACATTATTGAAACGAATACGTTTTCTGGGACCACCATTGCACAAGCGGATTATGGATTGGAGGACGCCGTTTATCGCATAAACTTTGACAGTGCGAAAATAGCCAAAGAAGTCTGTGCAGAATTTACGGATCGCACATGTTTTGTTGCAGGGTCGATTGGGCCAACGAATCGAACGGCATCAATTTCTCCTGATGTAAACGATCCTGGCTACCGAGCGGTCAGTTTCGACGACTTAGTGCTTGCCTATAAACAACAGGTGAATGCACTTATGGACGGTGGCGTTGACATTCTTTTGGTGGAAACGGTTTTCGATACCTTAAATGCGAAGGCAGCATTATTTGCCATTGACGAAGTGTTCGACGATCGCGGAACGAAAATTCCCATCATGGTTTCGGGCACAATTACCGATCAAAGTGGGAGAACATTAACTGGACAAACCACCGAAGCATTTTTAATTTCCCTTTCACATATGCCTTTGCTTTCTATCGGATTAAATTGTGCGTTGGGAGCTTCAATGATGCGTCCATATTTGCAAATTCTGAATGAAAAATCGACGTTTGCAGTGAGCGCTCATCCAAATGCTGGATTACCAAATGAATTTGGTCAGTACGAAGAAAGTCCACAATTGATGGCGAAGCAAATCAAAGCCTTTCTCGATGAAGGATTGGTGAACATTATAGGTGGATGTTGCGGGACAACACCTGATCACATCAAAGCCATTGCAGATATGGCGAAAAATTACCAAGCCCGCAAAATTCTCTCCTAATTTACGACCTCATCAAGATTTAAAAACATGTCAAACTCATTGAAATTATCAGGATTAGAACCACTCATCGTAAGTCCGGAAAGCAACTTTATCAATATTGGAGAACGCACCAATGTGACTGGGTCCCGTGCTTTCCTTCGCTTGATTCAAGACGGCGATTATGATGCAGCGGTTGCTGTAGCTCGTGAGCAAGTGGAGGGAGGCGCGCAAATTATCGATATCAATATGGATGAAGGAATGATTGATGGGAAGGAAGCCATGATTCGTTTCTTAAACCTCATCGCTTCAGAACCAGATATTGCACGTGTTCCAATTATGATTGATAGCTCGAAATGGGAAATCATTGAAGCAGGATTGAAATGCGTACAAGGAAAAGGTGTTGTAAATTCCATCTCACTTAAGGAAGGGGCGGATTCTTTCATTGCGCAAGCGAAAAAAATTAAGCGCTACGGAGCTGCGGTTATTGTGATGGCATTTGATGAAAATGGTCAAGCAGATAGTTTTGAAAGACGTATTGAAATTTGTCAGCGTTCCTATGATATTCTAACTAAAACGGTTGGTTTCCCATGTGAAGACATCATTTTTGACCCCAATATTTTTCCTGTTGCCACCGGCATGGAAGAGCATAATAACAATGCCTTAGATTTCTTCCAAGCAACAAAATGGATTCGCGCGAATTTACCTGGTGCACACGTTAGCGGAGGAGTATCTAATGTTTCCTTTTCATTTCGCGGAAATAACAAAGTGCGTGAAGCAATGCATTCTGCCTTTCTCTATCACGCGATTGCACACGGAATGGATATGGGAATTGTTAATCCAAGTATGTTGGAGGTGTACAGCGATATCGACCCTCAATTATTGACATACGTGGAAGATGTACTTTTGAATCGTCGTCCCGATGCGACCGAACGTTTGCTGGAATTAGCAGAAACGGTGAAAGGTGATGGAAAGAAAAAAGAAATTGACTTAAGATGGCGTGAGGCGGGTGTCAAAGAACGTCTTTCCTATGCCTTGGTCAAAGGACTTGTTGAATTTATCGATGAAGACGTGGAGGAATGTCGCCATTTATTTGTTCGTCCTATTGAAGTCATTGAAGGCCCGCTCATGGACGGAATGAACACCGTTGGCGATTTATTTGGAAGCGGGAAAATGTTCCTGCCACAGGTGGTGAAATCAGCGCGCGTCATGAAAAAAGCGGTTGCATACCTACTTCCATTTATCGAAGCAGAAAAAGATGGAAAAAGTTCCTTTGCTGGAAAAATATTAATGGCAACAGTAAAAGGTGATGTACACGATATTGGAAAAAACATCGTGGGTGTCGTACTAGCCTGTAATAATTATGAAGTACTTGATTTAGGCGTAATGGTTCCAGCGGAAAAAATCATTCAAAAGGCCATCGAAGAAAAAGTGGATGTCATTGGATTAAGTGGACTCATTACGCCAAGTTTGGATGAAATGGTTCATATGGCCAAAGAAATGGAACGTGCCGGATTAAGTATTCCTTTATTAATTGGGGGAGCTACAACATCAAAAGTTCATACAGCAGTAAAGATTGATCAATTCTACAACTCCGGACAAGCAGTCCATGTACTTGATGCATCGCGATCGGTTACCGTAGTTGAAAGTTTACTAGGGTCAAAGAAAGATGCTTTCATCGAAAATTTAAAAGAAGAATATAGTCGTGTTCGTGTGCACCATGAAAAACACCGTGCAGCGAAAGAATTATTGAGTTTGGAAGATGCACGTGACAATAAATTGCAACTCGTATTTAATAACGACACCATTGTAACTCCAAAAAAACTTGGCGTACATTCTTTGGATGTGGCCTTGTCGGTACTTGTCGATTATATTGATTGGACTCCCTTTTTTCAAACGTGGGAACTACATGGAAAATTTCCAGCAATCTTAAGGGATGATGTAGTTGGTGTGGAAGCGACCAAACTATTTGAGGATGCTCAATCCATGCTCACATCGATGGTAAATGAATCATGGGTGAAAGCGAAAGCAATTTTCGGATTATTTCCAGCAAATAGCATCGGGGATGATGTTGAATTTACACATACAGATGAGGGAAATAAAGCGGTTTTTGTTCAACGCTCCTTACGTCAACAAACGAAAAAAGCCATTGGACAGGCAAATATTGCACTGTCGGATTTTATTGCGCCTAAGGACTGTGGCATACAAGATTACGTCGGTGCATTTGTCGTTTGCACAGGAATTGGTTTAGAGGAGCACATTGAACGATTTGAAAAGGATTACGATGATTACAGCTCCATTATGGTCAAAGCACTAGCCGATCGTTTAGCAGAAGCACTAGCTGAATACCTACATCAATTAGTTCGTGCGGATTACTGGGCTTATGAACATGCTCATGCTTTTTCGAAAGAAGAGTTAATTCAAGAAAAATACCGAGGGATTCGTCCAGCTCCTGGGTACCCTGCTTGTCCAGATCACCTAGAAAAACTGACTATTTTTCAGGCCTTAAATGCGACAGAATCTATTGGTGTTTCCTTAACCGAGAGTCTTGCCATGACGCCTGCTTCTTCCGTGAGTGGGTGGTATTTTGCACATCCAGATGCAAAGTACTTTGGCTTAGGGAAAATAACAGAAGAACAAGTGTACGATATGGCAAATCGTAAAAATGAGTCCTACGATGCGATTGCTAGGTGGTATTCGTCCGTTCTGGTTTAACGCGCTTCGCTTTCAAAAACAGCATCGATGGAATGCGGACCTTGCAAGGCTGCCTGAACGGCCAATTCATCACAACGTTCATTTTCTGCGTGTCCTGCGTGTCCCTTCACCCAAACGAATTTAATATTGAATCTACTATGTGATTGCAAATAACGCAACCAAAGATCTTTGTTCTTTTTGTCCTTGAAGTCCTTTTTCACCCAGCCAAAAACCCAGCCTTTGGTAATGGAATCGATGACGTATTTCGAGTCCGAATAAACGGTCACAGGATATTTCGTGGCTTTGATTTTTTCAAGTGCTGCGCAAACGGCCATTAACTCCATTCGATTGTTCGTTGTTTTACGAAATCCTTCCGATAACTCTTTGCGTTGGCTGCCAAAAATCAAGATAGCGCCATAGCCACCCGGACCTGGATTACCACGTGAAGAACCATCTGTAAATATTTGAATTTCTGACATTGTTATTTATTGAGTTTCCCTAAAAGCATGAACGTTTGGGGCTTAATTTACCACTTAATCGGATTTTAAACGATTTGGATTCTGACTTAAAAAGGCGGTCCAAGAATCTCCTTTTGCTTTGTTGTGTTCCCCGATTCCTTTGGAAAAATGGTGACATACAGCCGCTGCCAATCCATCGGTTGCATCTAAGTATTTCGGCATTTCCTGAAAGTTCAATAGCTTTTGAAGCATTGCGGCAACTTGTTCTTTCGAAGCTGCACCGCTTCCAGTGATGGATTGTTTGATTCTTCTCGGTGTATATTCCTCAAACGGAATGTTATGGTTCAAGCAAGCTGCGATAGCGACTCCTTGAGCCCTTCCAAGTTTTAGCATAGATTGAACATTTTTCCCGAAGAATGGTGCCTCAATCGCCATTTCATCGGGTTTATATTCTTCGATGAGTCCATTTAATCGATCTAAAATACGCTTTAAACGATCCGGATGATTTTCCAATTTACTTAATTGAATAACACCGAAGTTCAACATATGTAGTTGATTCTTTTTTACGTGAATGAGCCCATAACCCATAATAGTGGTTCCAGGGTCAATTCCAAGAATAATCTTGTCTTCTGTCATTGTTCGTTTATTCTGGTCTAAAGCTAATCAATGTTTGTAAATCAGCGTATCCAAGCGCGATTGAAACTTCCACTATTCATTCGCAGAACTGATATTTGCCTCTTCTACGAGCCCGTCTCCCCTCATTTTTAGCAATAGTTGAATCAATGCAACGACATCTTTTTCACAATAAATGCGAATGCGATCTAGGGCTTGTTCTTCATAATACACGCGCGCCACATCTGCTCCGGAAATATCGTCCTTGGGCGTTGGGATATTAAACACATGACACAATAAAGCCAATGACGTAAACGCTTTATAGTCCCCAAACTTCCACAATTCAAGTGTGTCCAAGTGATTCACTTCCCACGGTTTTTTACCAGCAATATCTAAAATTGGGGGCAGAGAAATTCCATTAATCAACATGCGTCGACAGATGTAAGGGATATCGAATTCTTTGGAGTTATGTCCACAAATAACATGGTAACTCGTATTGTAATGATCCTCTAATAATTTTTTAAACTTCTTCAACAATGTTTCTTCATCGTCATGTGCATAGGATTTCAAACGGATGGTTTTTCCCGTATTGGAATCGCGTACCATTCCAACGGAAATACACACAATCTTTCCAAATTCTGCTAGAATGCTCCCTTTCTCATTGTATATCATTTCAATGTTTTTCTCTGGGGAAACTTGAAAGCGATTTTTGGCATAAAAAAGTTCTTGTCCTTTTTCATCCAAATCTTGGAATTGATAAATTTGAGGCACCGTTTCGATGTCTAAAAACAAGACTTTATCAAATTGAATACGTTGAAGCATGTGGAATAATTTTAAAATGAATATACGTGAAAATTCTTGATTAATCGGAGTAAAAACGTGATTTTTGCTAAAATTGATATATGTCCGAGCAAATAATCATTTTAGGCCAAACCAAAAAAGCAAAATACGAAGCATTACTGCCTCAGATTTTTGCTTTGACAGAATCCGAGTCTTCTTGGATTGCAAATTTGGCCAATACTTCGGCGGCATTAAAGGAAACTTTTGGATTCTTTTGGGTTGGATTTTATTTAGTTGAAAACGAACAGCTTGTTTTGGGTCCTTTTCAAGGCCCTGTTGCATGTACACGAATTGCATTCGGTAAAGGAGTATGTGGAGCAGCTTGGGAGCGAAACGAAGCCGTTTTAGTGCCCGATGTGGAACAATTTCCAGGTCACATTGCATGTAGTTCTTTGTCCAAAAGTGAAGTCGTGATACCGTTGATACTAAATAATGAAGTCATTGGTGTATTGGATGTGGACAGCGATCAACTGAATGATTTCGATGAGGTAGATGTCAAATTTTTAACGGAACTTTGTACATGGCTCGTTTCATTGCACTAATTTGTCTTCTTTTCCTGATTGCTTCCTGCGGTCAGATTGGGACCATTTCAGGTGGACCAAAAGATGACATAGCTCCTCAAATTACCTCATCCAATTTAGATGACAAGCAACTAAATTTTCAAGAGCAGAGCGTAAACATAACATTTGACGAATACATTGAACTAAATAAACCAAACGAACAAATCGTTCTCGTTCCAGCGGATGCAAAATTATCGAGTAAGTTATCCAAAAAGACCTTAGCCATTTCCTTTGAGAATTCATTAGCGACGAACACTACCTATACACTTTACTTAAATGGCGCGGTGAAGGATGTCACGGAAGGAAATGATTCATTGATGAAATTCACCTTCTCTACGGGAAAACAAATGGATTCACTTCGTTTTCATTGCTCGGTGTACGATGCATACTCCAAAATGCTTTTGCCTAAAGTAACTGTCGGTTTATATGCGCAGTGGGAGGACCCTAAGCCACGATATTTTGCTCAAAGCAACGCAAATGGATTGGTTTCCTTTGAAGCATTGAAGGCAGGAGATTATTTTATTAAATCTTTTGTAGATGTCAACCAAAATGGACAAGTACAAGGAACTGAAAAGCAAGGTTATCGCTTTGAATCGTTACACTTAGACACAGCATATCACGACACCTTGAAAATGGCCATTTCTTTGCCATTACAAGTTGATAAAGTAAAAAATGCACGTGTAATTCCTCCGGGAATGATTGGGCTTCACATTCCAGCTGAAATCCAACGTAATCCAATTAAATTGAATGGCGTAGATCTTGGAATCAATCAACTCATTGGAATTGGGGAAGATAGTTTATTGATTTCCATTGGCGAGTTAAAGGAAACAGATTTGCAACTGATCATTGAATCGGACACCCTTCAAGTTCGAAATACGCCCAGACAGCAAGCTGCAAAAATCACCATTCAACACATCGAAAAAGAAGGACTACAAGACCGCCTTTTTTTCACCGTGACGGATTTCATTCAGTGGATTGACACCTCCAAAATCACCTTAAGGAATGGAGATGACAGTAGTGTTGTTGCTTTCGAGGTGGATTACCTGGCAAACCAATTTGAAATTAGGCCAAAGAAATACATGAAGAATTTAAAATTGACCCTAAGCGAAGGAGCAATTACAGGACTTACAACAAATAAAAATACCTCATTTCAAAAAGAAGTCACTTGGAAGCAAGACCGTGATTTCGGCGATTTAACAATTCAACTTAGCGACACGATAAATGCAGGAATCATTCAAGTAATTCAGAAAAACCAAGTGATTCGCAGTGTTCCTTTCAATTTGACCAACAAACTTGATATTCCTAATTTATTACCAGGTGAATACACCTTTAAGATTATTTTAGATCAAAATAAGAATGAAAAATGGGATCCGATTTCTCCTGAAACGAAAACATTAGCCGAGGAAGTTTTGTTATTCAATGTTCCGGTTAAAATTCGAGCGAATTGGGAAATTGAGAGCACATTTGAATTACCGATAACAAAATAAAACGATACTATAAATAGAACAAAATAAAACTTGATCAAAATGAAAAAAGTAATCTTTAGTAGCTTCCTATGTTTATCCATTTTTGTGCAGGGACAAGTACAAACCCCAAAAGCGAGTCCGGTTGGTAAAGTTGAACAACGCGTTGGATTAACGGACATTAGTATTAGTTACTCGCGTCCCGCGGTAAATGGACGTAAAATCTTTGGTGAATTAATTCCATTTGGAGTGCGTTGGAGATTAGGCGCAAACGAAAATACGAAGATAACAACGAGTGATGCGTTGATTTTTGGCTCAGACACATTGCGAGCAGGTAGCTATGCACTATTCGCTACACCGAACTCAGATAGTTGGGTCATCGATTTTTATACAGAAACAACGAACTGGGGTTTACCCGAAAAATGGGAGACTTCGAACGTTGCGCTAACCGTAAACGCGAAGGTTAAGAAAATGCCAATGTTCACGGAAAACCTGAGTATTTCGATTGACAATATGGAATTTAACAGTGCTGTTTTATCCATCACATGGGACAAAGCACAAGTTTCCATTCCATTTACACTAAACACCAAAGAAAAAGTTCTGGCAAGTATTGAAAAGGTTCTTTCGGCAAGTACTGTAACTGCCAACGATTATAATCAAGCAGCAAGTTATTACTTCGCAGAACAAATTGACATGAAAAAAGCCCTTGAATGGTCGACTAAAGCAGTGGAGATAAAGGGAGTAAGTGCCTACTGGATGTCCAGGTTAAAAGCGCAATTACAAGCAGCAAATGGCGATTACAAAGGAGCAATAGAGACAGCCAAAATATCTATGGAAGCTGCAGAAAAAGATGGTGATCAAAATTATGTTAAAATGAATCAACAATCCATCGAAGAGTGGAGTAATAAGAAATAACATTGTTCCAAAAATACCGCTACCACATTTGGCTACACCTCATCATTTTAATGTGGGGATTTACAGGGATTCTTGGGAAATTGATTCATTTAGATGCCATCATCATTGTGTGGTATCGCGTTGTCATTGCTGCAGTATTTTTAGCGCTTTATTTCTTGTGGAAAGGCAAGTCCTTTTCTTTTCCTAGGAGGCATGCATGGAAAATTATTTTAGTTGGAATAATCGTGGCCGGACATTGGATGAGTTTTTACTACAGTATTCAACTATCCACTGCCTCACTTGGAATTTTGTGTCTATCCACTACAACCCTACATGTGACTTGGCTTGAGCCAATTGTCATGAAGCGGAAGTTTTCATGGGTAGAATTTCTCTTTGGCTTATGTGTCATTTTTGGTATTTACTTCGTTGCCAGTGATTTTAGTGCGCAAGAAAGAACGGCACTTTATTTCGGGCTGTTTTCCGCCTTAATGGCGGCTTTATTTTCCGTTTTCAATGGACGTATAGCGCAGGATGTGGAATCAGCGCATATCACTTTATATGAATTAATTACTGGGATTGTATTCATAAGTATTGTTCTTTGGGCAACTAGTAAATTCACCTATCCAATGCTCAAGATGTCGCTATCAGATGGACTATGGTTGTTATTTCTAGGTATCGTGTGTACTTCCTTCGCCTTCTTAAAGACGATCGAAATCGTCAAAAAACTTGGTGCATTTACCGTATCCTTGAGTATCAATTTGGAACCTATTTACACCATTATCCTTGCGATATTTATTTTAAAAGAACATAAATTATTAAACCTAAACTTTTACATAGGTTCAATTGTCATCATAGTAGTTGTCATTGCGAATGGCATCTATAAACAACAGCAAACAAAACGAATTCAAGAAATAAATTGATTATGGAATATACAAATTTAGGTAAATCAGGCTTGCAAATCAGCAGACTTTCCTTGGGGTCTTGGTTGACCTTCGGTAAACAAATTGGTGACGATGTTGCAGAACGACTAATGGACATCGCCTATGAAAATGGAATCAACTTCTTTGACAACGCAGAGATCTATGCGCTTGGAAAAAGTGAGGAGGTGATGGGAGCTATTCTGAAAAAGAAAAACTGGACGCGCGACAGTTACATCGTGAGTAGTAAAGTATTTTTTGGGGCCGGCGGACAATTACCAACGCAAAAAGGTTTGAGTCGCAAACACATTTTCGAAGCCTGCGAACAAGCATTAAAGCGATTCCAATTGGATTATTTGGATTTATTTTTGTGTCACCGTCCAGATAAGCAAACGCCTATAGAAGAAACCGTTTGGTCCATGCACCAATTAATCATGCAAGGAAAAATATTGTATTGGGGAACATCCGAATGGAGCGCACAAGAAATTATGGAAGCACACATGTTCGCTAAACAGAATCATTTGATTGGTCCAATTGTGGAACAACCAGAATACAATATATTCACACGTCAAAAAGTGGAAGTAGAATTTTCTCAAGTGTACAAAACAGTTGGCCTTGGCACAACAATATGGTCTCCATTGGCAAGTGGGATTTTAAGTGGTAAATACAATTTAGATTTTCCTTCGGATACACGATTGGGAATGGAAGGATTGGATTGGTTGAAAGAAAAAAACCTGACTCCTGAGCGCATTTCAGTTGTCAAACAATTAAGTGATTTAGCCGCTGACCTTGACATGTCTCTTCCAGTGATGAGTTTGGCTTGGTGCTTGAAAAATCCAAATGTAAGTACGGTTATTCTTGGCGCAAGCAAAGAATACCAATTGACTGAAAATTTAAAATCGCTCGATGCTCAAGAAAAATTAACGTCAGAAATGATGGGGCAGATAGAATTGATCTTGAATAATAAACCCATTCATCCCGCTCATTAATAAACAATCTTCAAAATTCGCTGTTACTTCTTTTAATCACTAATTTTGCACTGCATTTTTATAGAAATATGATCGAAACAGATATTATCATAATAGGAGCAGGTCCGGTAGGACTCTTTACCGTATTTGAAGCTGGACTGCTAAAGTTACATTGTCACTTAATTGACTCTTTGCCAGAGGCAGGAGGACAATGTTCAGAAATTTACCCTAAAAAACCGATTTACGATATCCCAGGTTTCCCCTCCATTTTAGCTGGGGAATTAATCGATAATCTAATGGAGCAAGCCGCACCTTTCAAACCTGGATTTACCTTGGGAGAAGCTGCTCTTTCGATTGAAAAAACAGATGATAATAAATTCATTGTTACGACAATCAAAGGCACAAAACACCTTGCGCCAATTGTGGTGATTGCAGGTGGACTTGGTGTATTTGAGCCAAGAAAACCACCTATTGGTAACATTGTTGACTTTGAAGATAAAGGAGTGGAATACATCATTAAAGATCCTAGTATTTACCTAGACAAGGTGTGTGTCATTGCTGGTGGAGGTGATTCTGCATTAGACTGGTCCATTTACTTAACGGAACGAAAAATCGCCAAAAAAGTGCATTTGGTTCACCGAAGCAGTTCTTTCCGAGGTCATTTAGATTCCGTGCAGAAGGTCATTGATATGGCAGAATCCGGTCAAATTAATTTAATTACAGAGGCAGAAGTTACCGGATTGTCCGGTACAGATCAATTAGAGAAAGTCCATGTGACGCATCAAAAAAACGGTGAAATCATAATTGACGCAGATCATTTCATTCCACTTTTTGGTTTAAAACCAAGTCTAGGTCCAATAGCTGACTGGGGATTAGAAATTGAGAAAAGCGCGATTAAAGTAAATACCTTGGATTATTCAACGAATATTCCAGGCATTTATGCCGTTGGGGATGTGAATACGTATGAAAATAAATTGAAATTGATTCTTTGCGGATTCCATGAAGGGACCTTAGCTGTTCAGTCCGCATTTGCCCGTATTCATCCGGAGAAAAAGAACGTTTTGAAATACACCACAGTAAATGGTGTACAGGGGTTTTAATTGACTTTTGATTTTCCATTGAAACACGTAACTTTGTTCAGATGAATCGCTGGACCGTTAACTCTGTAGTCATACTTGGACTTGTTTCCATTTTTAGTATCCTCTTGGTACAATTCGTATGGATGCGCAGTACAGTTGAAATACAGGCGAAAAACATCGCTATCCAAGAAAAGGAAGATAGTTTAAATTTGCGCGAGTTTTCCCAGGGAGCACACAGTGCATTGCGCGAAGTATTGGAACAAATTTCCCCAAATCACCCGGATCACACCGATTTATATGGCGCCATCAAACAAATCAAAAGCAATCATTTTACAGTAGAGTTCACAGAAGAATTACAGCCTTTTTACCTCGAGACACTTCTAAAAAAGGAACTGTATCATCAAAACATTCATCAAGACTTTGTTTATGGGATTTACGATTGTTTCACCGATTCCATTGTTCTCGGAAACCTCATAAAATTCACGAAAGATTCCATGTATGCGGATACAAAAAAAGGTCTGCCGGGACTCACGCCTGAGTCATTAAACCTCACCAAAGATGGCCACTATTTTACGGTGTACTTTCCAAACGTAAAACCAAAACCTATCGAGGCTGCTTCATTTGTCTCACCATGGGTTTATTTGATTATCATCATTCTTTTTGTGATTGTTTTCTTTGCCTTTAGCCTTGGAATCATCATCCGACAAAAGAGATTGTCGGAGGTGAAGACCGACTTTATTAACAACATGACGCACGAGTTAAAGACGCCTATTTCAACGATAAGTCTTTCAAGTGAAATGTTAATGCGCATGGATTTAAATGACGAAAATCAAGAGAAGATACGTAAATATGCAAGTATCATTTTCAAAGAAAACAAACGACTTGAAAATCAAGTTGAGCGTGTTTTAAACGTCGCAAAACTGGATAAAGAACAGGTCGTTCTGGACAAAGAACCTTTCAACGTGCACGAATTATTAGCTGAGGTGAAAGATAATTTCGAGTTTAATCAAACCGAAATAGGTGGTGTCATCTCCTTGGATTACAGTGCGGATGTCTTCCAAATTCAGGCAGATCCTGTTCACTTAACAAATGTTGTTTACAATTTATTAGACAATGCGATTAAATATTGCGAAGGCAAAGCGATTATTGACATCCATACACGAAATGAACGCAATGGACTATTAATTGAAGTCAGCGACAATGGAATAGGAATCAAAAAGGAAAATTTCAAATTGATTTTTGATAAATTCTATCGCGTGCCTACAGGAAATGTTCATGATGTCAAAGGTTTTGGCTTAGGACTTTTCTATGTGAAGTTAATCATTGAAGCACATCACGGAAAGATTGATGTGAAAAGCGTCCTAGGCAAGGGAACGACTTTTTCAGTTTGGATCCCTTTTTCTTGATTTTTTCACGCGAATCAAATAGGCGTCTGGCTGTGGAAAAACCCCTTTTCTAACAATGTTTTTATTCGGTAGGTTCAGAATAAATCGCTCCTCAATCTCTGTATTTTCCCGTTCCATGACCAGGATTATTTCATCCGGATTCAGCGATTTTTCGGCCGAATAGCTTCCGTTGTAATGGCTCGTTCCGATGCTAAGATACACGCTATCTTTTTTGAGAATTAATTCAATTTTTGACGGTAATATGTCCACCATTTCTTGTCCGAGTAGCGCACTGTATTGAGGTATTTCACCTTGATATACTTTGCAATACTTACGTTTTAAGCGCAAAGATTGAGCGGAAGAATCCACCACAATGACAAATAAAAATACGAAAGTGATAATCCATTTCATACACGAAAATAAACATTTCTTGTGGAACATAAGAATTAAACAAAATCGAACGGATTTGATTGCTTCTTACACGTCAAAAGTAAAATTTTGGCTATTTTAGCGCTAATCTTCAAAGCCATGAAACAATACCACGATTTACTTCAGCACATTCTTGATCACGGGGTCAAAAAAGAGGACCGAACTGGTACAGGAACAATTTCGGTATTTGGTTATCAAATGCGCTACAACCTACAAGAAGGATTCCCTTGTGTAACGACCAAAAAACTGCATTTACGCTCCATCATTCACGAGCTTTTATGGTTTTTGAAAGGTGAAACGAATATTCACTACCTGAAAGAAAACAATGTTTCTATTTGGGATGAGTGGGCGGATGAAAACGGAAATTTAGGTCCAGTGTATGGGTCTCAATGGAGAAGTTGGCCAACTGCTGATGGAAGACACATCGACCAAATTACACAAGTCATTGATCAAATTAAAAACAATCCTGATTCTCGAAGAATCATTGTTTCAGCTTGGAATGTAGGTGAGATTGATAAAATGGCCTTGCCGCCTTGTCACGCTTTCTTCCAGTTTTATGTTGCTGATGGAAAATTAAGTTGTCAATTGTACCAACGAAGTGCGGATACCTTTTTAGGAGTTCCTTTTAATATCGCGTCCTATGCTTTACTCACGATGATGATGGCTCAAGTTTGTGGTTTAGAAGCCGGCGATTTTGTTCACACACTTGGAGATGCACATTTGTATTCGAATCACATCGAACAAGCGCATTTGCAATTGTCACGAGAATTTCGTCCTTTGCCCACTATGAAAATGAATCCTGAAATACGTAATTTATTCGATTTCAAGTTTGAAGATTTCGAGTTGTGTAATTATGATCCGCATCCACACATTAAAGCAGCCGTAGCAATCTAATGAAAGTCTCACTGATTGTAGCGATGGATGCCCAAAGAGGCATTGGGAAAAACAATGATTTGATGTGGCATTTGCCGAAGGATATGCAGTTTTTCAAGGATACAACACAAGGACAAATTGTGGTGATGGGTCGAAAAAACTACGATAGCATTCCAGAAAAATACCGTCCACTTCCGAATCGCTTGAATGTGATATTAACGCGAAACAAAGAATTCAAAGCCCCAAATTGCTTAGTGTTTCACTCCTTAACGGCTTGTTTTGCGCATTTTAAAGAAGAAGAAGATCGTGCCGTCTTCATCATTGGAGGAGGTGAAATATACCGCGTGGCTTTAGACTCGGCTGAGCTAAATGAGATGTACATCACGCAAGTTCACCATGCCTACGATGCCGAGACGTATTTCCCCGTATTTAATGAAGCTGAGTGGAATTGTCAAATTGTTTTCGAACAAGAAAAAGACGAACGACACGAAGCCGCCTTTACCGTGAAGAAATACACGAAAATCGCTTAAATCAAACTGAGCTTCATCACAGAAACGAGTGCTGCTGTTTCCGTTCTTAACCTAAAGTCACTTAGGCTCACCGCTTTATACCCATGCTCAAGCGCTAATTTTACTTCATTTTCTGAGAAATCTCCTTCTGGCCCGATGATAAACACCTTCGATTCTAAGATGGTGGACAAAGGGATTTTTGCAGCTGGATAACAATGTCCAATGTATCCATTTGGATGTGTTTGCACAAAGGTATGAAAAGCGACTAATTCACAAATTTCCGGTAAATAATAGCGTTTGGATTGTTTCATGGCAGAAATAGCGATTTTTTCTAGGCGATCCAATTTTAGTTGGCCACGTTCATTGTGATCACACTTTAAAAATGTTAGTTTACTTAGGCCTATTTCCGTTGCTTTTTCCATTAACCACTCCATGCGATCCATGTTTTTAGTTGGGGCAAGAGCTAAGTGAATTTCATTCGAAATTCGAGGATGGTATTCCGTTTTGAGAATGCGTAATTTACATTTTTTGGGGTGATCGTCATCAATTTCTGCAAGAACTGAAAGTCCTTTGCCATTGAGCAATTCAACTTGCGAACCCACTTTCAATCTAAGTACTCGAATGCTGTGTTTGGACTCTTCTTCCGAGAGTGTATATTGTTGGGATTTATCGGTGATTTCCGGTGCGTAAAATAGGTGCATTAATGAAGGATTTGGTAGGTCAACTCTTTTAACAATTCTCCCTGGGTCATACTTGAATTTCCAACACCTTTTGATTTTAAATCGAAGCGATGAAGCAACTCAATGGCAGCAGCAATTTTCCTTGGGTCATATTGATTCTTGGCTTGCAACAGCTCCCCAGCGACGAATGGGTGAACACCAATGGATTGAGCAACGGCCTCCCTCGATTTATTCGGCAAGAAATGGATGCGCATGATTTGAGAGAAAAACTTGAATAAATTAGAAATGATTAACGTTAAATCCACTGCTTTCGGATTGTATTCAAAATATTGAATAATCTTAAACGCTTTTTCCGTGTTTCGGGTCGAAATTGCATTTACAAATTCAAAGACATTATAGTCTTTCGAAATGCCAATATTTAACTCAATATGTGTTTCGTCAATGGTCGTACCTGCTGGAAGTAGGATGGCCAATTTTTCTAACTCTTTGACAATTCGACCTAAGTCAGTTCCAAGAAATTCTGCTAAGAGCATACTCGCTTTGGAATTGATTCCGTATCCAGTCGATTTCACATAATTTACTATCCAATCTGCTAATTGATATTCGCGTACTTTATCGGATTTGAAAATCGTACCATTTTTGGCAAAGGACTTCAGTACTTTTTTACGCGCATCGAAGGTCTTGTATTTGTGACATATAACAAATATAGTCGTGTCAGATGGATGTTCTGCATATTGCTCTAATCCGTCCATGTTTTTGAAGTCTTGGGCTTCCTTCAAAACAACAAGTCGTCTTTCCGACATCATTGGATAGGCCTTTAGCTCGCTAATTAAGGATAAAAGTTCGGTGTCCTTTCCATAGAGAATTGTTTGATTGAAATCCCTCTCATGCTCTTCCAGAGCTTGATCCATAATAGCATCAGCAATTAAGTCAATAAAATATGCCTCTTCCCCATGTAGGAAGTACATTTTTTCAAACTTTTTGTTTCGAATATCCTTTAACAGCAGTTTATGGTCCATTACTGATGTTTTTCCCAAATTTGACATAATTCCACCAACGTATCGACAGCCTTTTGCATGTCTTGAATACATACGTATTCTTGACGAGAATGAATGGCCATTTCTCCAGTGAAGATGTTTGGACAAGGCAGTCCCATAAAAGACAACCTTGATCCATCTGTTCCGCCGCGTATAATTGCGCGATTTGGTTCAATCCCTGCTTTACGCATTGCTTCGACTGCATAATCGGTTACAAACGGAAGTTCTTTCAAAATTTCATTCATATTTCGATACTGCTCAGTTACCTCAAAGTCGAAGTGGGAACCTGGATTTGAGGAAATAACTTCTTCGGCCATTTCCTTTAATCGCTGTTCGTATATCGCTAACATTGAAGTGTCATGATCACGGATTATGAATTGTACCGTTGTCGACTCTAATCCACCTTCTATTGCTACCGGGTGAACGAATCCTTCTCGTCCAGCAGTTGTTTCAGGAGACCAAGAGTCTTTTGGCAACGCATCAATAAGTGAAGCTGCTAATTTCATGGAATGAACCAGTTTATTTTTCGCATATCCCGGATGTGCGCTAACACCATGAAACGCAATTTTCACAGCATCTGCTGAAAATGTTTCGTCTTCAATGTCACCCAATGGCCCACCGTCTAGGGTATAACCATAATCGGCATTCAATCGTTTCATGTCTAGGTGTTCGACTCCTCTTCCTACTTCTTCATCAGGTGTAAATAGAATACGGATAGGACCATGTTTCACATGCGGATTTTGTTGAATGTACTGAGTAAAATCCATGATGATGGCAACACCGGCTTTATCATCCGCTCCGAGAAGTGTTAAACCACTTGCTGTGATAATATCATCACCGATTTTGGATGCTAAGTAGCGGTGTTTCTCAGTAGTAATGATTTGACTTGTATCATCGGGTAAGGTAATCGGAGCTCCGGTATAATTTCGATGTACGATTGGTTTCACATTCGTTCCACTGCAGTCAGGGGCGGTATCCATATGGGAACAAAAACAAATGGTTGGAAGATCTTTTCGGTCAGAATTTGAAGGTAGCGTGGCAAAAACGTAGCCCCATTCATCCATCTCAGCATCCACAACACCCAAGTCTTTCAATTCTCCCACTAGGACTTTACTCAAGTCTTTCTGTTTAACAGAGGAAGGGAAACTTGCTGAATTAGGATCCGCGGTAGTATCTATTTGAACATAACGCAAAAAACGTGTTTCAACGGAGTATGAGTAGGACATAATTTCTTTTGTCCAAAATTAGCAAGAATCGCGAAAAATAAGGTGTGCTTAAGGAACTAATTCACGCAATGTTTTCAACTCTTCCACCTTTTCGATATTTCCTACTTGTTGAAACGAAGAGATTAAATTAGTGAGCATCCGCTTGATAACAGATGTATTGGAACAAGGCTCGAAATATTCTCGGTGATGATTTAAATTCAAGCCATTTAAAAAATCCTTGATTTCAGTGGTGTCAAAAATGTTTCCTTTGGAAAAAGCATTAATGTAAAATAGTACACCAAATTCATTTTGTTGATTGATGGCAAAACTAGAATATTTGACATCCATGTAGGCCAAAACAAAGTGATTTGGTAAGTTGACACCATATATGGGTAAATCCAACGATTGCGCGACGATGCTATAAATTAAACAAAGGCTTAATGGATTCCCTTTTTTAGATTCAATAACTGTATTGATGTAAGAATTAACGGAGGAATGAAAATTCTTGTTGTCGCCTTGGAAATGATGCAATCCAAAGAATACTCTATTAAATATCTTTACTTGCTCATATGCTGTTTGATGATCGTTTAATTCCAGCCAAATATCGCGACGAATCATTTGAATCGATTCATGGATTTTTTGTTCATCCAAGCCTGGATACTGGTATTTCGCAATGATTATAGCCCCTTTTAGCAAATCTTTTTCCGTGGAGTTAACCCAGGTTTGTAATTGCGATTTGACTTCATCAAATTGAATATCGTGAATAATTGTTTCGATTCGATTTTGAAAAAGTAAGCCGTAGTAGTCTGCTTCCCATGAATTTTCTAAGTAGGGAATGACTTCAGATCCAATTTTCAATAGTTGGTCACGCACATGTTCAAATACCGACTCGTCTGGGTCGTCAATCAGTTGAACTAATGCTTGAATAGATGAAGTTACTATCATACAAAGGCAAATATATTCCGTTCACACGTGTCCAAATTTGAGATCTCAGATCTTTATCAAAGGATAAATGTTAATTTTCATGAAACAAATTCATAAAACGCCCGTTAAAACTACACAATTACTGAATTAACTTTGCTACAGGTTGATTTTAAAGAGGCTCTTTATGGGCCTCTTTTTTTTATATTTGATAAAACCAAACCATGAAAATTCTCTTTTTTTCACTTCTTTTCCTTTTGATAGCTATATCATGTCAGACGAATCCATGTATCATGACTGCGGATGAATTTGAAATAAAAGGGTCTTATTTAGGCAAAGTGCATCTTTCAAAAAATGAAACTTGTCCGATTTATATTACCATTGAAGGTGTTTTTAGTAAATCCAGTATTGTCGAATTTCACACCCTATATCCGATCAATTTAGAACGCAAATTTCAAAAGAACGGATGTTATTTACAATTCAATTATACAGCAAGTCGAGCAATGAGTCCGAAGGGATGCCAGACAGATGGCGTTGTAAGTTTAGAAAACGTAGAAAAATCGAATGCAAGAGAAGGATTTAAATTCCGGTAAAATCTCGCACTAGGTAACTCAGGGCTTTGCCCACTATCAGTGAATCAGTTTCAGAAATTGGTGCCGCTTCCGTTAAATTCAAATAAGCAACCTGCTTTTGAGTTTTCGTAAATAGGTGAGTAAATTGTCGGACTTGATCAAGGGTCCAGCCACTTGGAGACAACGCACTGCTAGGCATATAAGCAATTGAATCCATATCGATTTCGAGTCCTACTTGCGTATCCGTATGAAAATGACGAAGGATATTTGCTAGGTCTTCGAACAAATCCGTCTGTTGAAATAAGTACGATTCATAAAATGAATGGAAGATTTGATCGCTTTTCAATGTTTCTCGAATAGAGGAATTGTTATACGCTTCATGCAGACCAAGAACGGAGTAATGTAATAAAGCACCCTCCTCCAGTGCCGTTGAAAAAGAATTCCCACTGTGACGAACTTCCGTCGAGCGTAAGTCCGCATGAGCATCTAAATTGATTACAGCTAATTTTTGATTTTTTGACGCCCAGCGCATGATTGGAAGAGCATTGTTATGTCCACCCCCGATGAAAATAGGGACCTGATTGGAAGTAAGGTATTTATCTAAAATTTGCCCTAAAAAAGCATCCAACTCATTCACTTTATCGGTTCTTTGAACTTGGAAATCATTTTCGGTCACCTCTCCTAAAATGCATATGGATTGCTTCGGATAGCCATCATGCACTTGTGAATTAAGGAAAGCGTTGGCAAATGCTGAGAATGCAAATTGAGCTCCAGATCGACCATTGTTAGCTAATGGCCCGCAACATTCGCGAATACCTATAATTATATATTTTGCCTCCGAAAGAGTTTGATTGAGCAGGTAATCTCCCATTCGCTTTTCTCCTTTTCGTTGAGCATAACTACTTTGAATAACAATTGAATCCCACGGATGAAATGAAAAGGATGAATTAGGACTATTCATGTAAGATAAGATTTAAGACAAATGTAGGAATAGGTATCGGTTTCATACTCATCGCATCCACAAAAACCAAGGTAGTCTCCGCTTCATTCAATTTACAATTTTCTTCATTAAAAACTTCGTAGTTGAAAGTGATTCTCGCTCCCTCTAATTTGGTGATGGTTGTCTTTATCTCAAGCAGGTCATCATACCTTGCGGGGAGTTTGTAGGAGATTTTAAATTCAGTAACTGGTAATAATATTCCAATTTGCTCCAGGTTTTTATAAACAACTCCCAATTCACGGAGGGCCTCAACGCGGGCAACCTCAAAATATTGTGCATAATTTCCATAATAACAGAACCCCATTTTATCCGTTTCACTGTATCGAACGCGGAGTTTTGTTGAAAACCTTTTGATCACATTTTTTTCATTCATGGAACGAAGATAAAAAATCAGGGGAATCTTTTGACAAAAGCATTATTAAATCGTATATTAGCTATGAACTTAAGATTAGTTTAATATTATTAAAAATAATCTTATACATGTAAAATAAATTACATAATCAAGGGGTATTTGATTTTTTTTTTAACTTTTTTATGTAAATATTTGTTATCTCTTTATCTCAAAACACATTTAGAGAATTCTAGCTCTATTTGAAAGCAAGTGTAAATAAGATTATGTTAAAAACTATGAATTTAAGTCACGAAGCGGCATGGGATGCCTGTTTGAAAGTTATAAAAGATAATATTTCATTACAAGCGTTTAAAACTTGGTTCGATCCAATTATTCCTACTAAACTTGAGAATAATGTTTTGACCATTCAGGTGCCTTCTCATTTCTTTTACGAATGGTTAGAGCAGCATTATATTGTTTTATTGAGAAAGGTTGTTAAGAAGGAACTTGGCTCAGAAGGAAGTTTAGAGTATAGCATTGTTATGGAAAACAATTCTCGCACATCTAATCCTTACACTGTTAAAATACCAGCGAATAGTTCGTATAACACAAAAAACGCACCTGTTAACCTACCAATCAACAATAACGAAAAACAAATTCGAAATCCATTCATCATTCCTGGATTGAAAAAAGTGAACATCGAATCGAATTTGATTCCAAACTTCACTTTTGAAAATTTTGTAGAAGGTGAATGTAATCGTCTAGCGCGCGCTTCGGGTTATGCTGTTTCGAATAAACCTGGAGGCACTGCATTCAATCCACTTTTGTTATATGGTGGAGTTGGATTAGGGAAAACACACTTAGCGCATTCAATAGGGATTTCTATCAAAGATAATTTCCCGAACAAGACTGTTCTGTATGTTCAGTCAGAAAAATTCGCACATCAGTTCATTGATGCAATTAAAAATCAAAGCACAAATGACTTTGTACATTTTTACCAAATGATTGATGTATTAATCATTGACGATGTACAATTCTTTGCAGGAAAAGAACGAACACAAGATGTATTTTTCTCGATTTTTAATCACTTGCATCAAAATGGAAAACAAATTGTATTGACATCTGACAAAGCACCTGTAGAGATGCAAGGGATGGAACAACGTTTGCTTTCACGTTTTAAATGGGGATTATCCGCAGATTTAGGAACGCCTGATTTAGAAACGCGCATTGCGATTTTAGAAAAGAAAATGTATGGTAGTGGCATTGAATTACCGCGAGAAGTTGTGGAATACCTTGCCTATTCAATTAACACGAATGTGAGAGAAATTGAAGGAGCGTTAAATACTCTTTTAGCTCAAGCTTCATTGAATAAAAAAGCCATTACATTAGAGTTGGCAAAGCAGATGGTAGACAAATTCGTACGCAGCACTGCTCGCGAAGTCTCCATTGAATACATTCAAAAAGTTGTTTGTGATTATTTTGATTTACCAATTGAAATGTTGAAATCAAAAACACGTAAACGCGAAGTAGTTCAAGCAAGACAAATCTCTATGTATTTCTCTAAAAAAATGACTAAGTCATCTTTAGCAAATATTGGGGCTCATTGCGGTGGTAAGGATCATGCGACAGTTTTACATGCTTGTAGAACCGTTGTTAACTTATCGGAAACTGATAAGCAATTCAGACATTATTTAGAAGAGTTAGAGAAAAAACTAACGATTCAATAAACAACCATCCTTTTCAAAATCACTTCATGACACGCATACTCATGGTATGTTTAGGTAATATATGTAGGTCTCCAATGGCCGATGGACTGTTACGTCGTAAGGTGATTGAAAATAATCTAGACGTTTACGTCGATTCAGCTGGAACAGCAAATTATCATCTTGGGAAACAAGCTGATGAAAGAATGCGTCAGACAGCAAAGGCAAATCAAACGAATATTGACGAACTCCGTGCCAGACAATTTACAGTGGCCGATTTCGGACTTTTTGATAAGATTTATGCGATGGACGAGGAGAACTACGCCAACATTATCAGTTTGACTCAAAATCCAAGTGACAAATTAAAAGTTACTTTACTATTAAACGAGCTCTATCCAGGGGAGAACCGAGCTGTTCCTGATCCATATTATGGAACAGAAAAAGATTTTCAAGAAGTATATCAATTATTAGATCATGCCACAGACGTGGTGTTAAGCAAAATAAAAAATGGCACAATTAGGTAATATCTATTTAATACCCAATACATTAGGGGGAGAGTCTGTTTCAGATATCTTACCTGCAGATGTTCAAAAGATCGCAACAAGTTTGCGCTATTTTGCTGTTGAAGAAATTAAATCAGCGCGACGATTACTTCGCAAAATGGACCGTACTTTCCCCATTGATGACTCACAATTCTTCATCATAAACAAACACACAAAAGAATCTGAGTTAATGAAAATTCTTTTGATTTTGATTAAGGGTAATAACATCGGCATTATTTCAGAAGCTGGTTGTCCTGGCGTTGCTGATCCGGGAGCAGAATTAGTTGCATTAGCGCATTCACAAAAAATCAAAATTGTTCCTTTGGTTGGACCTTCCTCTATATTACTTGCTTTAATGGCAAGTGGTTTTTCTGGACAAGAATTTTCCTTTCATGGATATTTACCTAGAGAGCGTAAGGATCGTATAAAGAAATTGAAAGATTTTGAGATGGACACCAAGAGAAGTGGAAAAACGCACATTTTTATGGATACACCATTTCGAAACATGCATGTTTTAGAAGACATGTTGAATGATTTGGGTGATAACACACCCCTATGTATTGCCTCGAATGTGACCCTCCTTACCGAACAAATCAGAACACAAACAGTTAAAGATTGGCGGGAAAAGCACTATGACATTGGAAAAATTCCAGCAATTTTTCTCATTGGTACACTTCAATAAATTAATAAACCACCAAATAGGTGGTTTTTTTTTGACCTCGAAAATATAATCGAACGTATATTATTTCCCGAACAAATAATTCTGTAGTTGAATTGGATAAAACGCTGTCAAATCTCCCCGATTAAACGCCTCCACAATCGTTTAAACCAACACTTAGTATCAATTGAAAACGTATGCGCAATTTATGAGCAGTACTTTTAGAGGTAATTCCTGTATAAATCGATTTAAAAATCAATAATCGACCTATTATGATCAATTATTTGAAGCGATGAACGATTCGTCGGATTGAAAATCCAGCGGTGCATCGTTTCCAATCGAAAAATTCGGCATAAAAAAACCCCGATATTCTGACGAATGTCGGGGTTTCTAAAATCGGCGTCGACTTACTCTCCCATCCT
>CAMAPI010000022.1 GCA_945860065.1 Chryseobacterium gleum | reverse complement strand
TTCTTTGAAGCCATTATTTTGGCCATCATTGAAGGATTGACGGAGTTTCTCCCTATTTCCTCAACTGGACACATGATTATCGCATCGACCATCATGGGAAATGCTTCGGATGAATTTACCAAACTATTTACGGTTGCCATACAATTCGGAGCCATTTTATCCGTAGTCGTTGTATACTTCAAACGTTTTTTACAAAGCTTTCAATTTTACACCTTGTTATTTGTTGCGTTTATTCCAACTGGAATTTTAGGATTGTTATTGAAAAAACACATCGACGGACTTTTAGAAAATGTCATGGTGGTTGGTGTTTCTCTTTTTGTTGGAGGGATTGTTCTGTTATTCATTGACCGAATTTTTGAAAAAAATGAACACCAGAAGGAAGTTCCTTTAACCTTTAAGTCAGCGTTTATTATTGGAACGATTCAAAGCATCGCGATGATTCCAGGTGTTTCCCGTTCTGCAGCAACTATTATTGGTGGACTATCACAAAAGTTAAGTCGAAAAGCAGCGGCTGAGTTCTCCTTCTTTTTGGCCGTTCCAACCATGTTCGCAGCTACATTGAAAAGCATGTACGACGAAAAGGAAATGTTGCTTCAATCCGAAGGAAAAGAATGGGGCTTATTGCTTGTCGGAAATCTAGTAGCATTTGTTGTTGCCTTTATCGCGATTAAATCCTTTATTGCTTATTTGAATCGAAATGGATTTAGAATGTTTGGTTATTACCGAATTGTTCTAGGGGCAATCTTGATCATCCTGCTATTGTCCGGAATTCCACTTGAAATGGCAGGCTAATGTTAGAAGTAGGAGAAGGATTAACGATTTTAGTAGATAAACCATATACTTGGACATCGTTCGATGCAGTGAATAAACTGCGTTGGAACTTGAAGCGACAGTTAAAGGTCAAAAAAATCAAGGTTGGACACGCAGGAACCTTGGATCCATTGGCAACAGGATTGTTAGTGATTTGCATTGGTAAACACACCAAACTCATCGAAGGACTTACCAACGACCACAAAACGTACACCGGAACATTTCTATTAGGAAAGACCACGCCATCGTACGATTTAGAAACTGAATACGACCAAGAATTCCCGACGGACCACATCACATCTGAGTTGATGCAGGAAGTGGTCAATTCCTTTCTCGGCACGCACCTACAAACACCACCAATTTTCTCCGCGAAGCAAATAGACGGTAAACGCGCTTACGATTATGCACGCGCAGGAATAGAGGTGGAAATGAAGCAAAATGAAATCACGATTCATTCATTCACCATCGATTCCACCCGTTTCCCAGAGATTGACTTTGAAATTTCGTGTTCCAAGGGAACCTACATCCGAAGCATCGCTTCCGATTTCGGCAAAAAACTACATGCTGGCGCAACGTTAATTGCCTTGCGTCGAACGGTTTCAGGTGCGTATCACATCGAAGACGCGAGAACTGTCGAGGAGTGGATTCAGATCATAGAATCCGAAGAGGTGTTTATTCCTTAATGTGTTTTAATTTCTCCTGCACATCCTTGATAAGACGCTTATAATTCGCGATTTTCTCCTCATACCCATTGTTTTCAGCTCGAACCAGACGTTTTTGTAAGTAGTGAAGACGACGTCCTAATTTGTATTTATCCCATTTATACAACAACTTTTTCATAGAAATTTGAATTTGGTGAGAACTGAAAAGGCGACACGAATCTGTCTTCATTAAAGTTAAGCAATATTTCTTTAAAAGTCAAGAATTGTAATTGGTTACTAAGAACCGCATTGCAGGTTTACAATCCTGCGTACGACAAACAGCTATTTTTTAAATAATTATGTCAAAAAAAAGACAGATAATCGGAAATAAACAGATTAACACACGAAATAATAACATAAATCTGTTGAGTCAGTGTTGAAAGTTCCGCAGGATTGCAAATCCAGCGGAGCACAGTGTGTAGTTGCAAATCCTGCGGAGCACAGTCTTAACGAAAAAAAGCAGAGTTCCAAACTTCGCTATTGCTCTGTTTCTCACTCTGCTTTTATGTACCCCGGGCCGGAATCGAACCGGCACTCCCGAAAGAACAGGATTTTGAATCCAGCGCGTCTACCAGTTCCGCCACCGGGGCATTCAGGGTGCAAAGATAACAATAAATTCAGTTAGATTCCAAAACTTGTGTTCAGATTGTTCCGGGAAGATTGAAGGAAGATGTACTCGGTAATTCTTGTGTTTTCAGGTACATGTCGTAAATCATTCCGTCGGACAATCCAATTTTAGGAACATCGATTTGTTGGATGCCTAACTTTCCCATGACAAATAAATAGATCTCCAAAGCTGGAACAATAACATCTGCGCGATCGGGTTTCAGTTGAAACTGATCGATGCGTTCCTCGACGGTTAGCTTCCCTAGTTTATTCATTAAAGAGTTCATTTTTGTCATACTTAAGGAATCCTTGTCCTTTAAGCCAACCATTTTGTGGACTTTATTGATGTTTCCACCGGTACCGAATAAACGGTGTGGAATCGATGAATCCACTTCGGATTCAATCCAGGTACTGATATCTGTCCAGATTTTTTTGGACACTTTTCCGCGTAGCATGCGGATGGTTCCCAGTTCGAAGGAACGAGAAGTGCTTTTCTGTCCGTTTTCGAAGACACTGATTTCGGTGCTTCCTCCACCAACGTCGATGACCATAAATGGCTGGGATTGATCGAAGTCAATCAGAAAGAACGTGCCAAAGATGAGTTCAGCTTCGGTTTGACCAGAAATGATCTCGATGTTCACGCCGGTTTTCTCCTTGATTCTCTCTTGGACTTTCATTCCATTGCTTGCTTCGCGCATGGCTGAAGTGGCTACAGCGCGCAGTTGCTCCACTTCGAAAATGTGCGCAATTAACTTAAAAGCTTGAATGCAATCAACAAATTGATCGATTTTCTTTTTCGATAGGCGTCCTTGGTCGAAAACTTCTTCGCCGAGGCGCAAGGGAATACGCGAATAGGAATGTTTCTTTACGTAGGCATGATCACCATCGTAACATACTTCGCCTACGAGTAAACGTGCTGCATTGGTTCCTATGTCTATCGCTCCAAATTTCATTTTCGATTCTTGGCACAAAGGTAGCAGAATAGCTTTAATGTACCTTGGATTTTATTAATGGTTTATGTCTCTGATAATTTAAAAAGAACGTGAACGTCCGTTCGTTGTTTATTGTTTAAACGTTGTATTAATTAAAAAAGAACGTGAACGTCCGTTCATTGTTTATCGTTTAAACGTTGTGTTAATTAAAAAAGAACGTTTGTTGTTTGTCGTCTTTCGTTGTATAATTCAAAATGGTGAAAACGATCAACGTTCTTTTTGAATTAAAAAACAGTTCACGTTCAAACGATACACAGTTTTTGATCATTTTGAATTTAACTTGTAAACTGTTAAACGAAAAACGGTCAACGTAAATTCGCTTAATATGTTTTTCATTTATTGTTAATCTGATTTTAATCTTTAATAAGTATAGTTGCCGTAAACTTGCACTATGAAAAAAACCAGTCTTTTTGTTTTTCTAATTATGTCTTTTGTGAGCATGTACGCTCAAGATGCATTAGAAGGAATCATCGTAGAGAAATACTATGTTTCTACAAAAAAAGACAATGCGAAAAAACATTTGAGCGGTGATTTACCGGTGGGAAGTACAACCTACAGAATTTATGTTGATATGGCGCCAGGTTGTCACTTTATGGCAGCATATGGAGCTCCGGGTCATCCATTGGAAATAAAATCTACAGAATTAATATACAATCATTTAGATAACGGTGCTGAACATCCGTTAAGAATTCCTGAAAGATCGTATAAAAAAAACATCACCGCATTGGATTCATGGATAACGATTGGTCCTGCTGGAGAAGCATACATGGGTGTGTTGAAAGAAGCTGACACACTGAAAGATTTCGGAACAGTGAATCCTTTTGAAAAAGGATTTTTACTATCGGATAAAAAGGAAATGGGCTATGCTCTACAAAAGCGCGATGGATTTCTACGGACTGAAGACCTTCCAAAAATCACCATGTACCACATAGACTCAGAAGTGCGGGTTTTAGGATCCGAAACAACAGGAAATTCGTTTCGAATCGAAAATGGCGCTTGGGCTTGCATGGGTAAAGGAGTGAGTGGTGTAGATTCCTCAGGCTCAAACACTGTGCTCATTGCTCAAATCACCACAAAAGGTCAATTGAGTTACGAATTAAACCTGATGCTTCGCAATGCTGACGGAAGTGTTGTTAACTATGTTGCGAAAGATCCCATTGAAAAAGAGGTCTTACATAAATCCTTAATATCAAATAAATAAAAACCACTATATCCAAATACTATGAAAAAAATTGTACTTTCTATTAGCTTTCTTGCTCTATCCGGATTCTTAACTAAAACGACTGCTCAGGTAGGTTTAGAAGGAGTTGTGGTAGAGAAATTTTATATCTCTAATGCAGCAGATTCAATTGATGCTGTTAACAATGGAGCAGTTTATCCATTGTATGTTGGTTCAACCACGTACCGAGTATATGCAAATTTATTACCAGGTTATAAATTGGTCAATCTTTATGGAGATGCCACACATCCTTTAAATATAGAAACTACTACAGCTTTTTATAATGATCCAAACTATGGATTTAAATTGTACCAAGGAACAAGTGTGAATAATACGAAGAAAAACACCACGATGATTGATTCCTACTTATCCATGGGTGGTGTTGCAAATGGTCTAATGGGTGTGTTGAAATCGGAAGACACAGATGGGTCTATAGGTAATTTGCAAGGGATTTTGGCAAATATAGATTCTCAAATGGGTTTACCTATTACTGGGGCGAACTCGTCAGATGGTTTGATGCCAGGGATCCCAAGCGTACCTGGTGGTCTAGGTTTTTCAACCGAATTAGATGTCTTTGATCAAACAGCCGGATCAATACTTACAACTACCAACGGTGCAGTATATGTACTTGGCGGCGTTGAAGGAGTAACTGCTTCGAATCATGTTTTAATCGGACAATTTACCACAAACGGTGACTTCAGTTTTAAATTAAACTTACAAATCTTGACTCCTACAGCAGGAGTTACTGAATTATATGTTGCCGATACACCTACAGGAACGGAGTTAACGGATACTACGCTAACATATAACTCTAATCCAAATGGCGGAGTAGGAATCGAAGAAACAATTTCGCAATCAGCACTTTCAATTGATTACACCGTATACCCGAATCCAACTAGCGAATCTTTTGCCATTCGTCAAACAGGAAACATGACTCAATCTAATTTTGATTACACGGTTACCGACTTAAGTGGAAAAACAGTTGTTTCTGGTCATTCAAACGCGAAAACGACACAGGTGGATGCGTCAAACTTACAAACAGGAATTTACTTAGTGACGATGACGCAAGATGGCATCGTGAGCACAAGCAAATTGATTAAAAACTAAACAATGCGCGGTCCAATTCTTCTTTTCTTATTGTTTTTAGGTGTAACGACAAGTTACGCGCAAGGTACTTTTCGTGGTAAGGTGACGGATCCAAACGGGGAATCGGTGATGGAAGTGAAAATTCTCTTGTTGGAGAACAAAGCGGTGATCACCAAAACGGACTTGGATGGAAATTTCACCTTGAATATTCCGGATAATGCCTTGTATAAAGTGCGCTTTACGCATTACGCCCACGATACCCTGATTGAAAGCATTCAAATCAAGGACAAAGAAGTATTGGTCAAAAATATTACGATTAATCCGCGCAATACGACAAAAAACGAAAAGCAGATTACTGTAGGTATTAAACAGGTGAAGGCCAACGATTATTACATGGAGAAAATCAAGTTGAATTCGGCAACAACGATTGACTACATTTCGTCGGAAACGATGAAAAAAACGGGAGATGCTAATGTAACCGCTGCGGTAGCACGTGTTTCAGGTGTGTCAACGAATGGTGGGCTCATTACCGTTCGTGGAATCGGTGACCGTTATGTTAAAACTACCTTGAATGGTTCACGCATTCCGACCTTGGATCCTTTAACGAACAACATCAAGTTGGATATTTTCCCGGCAAGTCTTGTTGATAACATAATTATTTCCAAAACGGCAAGTCCAGATTTACCAGGCGATTGGGCTGGAGCTTATATTTCGGTGGAAACGAAAGATTATCCAGACAAATTAACGGTGAATGTTGAAACATCCCTAGGTTACAATGCACAGACTAGTTTTAAAAATATCATCACATCTGAGCGAAGTGGAACCGATTGGTTAGGTTTTGATGGTGGACTTCGCCAACGTGAGGATCGAAATGAACAAATTACGCAACCCATTCTTGCTCCAAGTAATTACCAAGAAATGCTTGCTTTAGGCTTAGGTGATTATTTTCAATCAATTGGAGTGACGGGTTGGAAAGACGGAAGTTCAGAAGAAAGTACGTACATGCGTTTGGGCTTGGTGCAATTAGGCTTGCTCAGTGCAGGTCAAATCAACGACAATGTGGCATATCAAAATGCCTTAAATACTTACGACCAACAATATGCTCCGCAAGCATTTGACTTGATTAATCCGGAGGGAACAAATTACACCAATGGTTTTGCTAATAATTGGAATACCATTCTTCGCAAAGCACCCTTAAATTTCACTCAGAATTTTAGTGTAGGAGATCAGGTGAAATTATTTGGTAAGCAATTGGGGTACTTTTTTGGTTTGCGTTATGGAAACACCGTACGTTTTGATCCAAATGGCATTTCACAGCGAATTTTACCGGAAGAATTGAATTATGCCTTGGATTTTGTTGATGAAGCTAAAATCAGCCGTGAAACAAATTCGTGGAGCATGCTCTTGAATTTAGCATATAAGTTGAACGATTACAATAAAATGTCCTTACTCATTATGCCGAATATTACGGCAACAAATGATGTAGCAAACTTCTCTACTCAGTGGGACTTAAGAAATGACGCAGAAGAAATACGTGTGCGAAAAAACATATTTTATGAGCAACGCCAGCAAAAGATTTATCAATTCGCAAGCCAGCATGTTTTGCCAAAGTCAAAAATTAAATTGGATGTGAATGCTTCTTACACGGGTGGCCAAAGTACCGCGCCTGATTTTAAATTGACACAATATGTCGCTTTTAGACAAGGAAACGAAATCACTCCAGGCTTTCAGTTTTCACCGAATGCGGACGATGGAATTAGACGTTACTACCGCTATTTAGATGAAAATTTGTTAGACACACGTTTTCAAATCGAAGTACCACTTGCGAAAGAAGCGGTAAAATTGGTTAGAAAGGTAAAATTAGGTGGAGCATATCAGTTAACGACAAGAAACTCTAGTATGGAGGAATATTTCTTATCAGCTGGAAATGCGAGTTTGCCTTCATTACAAAATGATGACATCAATGCCTATTTATCAGATGACAAGTTTACGATGAACAACGGTCAACTCGGATTTTTCTACGAACAACGTAAATGGGATTGGAACTATACCTTTGGTCAAACAGCGATAAAATCAACATTTGCTTTACTTGATTTTGAATTCACTAAAAACCTCCGTTTTAATGGTGGACTAAGAGTGGAGAAAGTAGATTTGTTATCGGATGTTTACAAATACGACCTATTAGGATACGAACGAAATGATGCAAGAAGGTATAATTCAGCTGGATTTCCACTAATCAATCCTGGTGTGATTGATCAAGCGAACTTCCTTCCTTCTGGAAGTTTAATTTATAAACTCATCAATAAGAAAAACACAGCAAACTTTCGTTTGAATTTTAGTCAAACGGTAGCACGTCCAAATTTACGAGAAATGAGTGATGCTGCTGTTTACGACAATGAGTTTAGAACCTTGATTTATGGGAATTCGAACCTTAAAATGGTTGAGATTTATAATTATGATTTCCGATTTGAGAATTACTTTAAAGGAGGAGATAATATTTCTGTGAGTGCCTTTTACAAAGATTTCACGAACCACATTGAAATGGGTTTTGGTGCATCGGGTATTACTTGGGATAACAACGAAAATTCGTATGTGGCTGGTCTTGAATTGGAAGGAAAAAAACAACTTGGTAAAAACTTTGAATTTCGCGGAAATGTAACGGTGGTTAAATCCTATTCGCAGTTCATCCGCAAAGACTTAGTTATTTTGCCAAACAATCAAAGTTTATACACTCCTATTGATACCGTAGAGCGCACGATGTTTGGACAAGCACCGTACATTTTAAATGGAATTTTGAGTTATACGTCAGATACGCTTGGTCTAACGGCAACAGTTAGTTACAATGTGCAAGGTCCACGATTGGTATTAACCGGAATTTTAAAGGGGCGACCAGATGTGTATGAGATGCCTAGAAATACAGTGGACATTAAAATCACCAAGACACTTGGAACGCATTTCTCAACAAGTTTAACCATCCGTGACCTACTAAATGCTCCTGTTTTGAGAGCCTATAAAACACCTGCAGGATATGTTGATTTCGACCGTTTCCGTTATGGATCAACGTTTCAACTTGGATTATCTTACAAATTATAAAAAATGAAAATAACGCAACTTAGTTTAGTTTTTTGTTTGACTCTGCTTTTTCATTTGAATGGAAATGCACAGCTGCAAAAGGTAATTGTCGAGAGGTATTATATCTCGGATGCAAATGATGCTACTGACACTTTGGGTGGTGGACTTTCTGTCGGATCAACTACTTACCGCATTTATGTAGATTTAGCTCCTGGAAGTATCTTGAAAAAAATCTACGGGGATATGAATCATCTATTTTCCATTCAAAGTACAGCGCCCTTTTTTAACCACGAAAGTGATGGTCAGACTTTCGCAAAGGACTGCGTGAAAAACCGCTATTTAGAGGGGACTGTGGCATTAGACTCATGGTTGACTTTAGGTCAAACGACAAAAACACAAGCAGCCAAAACGTATTTTGGTATTTTAAAGAACCAAGATGTAGATGGTTCATTTATTGGAGGTACAAATAATGACGGTGGATCTGAATTGATTTCAACTGGATTATTATCGAACAACGATCCTTTAGCAGGTATTCCCTTAACGCAAGCAGATGGAATGGATACGATGGCTACAATTCCAACAACATGGACTCATTTCGGTGTCTTAGATTTTACAACAGGAAACGATTCAACTATTTTCGGATCTCTTCAAAGTTCAAATGAATTTACGTCAAACAACTTTTTTTTAGCGAATACGGGTGTTTCAGGGCTTTTCGCGGATAGTAATCAAGTACTTGTCGCTCAATTGACCACAACTGGTGACTTGACTTTCCAACTGAATATAGAAGTGGATGTTTGGAACGGGTCTAATATGGAAACAATACGCTATGTTTCTTCCAATGACACGATTTTATCAGGTGAAGTGTTTAATCCGTATTTGATTTATCCGTCCACGTGTGGGTGTAATAATTCGAACTACTTAGAATTCGATCCAAATGTAGCTTGCCTTGAACCGGGAGCTTGCATCACTCCAATCATTATTGGTTGCATGGATACCATGGCCTGTAACTACGATTCAGCAGTGAATGTCAATGTATCCAATTTATGTTGCTATCCAGGGAAATGTAATAACCGAGACATTGCGATTGTTTGTCCGGCATTACGTGGCGAAAACTTCGAGTTTTTAGTGTACCCAAATCCAAGTAGTGAAAATTTCTTTCTTGATGTATACAGTGGAATGGCAAATGAAGCGATCCAAGTGGAGGTCTTTAATACATTTGGAGTGAAAGTATATGAAAACACATTTTCTCCAAGCTCGATTTTGACAGGTACGTTATTGCAGTTATCAACTGCTGAAAAAGGACTGTACCACATCAAGGTACAAATCGGAGAGCAAGTACAAACACAATTGTTATTTAAAAATTAAACCATGAAGCATATACTCTTTTTAGTTGTTTTTCTTATGCTAGGTTTGCAAGCGTGTAAAAAAGAAACAATAACTCTTATTGAATATGGCACCGTAAGTGATGCGGATGGCAATTCTTACAAAACCGTGAAAATTGGCGATCAATGGTGGATGTGTGAGAATTTACGCGTGAAGCAGTTTCAGGATGGGTCTGCGATTACCAATGTCGGAAATGTGGACCAAGATTCAGTTTGGTCGAATGCAACTGCGCCTGCTTACAGTGTTTTGAATGACACGCTTTACGGCTGTTATTATAATAGCTTTGCGGTACAAGATTCCCGAAAGTTAGCTCCTGCTGGCTGGCACATTCCTACGGATGAAGAATGGAAAACTTTGGAGAAAACCATCGGAATGACCGAAAGTCAGTCAAATCAATTAGCTTGGCGTGGTACAAATGAAGCAGAACTTTTATTGAATAAGAATTTAGAAGGATGGCAAACAGGAACGGTCCCATTTGGAATGGATACCTATGATTTTTCTATTTTACCAGCGGGTTGCCGTTTATTTTCAGGAGAAATGACCTTCGGGTACACTGCTTTTTTCTGGACAGCAACTTCTACCGCAAACGGACATGCTTATTACCGTTATTTTGATTACCAAAAGAAAAACATTTTCAGACAAACGACTTATCCGCAGTATGGAATGAGCATTCGTTGTGTAAAAGACTAAAAAAGAAAAGATGATCCGATTATTCTGTTTATTTATCCTATTAAATACTACCTTATTCGCACAGGGTACGAAAGAAACAAGTCCATGGACCCTTGGTGTACTTGGAGGTGGTGCAGCAACTTACCGTTTCACCAGTTCTGATGCCTCTATGAGTTGGCTGAAAAAGGAGCTAGATTCAACGGAATCATGGACAAACGGATATTCTTACGGATTAAGTGCGGATTACGGCTTCTCAGATAAACTGAGCCTGAGAAGTGGTTTTGTTTTTAACCAGAGCGGACATACACTCAGAAATTTAGAGGGATTTCAATCGTTCAAAATCAACTACCAATTTATAGATTTGCCCTTAACCCTCCGCTATGCTGTTCCTACCGAGAACGCCAATGTGATTTTTGGTGCAGGTCCACAAATCACCTACATGATTCGTTCAAGAGCACTATACCAAGGCATCGACGATGTTGCACTAAACAAAACCACGATCAATGATGAATCCCTTCGCAAACTAGGACTTGCCTTTGGCGCACAAGTTTCATACGACCGCTATTTGGGAAACAAGTGTTCTCTCGAACTCGGCCTAAACTACCGTCAACAAGTACTCCGCATCGCACAAGGATCTGTAAACAGACTTCCTTTCTCACTAGGACTATTCTTAGGCTTCCGCAAAGCACTTTAAAACCTTCCACCGAAGTAACACTAGCTTCAAATCCGGACGCTCTCCGTACTCTTTCTCGATCTGTATTCCGCTCTCGCTCCCCCGAAGGCGAACGCTCTCGCTCTGTTTCTCGCTTTGTTCATCGCTCTGTTTCTCTCCGCCGTGGCGGACTGAAAATCTTGCATTTCCACATCAAAACTTTCAACCTTAAACGATAACTATCAACATTAAAACGATTAACACTCCCTTTACATTCCCTTCATCCATAGTTTGCAAAAACCCAACATTCGCCCAACATAAACTTATCAAACACTTCATTTTGCCTTAATCAATGCTTTGTAATTCTCCTCTAAATTTGCTTTGTAAACTTTAAATTTAAAAGAATGAAAACAAAAAAACCTATTTTAAGACTCGCTGCTCTCGCTGCGTTGTCATTTTTCACGGGGAATGAAATCGTTGCCCAAACAAACATTGGTGCAGCTTGTGGTTGTCCAGCTTATTCAGGCAGATCAGTTGTTTCTATCACTACAGCAGGAACTTGGACAACCCTTCCTGCAGCTGCATATGGAAAGGAACTTTTAGGAGGTCAAAATGTTGTTTTAACATGTGACAAAACGTGGACTCTTGATGAGAAGTTGTATATTGGTTCAGGATCAACATTAACAATTCAACCAGGTACAGTAATTAAAGGAGCGGTGGCTGGATCTGCTGCTGCTGCAACAGCATTAATCATTGAGCGTGGTGGAAAAATCATTGCACCTGGTGTAGAAGAATGTCCAATCATTTTCACTGCATTCGCAGACCCATTAAACGGAACATATCCAGTGAATAATAAAGGTATGTGGGGTGGAGTATTAATTTGTGGTAAAGCGTCAAATAACCTAACATTAGCTCAAAACGGTCCATTTATTCCGGGAGCGCAGGGTAAGTTAGCTGCAGCTGATGGACTGGGAGTTCTAGAAGGATTTGCTTCATCTTATCCACAAGATCAGTTTGGCGTTGCTACATCTCTTCCTTCGAATATTAGTAATGCGGCATATAGTGGAGGTACTCTTCCCGCAACGTATGACATGGTATTTAATGCAGCAGCGAATTTAGGAAGTTCAGCAAATGCATCAGGAAGTTTGTACATAACATTTACTAGTTCTTCCGTTGCAAACTCAGACATCCTAGTTGGACAACCTGTATTTGTTGGAGGTGTCCAAATAGGAACTGTTTCAGAGATAAGCACATCTTCACCATATTCTTCAAATCAACCAAGAGTAAAAATAAGTTCTGCACTTTCTAGTTCTATTAATACCGGAGCCGCTATAACCATCGTTGGGACATTTCCAGCGTTACCCACAAACTTCACTGGAAATTATTTTACTTACACAACAACTACACTTCCGTATGCTAGTGGAACTGGGGCATTCCAAAATATTGGAGGTAGTGTTTGGATAAATTATGCAGCTCCTTATTTAGTTTCAGGTGGTGCTGCAACATTCGAAGATGACGATAATTCAGGTATCATGACATATGTTTCCATTCGTCACTCAGGTGCAAACTTATTAGTTGGTTCTGAAATCAATGGTTTAACATTGGCTTCTGTTGGACGTGGAACAAAAATCGAGCACATCGAAATCGTTTCTTGTGCGGATGACAACATCGAAATTTTCGGTGGTACTGTAAACTTAAAGTATTGTACTACATTGTACGGAAACGATGATATGTATGACTACGATTTAGGTTGGACAGGTAAAGCTCAATTCTTATTTGGAATGAAAGCAGACGTAACAAGTAATGTAAGTGCCGATAACGATAATGGTTTTGAATGTGATGGAGGAGATAATGCTCAAAATTTAAACCCTTCCAATCCAACGATCTATAACGCTACTATATTAGGGAATGCAAAGACGGCTGGAACTGCTGACAACAGAGCTGTTGCTGCAATGAATTTCAAAGAGGGAGCGAAAGGAACGTTAAAAAATTCTGTATTTGCTCATTTCAATAATGGATTAAACGTGGAAACTGCAAATACTGGAAGTAATCCTACACAGAATTCTTTTCAGAATTGGGCTATGTCTCCAAACACTGGTGGTAACAGTACAGGTTCATTAGAAGTAAAATGTAATACCTTTATTGGAGTTACCTATCCAATGGTTCAAAATGCCTCTTCTTTGGCATCAACAGGTACTGTGGTCGGATCAAATACTACACAGTTTATAGCTGACGGAAACCTAACATTAGACCAAACAACAGGTGAAACAGCTGGTTTCAAATATGCTTTTGCAATCAATGGATCAACAAATGCAATTACAACTAAAAATGACGTAGTTCCTAATGTAGGTGTTACACAGTTTCAGTTAGGTACTGCAGGAAGTACAACATGTGCTCAAGCTCCAATGGATGGATTCTTCTCTCCAGCGAACTACCGTGGTGCATTTGCTCCAAGTGCAAACAACGAAAACTGGTTGTCAGATTGGACGTACTCTCAAGTGTTGAATTCTACAAGTGGTGTTCTTGCTTGTCCTACAGATATTAACAATGATGGAGTAACTAACGTTTCGGATTTCTTGATTTTCTCTGGTCAATTCGGATCATCTTGTAACTAAAATTTATAAAAAAACAAAGCGCTCATCTGCCTTCGAAAACTGGTGAGCGCTTTTTAAAAAAAAACTTATGAAAAAATTTAATTTAATATCGAAGATATTCGTTTTATTTCTTTCTGCAAACTCTTTTGCTCAAGGATTAGAAGGGATTGTGGTAGAAAAATACTACCAAGCTAACTCTGCCGATGTTGCGGCACATGCAACAAATGGTACTGTTACTGCTCCATTGATTTCAGGCGCAACGGTTTATCGAGTATATGCAAATTTGGCTACGAATTATAAATTAACCAATGTTTGGGGTGATGCAACACATCCTTTAACTGTGACTACAACAACCAAGTTTTTCAATGATGCGAATGGGGTTGATGTTATGTCTGGTGTTTCAACCAGCAATTGGAATACAAATACAACCGCACTTGACTCTTATCTTTCGATAGGTCAAGTTGCAACTGGAAAACAAGGAGTTCTCAAAACAGAAGATACTGATGGAACAATTTTAACATCTACATCTTTATTATTGAATAATCCAGCGGGTTGTTTCGGAAGTCCAATTAATGGTTCGGGAGGAAAAGATGGTATGATGACAGCTGCTAATACTGCATATTCAAATTTAGGTGTTCCGTCATTGAATGTCTTTCAACATGACTTTGCTCAATCATCTAATGGCCAAACATTTACAATGAATGGAGGTTCCCTTTTCTCTCAAAGTTTTACTGCGGGTCCAACTTCAACAAATCATGTATTGATTGGTCAATTTACAACAGATGGAGTTTTAACCTTTGCGTTAAATATCCAGATAAAAAATATGTTAACTACTGCAGTAGAAGTTTATGTTCCAGCAACTCCCGGTTCTGGCGAGCAAGCGTTTTCAGCTTTGGCATTAGCAGCTAACACGCCTCCTAGTATTACTGCTTTCACTGCTAATCCATCTACATCTGGAATCATTTCGGGAACTTCAGTAACGTTATCAGCAAATGTAACGGATAATGGTACAGTAAGTTCAGTACAATTTTATAACGGTACAACATTATTGACAGGTGGTACAGTTGGTGGTACTGCGCCAAACTACACGTATACATTTACTCCAACAAATGGTTCTTATTCAATTACAGTAAAAGCTACAGACAACGATTGTGCATCAACTACTTCAAGCGCATTAACGTTCACAGTTGCAGCGAATCAAGCACCAGTTATTACCGCTTTAACAGCTACGACTACCACACAATTTTACCCTGGTCAAACAGTAAACCTTTCTTGTAATGCAGTTGACAACGACGGAACGGTAGCTTCTGTTTCCTTCTCTGTAAATGGTGGTTCAGCTATTACAGCATCGAATGGTGGAAGTGGTAACGTATATACTGCAACTTACACGATTCCTACAAATGCTGCACCTGGAGCATTTTCAGTAACGGCAACAGCAACAGATAGCTATTCTACGCCTTTGTCGACAACTTCTTCAGCGATTACGTTTAACGTTACAGCGAATACACCTCCAGTATGTTCTTTGACGTATCCAACAAATGGATTGTCATTAATTGCTGTTGGAAACCCAACTGCAACACTTGTAATGAGTTTAGCTGCAACGGCATCGGATGCTAACGGAATTACTTCAGTTCAGTTTTATGTAGATAATGCATTGGTTGGTTCTGGAACTTTGGCTAGTGGTTCTTACACGTATTCTTATACGGCAAGTCCTGGAACGCACACGTTCTATGCGAAAGCAACGGATACATACGGAGCAATTACGAATTCATCATCTGCATCAGTTGATATCGCGGATCCAAATGCATTGTCTTACAAAGTGAAAGACCTTACTCAAAACTGTGATGCAACGACATACTGCATGACTGTTGCTTCAGCAAGTAACTACACGGTAGATAACGTAATTGGTTATGATATTTCATTAAGCTACGATGCAACGAAAGTAACACCAACAGGTAACATTACCTTAGCTGGTACAACTAACGGTTTGATCAATCCAAACTATGTGGAATCTGCTATTTCAATCGGAACAGGTGCTAATACTGGAACAATGCAAATCACCTTGAACTTGAATGGCACAGCTCCATCAACTGCTGAATTCGCTGGTACTGGTGGTAAAGACCTTTTCTGTATTGAATTCACTAAAACAACAGCTTTCGCTGCAGTTGATAACGCGATATTCTCAAACTTGGCAGTTCAAGAAAGTTACATAACAGGTGTAACGCAGAAACCAGGTACTTCTGGTACAGCATATTCAGTTAAAAATACGACGTATGTTTCTAATTTAGAATTCTGGTCTGATAACCAAGCAATCAAATACGATGTAGCTAATCCAAGTACATACTTGAAAACTGATGTTAAAGGTTCAGTGTCTACAACAGCTACTGGTACTTCAGGTTTAACTACATTAACGGTAGCTTCTGCTACAGGTTTGGCTTCAGGTATGGTTGTTGTTGCGAATGGTGTTCCAGCAGGAACAACGGTAGCAAGTATTTCAGGAACAACAGTTACGTTGTCCGCTGCTACAACAGCTGCATTATCTACAACAGCAGTATCTTTTGTTTCTACAACAGCAGTTCAACCAAATACATCAGGTGTGTTTACACACTCGTTATTGAATGGACAAGACTTGCGTATCGAGCGTGATATCGCAGCTTCTACAACAGTTCAGTTATTGGTAAATGCAGCGGATGCGGTATTGGCTAAGACCTTGTTGTTGAATGGTAACTTTACACCTTCTGTATTCCAAATCATGGCATTAGACGTAAACTTGGATGGAGTAATTAGTGCGGGAGATGTTTCTCAAATGAAACAACGTGCTACTTTATTAATCCCTGAATACCGTCAAGCATGGAACTATACTTCTGCTGGTGTTTCTAACGGACAACCATCTAAAGATTGGGTATTTGTTGACCAAACTCGTTTGGCTCTTGCAGCTTACCAAATCTCAGCTACGTTCCCGGCTAATGATAACTCAGGTTATTCAAAAGCTAATGTTCCAGTTGCACCATTTAACTTGGCTGCGAAAGTAACGAACTACGCTTCGTGTCCAATCGTTGAGACAGAAACATACAAAGGAATCATGTTAGGTGACGTGAATGCGAGTTACGCTACGTTTACTGCTAACGGATTGTTGAAATCTGAAAATGGAGCAGTAGTATTAGACTTAGCTTCAGCTGTGAAAGAAGGAAATACATTCAGAATCCCAGTTTCTTTCGAATCAACTGAATCAGCAAATGCATTAGACTTCGCGGTACGTTTCAACGAAAACAATGTTTCTTTCTCTGAATTAAACAATGTCGCTGTAGGAATGGAAGCAAGTTCATTCATGAATGAAGCAGATCGTACACTTCGTTTCACAGGATTCGATGTAGCTAACTTCACAGTAGGATCTACTGTAGCTGAGTTGGTTCTTCAATCAAACAACGAAACAATTTCTGAAAAAGACATCATTGCTGAGTTAGCTTTAATTAACGGAAAGCCAGTTGATGTGAAATTTGAGAAATCAAGTGAAGCAATTCAATCTGTATTTAATGTTTCTATCTACCCGAATCCATCTAACGGTGCATTCTCTGTACAAGCGACAGAAAACGCAATCGTTGATGTATACGACATGAATGGAAAACAAATTACTGCAAGTCAAGTGATCTCTTCTAATGGAAAAGTGAACATCGACTTAAACAACGTTGAAGCGGGTGTTTATTTGGTACGTGTACAAAATGAAACATTCAGTACAACAAAAAGAATCGTTATTGAAAAGTAATTTTTCTTCATTTTTTTTATCGCAAAAAAGTCGCAACCGAAAGGTTGCGGCTTCTTTTGTTTAAATTAAAATCGTCAACAACATGAAAAAAATTCTTATTTTACTCCTTACTATTTGTTTTCAGCAAGTTGTTTCTGCGCAATCTCATTTGCAGAAACCACAGCATGAAAAAGCGTTAAATGACACCATTGTTTTCGATATCAATCAAGCAGTTTTTAATAATGTAGCTGGAATCAACTACATTGAATTTCCCGTTATTTTGAAATCGACAAATACGGGGATTACTTCATTCGATTTTTGGTTTCAATTTAACCTGAACAAACTGACCTACGTTTCTACTTCTAGTTTAATTCCAGGATTAGATGCGTTTAGTAATTTTAATTCAGCCAATCTTTATTTAAGTAATACGAGTTCTGGTACATCCATCACTTTCACTATTCCAGCGAATATTCCTGTTATCAAATTGAAATTTCAATTGGCAACAGCGTGTACGCAAATTACACAAACTGATTTCTCCAATGTTACGACTCTTTTTGATGGGGATGTGAGTTCTCATAAGTTTGAAGCTCCATCACAACCCATTCAAATGGTCAGCGGGAGTCCACTGTGTACAAACAACGACATCGTGTTTACCTACCCTGCTACCTATAATGGTTCTACTATTTCCACGTACGCTTGGGATTTTGGAAATGGCGATTTTGGTAATAATCAAACGGATAGTTCGCAGTTTACAGCAGGTGCGCACACCGTGACTTTAAACGTAACTACGGTAGATGGTTGTACGAATACCATCACAAAGGACATCACGGTTTTGGAAGGTCCAAATGCGGGTTTTAATGCGGTTTTTGATCAAGGGTCAAATTTGTTCAATTTTATCAATCAGTCGACCATTGCTGCTGGTTCTATCGATTCGTATTTGTGGGATTTCGGTGATGCTTCGCCAAGTTCTGATTTAGAGAATACGAGTCACACGTATCAATCACAAGGATCATATTTGGTAAGCTTAACCGTAAGCGCTGCAAATGGATGTGTGAATGTTTACGATTCGATCGTTGCGACGACAGACGGATTAAACGAATTGTTATTTAACCAATTTGAGTTGAGTCCGAATCCAACGAGCAACACGTGTCAAATTCATGCGAAACACGGTTTCGTAGGTGAATTGGAATTGAGAGATGTAAACGGACAATTAGTTTACTGCACAACGTTCCAAGGAAACGATCAAAGCATTGATTTAACTGGTTTATCCGCAGGAGTTTACTTCTGTAACATCTACAATAAGCTAGGACAACGAAGTTTGAAGGTTATCAAACTGTAAACGCAACATTACTATTCACAATTGCCTTTTGATAAGGATTTAACTTCATAAAGTTCCCTTAAAACTAAGGAAACATCCCTTGAGCACCTTTGTATAAAATGACAAACATGCAACAAAAACGGGATGTTGAATTAGTGGTAATATCAGATGTTCATTTAGGAACATACGGAGCAAGAGCAAGTGAGTTGGTGAGTTACCTTCGTTCGATTCAACCAAGAACCTTGGTGTTGAACGGTGACATCATCGATATCTGGCAATTTAGTAAGCACTATTTTCCTTCGGATCACATGCAAGTTTTGAAAGAGATCACTTCTTTGCTATCAAAAGGATCCAAAGTCTATTACATTACGGGAAATCACGACGAAATGCTGCGCAAGTTCAAAGGCTTTAGCATGGGAAATTTTGAAATCCAAAATAAATTAATTCTTCCCTTAACAACCGGAACAGCCTGGATTTTCCACGGAGATGTGTTCGATACGACCATGAAGCATTCCAAGTGGATTGCCAAATTAGGAGGGAAAGGCTACGACCTACTTATTGTCCTCAATACGATTGTCAATTGGTTCAGCGAAAAACTTGGACGTGGACGCGTTTCTTTATCCAAAAAAGTAAAAGACAGCGTGAAAGGCGTGATCAAGTTCGTGAACAACTTCGAAGAAACGGCAGCGGAAATCGCGATTAACAATGGTTATCAGTATGTCGTATGTGGACACATTCACCATCCGCAAATGAAAAAAATGACCAATGCGAATGGAGAGTCAGTGATGTACTTGAATTCGGGTGATTGGGTAGAAAATTCGACCGCACTAGAATACGACAAAGAAGCCTGGACACTCTACAAGCATGTGCCGAAATCGGGTGATTTCGTGAAGCAAGATTCCATATCTTCTAAAAATGCCTTGAGTTACGATCAGTTGCTTCAAGAAGTTGTATCCGGATTAAATTTCGATGCGCAATGAAAGTGCTGTACGCTATTCAAGGAACCGGTAACGGACATTTGAGTAGGGCACAGGAGATTGTCCCAATTCTCAATAAGTATGCCGATACAACCATATTGGTGAGTGGAAATCAATCTCAAATCCAAGCGAATTTCGATGTCAATTACCAAAAAACAGGTTTGACATTTTTATGTGGTAAAACGGGAAAAATTGATTTATTGCGAACGGTATTTAAGTCACACCCCATCGACTTTTTTAACGAAATGCGCACCTTCCCCATTAAACAATTTGATTTAGTCATCACCGATTTTGAACCTGTTTCTGCTTGGTCGGCACTCATGCATGGTGTTCCGTGTATCGAAATGAGTCATCAAGCGGCGGTCATTCATCCCAATGCTCCGAAGACTACTGCGAAAAACAGAATCGGCGAATATATTCTCAATCATTACTGTCCAACAAAGGAAAAAATAGGTTTTCATTTTGATCAATACGGAGAAAACATTCATACACCTGTGATTCGAAATAGCATTCGCACAATTGACGCGAAAAACCTCGGACATTACACGGTGTATCTTCCAGCCTATCACGATGAGGTATTATTGCATTTTTTAAAACAATTTCCGGTGAAATGGGAAGTGTTTTCCAAGTTCACCAAAGCAAAAACGACACACGATAATGTTCATTTTTATCCCATTGATAACGAGGGCTTCACCCGAAGCTTTGCCAATTGCGAAGGTGTTTTGTGTGGCGCAGGATTCGAATTGCCAGCAGAAGCATTGTACTTACAGAAAAAGTTATTAGTGATTCCGATGATCGGACAATACGAGCAACAATGCAATGCAGAAGCGGCAAAAAACATGGGCGCAACGATGATCGATGGATTGAATTTATTGCATCATCGTACCATCAATCTTTGGTTGAGTCAAGGCGCGCGCATCAAGGTAAATTACGCAGATCAAACGGAGTTCATTGTACAAAGCATGCTCAATGATTTTGAACGCGAAAAACGCAAAGTTACAACACAGCTTCTTGACGAAAAAACAACGTTTGAAAAACTTTCTGTATTGAAGTATTTGTTTTAATGACAGTGCTCAGTGAACAGTGCTCAGTAAAAGTAACGGGTGCTGTGATTATTTTTCAAGGTAACTCAAATACAACTCGCGTTGTGCATGGAAAGGCGGCAAGTGGCGTTCATTGTAACGGTTTTTAAGGTCCGCGCTGATGTTTCGCGCTTTTACGCTACCGCGCCATTGGAAGTCAAAAATACGATCGAGTTCTGCTTTGATTGCAGCATCTTTGACGGTCATACCGACTTCTATTCGTTGATCCAGGTTTCGTTCCATCCAATCGGCGCTCGTGATGATGTGAACAGGATTTCCGTTGTTTTCAAAGATAAAAAAGCGCGCATGTTCTAAATAGCGGTCCACCAGACTGATGGCGGAAATATTTTCACTCAGTCCTTTCACACCTGGTTTCAAGCAACAAATTCCACGTACAATTAATTCGATTTTCACTCCTGCTTTACCTGCTGCATAGAGTTTATCAATCATTTTGACATCGGTGAGGTTGTTAATTTTAATCTTGATTTTCGCTGGTTTTTTCGCTTTCGCATGGGCAATTTCCTTGTCGAACAGGGCAAATAATTTCCGTCTTGTATTAAATGGAGACACCAAAAGGTTTCTGAATAAATTGCGCTCTAGGTTGTTTTCCAATAATTTAAATACTTTGCTTACTTCCAGTGATAGCTCACGTTCCGAACTCAAGATTGCTAAATCGGAATAAATCGTGGCTGTTTTTTCATTGAAATTTCCAGTTCCCACATAGGTTATGAACTGATCTTTCCCGTCTTTAACACGTCTAATTTGAAGCAATTTAGAATGCACTTTTAAGTTTGGCACACCATAAATAACGTTTGCTCCAAACTCTTTCAATCGGTTACTCCACCAAAGGTTATTTTCTTCATCGAAGCGTGCTTGAAGTTCGAAGATGACCGTTACTTGCTTACCGTTTAGCACAGCAGCAAGTAAGGCATTCATGACTTCTGAATTTTTCGCAACGCGGTAAATGTTTATTTTGATATCTTTCACTTTGAGATCCAAAGCGGCCTCGCGAAGTAAATCGACAACATGATCGAATTTTTGATAGGGAAAATGCAAAAGCACGTCTTTTTCTAGAATGACATCAATGTGGCTTTTCCCGTGGACAAATGCCGGGTGAGCTTGTGGTGGCTCGGGTTGATGGCGGTATTTTGCCAATCCGAAATCTGGGAAAGACATAAAATCTTTAAAGTTGTGGTAACGTCCACCTGGAATGGTGTTGTTTCCTACGCTCAAGTCTAATGATTTAAGCAAGAAGTTCAATAAATCCTTCGGTATTTTTGAGTCGTACACAAATCGAACAGGGTCGCCTTTTCGACGTTGTTTCAAGCTCTTTTCAATTTTATCGAAAAAGGAAAGAGACATATCGTCATCTAAATCCAGTTCGGCATCACGCGTAAATTTAAAGGTAAAGGCGGATACTTCTTCCGGTTCAAAAATGGAAAAGATTTCTTTTAGTTGCAAGCGAATGATGTCATCGATGAGGATAATATCGATGCGATTATCTCCTTTTAATTGAAAAAAACGAGAGTATTCACTTGGAATTTGGATTAATGCAAAACGAGACTTATTTTTCTTCTCTACAATTTTAACAGCAAGATAAATGGCGTAGTCGCGCAATTTTGGCAAGGGATTTTTCTTATCGAGAATAATTGGAAAAATAACATGTTTGAGGTGTTCATTGAAGTAATTTTTCAAAATCAACACTTGATTTGTACTGACTTCTTTTTCGTTGATCATGTAAATGTGATCTTTTTCAAAATCCTCTCGAATGCTCGCAAACGCTTGTTCAAATTTCAGTTGTTGTTTCATTACAACCTTGCGAATCTCATGGTAGAGCTCCTCCACATCCCCGTTAAAACCCTCTACTTTTTGTTTTCGCAACACGGACATTCGTTTCAAGTTTGCCACGCGTACACGGAAAAACTCATCCATATTGTTAGAGTAGATTCCTAAAAAACGCATGCGTTCGGTAAGGGGAACCGTCGGATCCATTGACTCTTGTAAAACACGTTCGTTAAACGACAGCCAGCTTAATTCTCGATTAATCAAATTCATGTCGCAAATATGCATAAAAGCACTTGAAATTCGATTAAAGTTTCGGTTAAGGTTATGTGAACAGTGAAAAAAAACGCTGCCTCGCAGGATTTGCAATCGTACCGAACACTGTGCATCGCTGGATTTGTAATCCAGCGAAACAACCGAACAATTCGTATCAATAGTTGTTTAATGGAAAATCATTCTCATGTTGATCAAATTTATTTTTATCATCTTTTTGTGTTTCTGTACCTTGAACGCCTTCACTCAGACCAATGTTTCCGGTGGAATCTATCAAAATGCCACTTGGAGTCTAGCAGGAAGTCCATACATTGTGAACGGACCCGTAGTAGTTTTCCCTGGGAAAACCCTAAACATTGAACCGGGCGTTGAAATTCGCATCAACAATCAAACAAGCAGTAACATCTACATTGAAACGAGAGGAACCATTAATTGCGTTGGAACAGATGCACTTCCGATTAAAATTCATGCGATGTACGATACGATGAATAACGTAGCTTGGCAAGGATTTGTCTGCACGAGTTCACAAGGAGGCGTGCTGAATGCCGATCGTTTCCAAATCTCCAATGCGTATTTCCCTTTCTCATATGAAACGCCATTGACTAATTACCAATACACAAACTGCACCTTTAAACGTTGTTTCCAAGCGGTTACCGTTGGGGAATCAGTGAATTTATCCAATTGTCAGTTTATCGACAACGAAGTAGGAGTATACGGCTGGGCTAACTTTACAATTGATAATTGTTTATTCAAAGACAATACGACTTCCATCTACGCGTATGCATCGGTATTGACAATGACCAACTCTGATTTTATCGATAACCAGATTGGACTCAGTTTCGTGGCAAACATATTTGATTCCATGTACATTTCGGATTGCCAATTTTTAAACAATGGTTTGGCGCTTAATTACCCGAATAAAGGAAAAGTGGAAAACTGTTTGTTTACGGATAATGCGACTGCTATTCAATCCGCTTATAAGTGTGAAATCGTGAACAATGAATTCTTATACAACGAATTAGCCATTCAAGCTTCCGTAAATGCCGACATCCACAACAATCAAATCAATAATAATATGGGTGCTGTACTGATTGAAAATGTAACCAATGTACAGGATAGTCCTACGATTTACGACAACGAAATTTGTGGGAACATCAATTTTGCCGTGAACAATAACACGAATATGAATTATTCATTGTTAAGCAATTGTTTCTGTGATTTGGATTCTGCTGGCATCGAAGCGATGATCATTGATGGTTATGATGACATCACAAAAGGATTGATCAACTACCAGATTTACGATTCGAGTTGTACCGTTTTATTAGGAACAGTGCTGAAATATGGTCCGGGAGCAGGAATCAACGAATTAGCTTTTGAAGTGAGTTTTGAAAACCCGGTTAACACCGAATTATTACTACTTGTCGAAACGGAATTTACTTCCATCCAGGTAACAGATTTAAGCGGAAAATCAATCATTCTCAAAAGCTCCGGAGCCAATCACTTTGATGTATCAAGCCTTCCCGCAGGATTCTATGTCCTAACGGCTGTTGATCAGCAAGTAGTCCGAAAGAGTTTTGTGAAGATTTAATACGCTCTGTGCCTCGCTGGATTTGCAATCCAGCGAAACGCTCTCGCTCAACGTTCTCGCTCTGAATTTTCGCTCTCGCTCTAAAATCAGGACCGGAATATTCAGACGTGCTGCGCAGTCTGAATGGACCTCATGGGTGCTTTACAAGGAAAACCGAGTTGTTTCACAACTCTTTTTTTATACCGCAATCCTTCATTCAAACCTTTGGCTTGATTCAGTTTTACGGCATAAAAAAACCCAAGTCAAATGACTCGGGTTTTCCTTGTAGCGGGGACCGGACTCGAACCGATGGCCTTCGGGTTATGAGCCCGACGAGCTACCAACTGCTCCACCCCGCAATATATCTTTAAACTATTGCTTTTCTTTTTTACTTTCAGTTTTGGTGAACTGATTTCGCGCTGAATGTAGATTCGTGTATCGTTCATTGCGGGTACAAAGATACGACATTTTTAAGAATACCAACAAATTTTTATTTAGGCAACGGTTGGACCTTCGCCAAAATCTTTCTCTGAAGCCAAGAAACTCAAAGTGCCTTCAGCATCTTCCGCCATTAAAATCATTCCTTGTGATTCAATGCCACGGATTTTTCGTGGTGCAAGATTCAGCAGCACCAAAACCGTTTTTCCGATGATTTCTTCGGGAGTATAATGCGCTGCGATTCCAGAAACGATGGTGCGTTCGTCAATTCCTGTATGGACCTTTAACTTTAAAAGTTTGTCGGCATTCTCAACTTTTTCTGCTTCTAGGATTTTGCCCATACGCATGTCAAGTTTACTAAAGTCGTCAAAGTTGATGAGTTCTTTCATGGGTGGATATTTGCTCGTGAGTTGATTCGTTGAATGTAGTTTGTCCACTTCTGATTGAACAAGGGAATCTTCGATTTTTGTAAATAATATATGTGCTTCGCCAATGTGATGTCCTGGACTGAGTAAGTCTGAGCTACCAAGGGATGTCCAACGTAACTGTTCCGCGGCTAACATCTTCCCTAACTTTGTTGCTGTAGATGGCAAGAATATTTGAGTGGCGATTTGCAGATTTGCAGTAATTTGTAAAGAAACGTAAAGTATGGTTTTTACGCGTTCTGGGTCCGTTTTAATCAGTTTCCATGGTTCCTGATCAGCCAAGTATTTATTACCGATGCGCGCAATTTGCATCATCTCGGTTTGTGCTTCGCGGATTTTGTAAGCATACATTAATTCGGAAATACGTTTAGGCGCATGCTCCAAGGCTTCAAATACTGCCGTATCTTCAGCACTGAATGCTAGTGGACTCGGAACAATTCCTTCGTAATACTTGTGGGTTAAAACAAGTGTACGGTTCACGAAATTGCCGTAAATATCCGCCAATTCAGAGTTTACACGCGTTTGAAATTCTTTCCACGTAAATTCGGAATCTTTGCTTTCTGGTGCGATCGCGCTAAGTACGTATTTCAATTCATCCACCTTATCTGGATACGCGTCAATATATTCGTGCAACCAAACCGCCCAATTACGTGAAGTCGAGAATTTATCTCCTTCTAAATTCAAAAATTCGTAGGCTGGAACATTATCCGGCAGAATGAAGTCGCCATGATCTTTTAAGAGAATCGGGAAGATAATCGCATGGAAAACAATGTTGTCTTTTCCAATGAAATGAACGAGTTTACGATCTCCAGCTTCGGATTTTGTCCAGTAGTTTCTCCAGTCTTTACCGTGATCTAGCGCCCATTGTTTGGTTGCTGAAATGTATCCAATTGGAGCGTCTAACCATACATACAATACTTTTCCATCGGCATTTGGCAATGGAACTTTCACTCCCCAATCTAAATCGCGTGTCATAGCTCTTGGTCTGAGTCCACCATTGATCCAAGACATACATTGTCCAATCACTTGGTTTCTCCACAACTTTGGATCATGCTGTTGAACGCCGTCTAATATTCCGTTTTGAATCCACTCTTTTAACCATGCTTCGTGTTGGTCCATCGGCAAATACCAATGAGAAGTTGATTTTAAGATGGGCGTTTTACCGCTTAAGGTAGACTTGGGATGAATCAATTCTGTTGGACTTAAATCGCTGCCACATTTTTCGCATTGGTCGCCATACGCACCGGGACTCTGGCATTTTGGACAATCACCTGTAATGTAGCGGTCCGCTAAAAATTGACTGAATTCCTCATCGTAATATTGTTCGGAAGTTTCTTGAATGAATTTTCCTTTGTCGTGTAGTTTTTTGAAAAAGTCAGCGGAAGTCTCGTGGTGTAATTCGGATGAAGTTCGGTGAAAAATATCGAAAGAAATATCAAATTTTTCGAAGGATTCTTTAATGATGCCGTGGTATTTGTCAACAATATCTTTGGGCGTTAAACCATCCTTTTTTGCACGAAGTGTGATTGCGGCACCATGTTCATCGCTCCCACAGATAAACACCACATCGTGTTCATTCAAACGAAGGAAACGAACAAAAATGTCTGCTGGAAGGTAAACACCAGCGACGTGCCCGAGGTGTAAGGGTCCGTTTGCATAGGGCAATGCGGCGGTGACGGTATAGCTTGCTTTTTTCATTGACTACAAAGATAATAAAAGCTAAGGCATGTTTTTAGGATTCCTCATTTCAAAAAGTACGAACATAAAAAAAGGGTCGACTAGCGACCCTTTTCCATATTCGAAATTCGAATTATTTTTTCACCACATTGAATTGTGCAGTTTTACCATTTTCAAGTACTACGTTGAAAATATAAACTCCTGCTTCAAGGTTTGCAATGTTCAATTCAGCTTGACCAGCTTTCAAGTCTACTTGATTCGTCATAGCAACTCTTCCAGCAACGTCTGTTACTGTTAAGCTCGCTACTCCTTCACCTTCGATGGAAATAGTCACTAAGTCAGTTGCAGGATTTGGATAAGCCATTCCCTCTACTGTGTTCAGGTCATTGATTCCAGCTGGAGAAGAAACTTTCACAGCGATTGAACTAGGTACATCTGATCCAAATCCAGCAGCATAATAAGTTCCATCACTTTCGTTTGGACTCATTGGTTGCAAGTAGTAAGATTCATTCCAAGTATAGTTTGTTGCATTTTCATGCCCGATATACAAACTCAAGTTCACCGTTTGAACACATGCTAAATAACGTTGGTTATCTTCTAAGTTCGCAGGTGTAGTAAATGCACCATAAACTGATTCACCTTGAAGGTCTCCAGGATAGTAATAGAATCCAGAAGCAACCTCAGTCAACGTAGTAAATCCTAAATTAGCGTCATTTAAATCTGCAAATGCATCTTCCCATTTGAATAAGTACAATGCCATTTCCTCTCCTGTTAAAAGTACAGCCGATGCAGTACTTGTTGTTGCAGCGAAGTAAATTCCTTGCGCACTCATACGGCTTGCATTTGGATCGTTGATCACTGAACAAACAGAGAATGTTTGGTTGTTTGTTCCTGGACGGTAGTAGTTTCCTCCTGAAGGCAAACCAGTTGTTGCGTCAGCCTGTGCATACGAATACAAAGAATCTGAAATGGTAAATGTACTTGTCAAGACATTATCCGCAGCGTAGTCATCTGCAATACCTAAGTTCACGGTGTAAGTCAATGTATACGTTCCAGTTGGGTATGTAGCCATAGAGAATTGTGGCAGTGTAGATGCTCCACCAGGATATACATCTGTACTATCACCTGCTGGGATAGATAATCCTGAAACACTGTTGTCATAAACGGTAGCTCCAGAAGGATTTGTGATTTTTGCGTTTAAAGAAACAGTAGCCTGTGCTTGGTTCCCGTAATTGAAAACACGTGCACCTAAGTCAGCGTTAAATTCAGTGCCATTTTGTGCAATATAAGATGGAATGATCGCTTGTTTCGGAAGTAAGGCTGCTTTCGCTGAAACTCCACCATCGTTTGCAAACAAACCAGTTTTGTTTCCAAGGAACATCACAACAGCTCCGTTAGCCATTTGATTCACGATGATATCACCATCAGAATTTTGAATCATTACGACTGGAATGGTAACAGTTGCACCATTTGCTCCAGATCCCATCGCAATTACTGCTGGGTCACGGTTGATAATGATTACTGCAACAGCTCCTGCATTTTGTGCATTCAACGCTTTCATACCAAATTCACACGTATTGCGGTAAATCACTGCAATTTTACCCGTTAAGTTGTTAATCAATGGATTACAACCTTCTTGTGCAATTGGATGTCCTTGTGCATTTGTTCCTTGACTTCCGTCATCTACCAACATTAGGGTATCTTGAACGTAAGTTCCTGGAATATTGAAGTCTGGTGTTCCCCATCCGCCTGTTGGATCCGCCCATGTGTGCGTGTAATTAGCAACAATTGATTGCGGAGAAACTCCAGCTACGATTACTTGAGCATTCGACATATATGTCAAGGCTAAAGCACTGATAGTAAGTAATAATTTTCTCATAGTTGATTTTTTTATAATGATTTGGGATAAAGTTAAGATAATTTTAATTTAAAACAAAAAGCTTGTAAACAAAAAAAAGCCGTCAATAAATACGGCTTTAGAAGGTTGTTGTGATGTGCTTAGCGCAACCAAACAATCAAATAGTAAAAAATAGCTGCTAAACCAGCGCTAACAGGAATGGTTAGAATCCATGCCCACAATAGGTTGATAGTTACACCCCAGCGTACTGCACTTAGGCGTTTGGTGGCACCAACGCCAATAATTGAACCAGTAATGGTGTGTGTCGTTGAAACAGGGATTCCAAACTGAGATACGGTAAACAGAGTCAATGCCCCTGCAGTTTCGGCACAAACACCTTCCAACGGTGTGACCTTCGTTATCTTAGTTCCCATTGTTTTAACGATCTTCCAACCACCCATTAAGGTTCCAAGTCCGATCATTAAGTAACATCCGAAAGCAATCCAAAATGGCATTGTTTCAGAGTGAACTTTTGTTTTTATTTTATATCCTTCTTTTAATTCGCCGGTTCTGTCATTCATATAGTTCCCGAAAATACCCGCGTAGGCATATTTTTTATTTAAGGATGTTTTTGTAAAAACTGTGTCATTTGTTGAGGCGTCACAAAGCGCATCTCCTAAGGTGAATACTTGAATTTTATTTAAACTGTCATCAATTTCCTTGAAGCTTGGAATCTTTTCTCCAGCATACTTTTTAGTAACTTTCCCTTTCGCGTCATAAACGACACCACCTGTCGATGCGTCGATGATTTGTTTGTTCTCCAAGAAGTAAACGGTACTGTCAAAGGTGGCTACTTCTGGTTTAAATTTCTCGAGTTTATCTTCTGAGTTATGAAATTCAATTTGCATTAA
>CAMAPI010000021.1 GCA_945860065.1 Chryseobacterium gleum | reverse complement strand
CCAGAGGATTCATTAAACATCAATTTCCAAATAATGAGCGACCGTATCCATCAAGGATATGTGTATTTGTCTCAACTCTTTGATTTCCCTCTTGTACCTGTTGGAAAAGTGTGGGAGACAGTGAAGGAAAATAACCTAGAAATCAATTTATACCAGGAAGACCTGCAGCACCCTTCTAAATACGGCTCTTATTTGGCTGCTTGTAGCTTCTATGCGGCGATTTTCAAACAAAATCCAAACAATACCTTTTCAGATGGATTAAGTCCAGACAAAGCAAAGTATATTCAAAACACCGCTTTTGCTATTGTAGATCAAAACATGACACGCTATTTATTGAACCGTAATATGGTCAATATTAAATCAACCAGTAAAGACGGGAAATGGAAAGCAGAGTGCTCAGCGAATTTCCCAAAAGCAAAGAGCATCGTTTGGAATTTTGGAGATGGAAAAACGTCTAATTTATTTCAAACACAACATTATTATGCTAAACCGGGAACATATACCATTGTCGTAACGATTCAGGATAGTTGCGGAGAACGAGTTGTCAAGAAAAAAGTGATTTTCTAACTAGTCAATGAAGAAAAGTCGATTGGTGATTTTTTTAATGGGAAGCAAGATAAATTGAAGCCCTCTTCTAATTCGATCGAGGTATAACGCAAAAATCACAAAACTTAACACAAACAAGACGGTATAAGGGACTATCTGATACGCATTGAGGCGTTCATGAAAGTAATGGGTCAAACCGCGCCCTGTCAAGCTCCCATAAAGTAAAATCATGTGTATTATGTAGATACTTAAGGTGCTCTGACCGATCTTTAAAAACAAGTTTGATTTTTTGATCTTGAATACATACGTTTCTAAAGCTAATAATAGCGTCAACACCATAAATACCATCCCTAGTTTCTCAAATAACCAGTCCATTCGATACAACGAAATATCTGGCAAGAAGGAAAGTCCACCTACAGTTAAAAGGAATTGTTTACTGAAAGCATATAGCATAAAGCCAATGAAAAATGCTCCTAGCATAAACGGAGGAGTTTTTACTTTGTCCTTTGCGTTGAATAAAACCACGCCAATCATTGCTCCAAACATGGTATAACCCATGTGTGGTGTTAATGGAAACAAAGAATGCTTACCATGAAAAATATTCTGCATAAATGCAGGCGCATTACTTGGCCAATAATGACCTTCAGGCAATAGTCCGAAGTATAGGTAACTCATAAAAAGCAATACTCCAGCAAGCGCATAATATATCCAAAGTGGAATGAACTTAATGTATCGAGAAATACCATACAACGTGATGATTGTCAAGATTCCAACACCAATACACTGAAGGACATGAAATGCATAATATTGTAATAAATACCCCCAAAATAATAATTCAACAACGCGTTTCAATCCTCTTCGAACGCGCATGTTTTTCCAAAAACCGGTATGATCATTCCCTAAAAGCAAATACGTAAAAACGATGCCGGTAACCGTTAAAAACACAGGGGATGTAAACCCTCTTATAAACTTCCAATAGTGGTAAATGGTATTTGAATCATCTCTTAAATCTAAGGCCAAGCTGTCATGAACAAAGTGTCCTTCAAGCATCAATAGGATGGCAATCGAACGGGCAATATCAATAAAATATAGTCGTTTATTTGGAGGTATGGTTTCCGTTGTGGCTGCTTGACTCATGATGATGATTTCGTCCGAAAGTTACGAAAGAATGATGTAATATTAGGTAAGTACTGAACGACTAGTGCAAAAAACACAAGGAAAATAACTGCTCCGATAAATGAACCCAATCCAGATAGTCTTTCTTGTAATAGGTCCCGCAAACTATAACCAATAAATGCACCATACAAAAGAATTGCATGAGCCACATAAACAAAGAAGGTATTTTGACCCATTCCGATAAACAAAGGGTGTTTTGCGACTTTCCATTCACTTAAAGGAATAAAAATGGTGAACAAGATGAAAACAAATCCTAAACGATCAAAATACCAGAGATGTTGGGGATTAGCAGCATACTGGTATTGTGGAGTCAACCAAGAAAGAAAGGTGAATCCCCATCCGATTGCAAAGGAAGACAATGCGAATAAAACGCTAAATTTCATCAATTTCCTTTTGTCTAGTTGCCAATCATATAAGGCGATTAAGGAACCAAAAAATCCTCCAAAGAACACAAACCCCATCCAAGGAAAAATTGAAAATTCTGTTTCGGGTCCCTGAATCATGTTTTGAATCATTTCAGGAAAGTGATAAGGCAAATAATCTTCTGTGGAACGAATAAAAAAAGTTCCAAGGAATAAGGAAAGTCCAATAAATGCATATAACCAATGAAAAGGAATCTTCAACTTTGTGCCAACATATGTCACCAGTATTAAACTTAAAACCCCAACTCCAATGCATTGTAAAACATGGAAGGTGAAAAAATGCGGATTCACATGTCCTTGAAAGTAATAGCCAATGTACTTGAAATTGATTTGAATTAAATACCCGATAATCACAAGCATGAATCCTCTTCTTAATCCTTTTTTGACCCGTTTAAATTTCCAAAATGGTGCAAAGGGCTCTTTTTTCAATTGTACATGAAGCAAGTAACTAAATACAATTCCTGAAATGGTGAAAAATAGGGGAGCGGTTAATCCGCGCATAAATCCCCATGCATTAAAGAGGACATTACTAGAATGACCTTCCTTAAATATTTCTGACATGTAAAAGTCATAATTTACATAGCTCATCGAGATAAAATGACCCTGTAACATCATGCAAATGGCAACGCTTCTGCCGAAATCGATAAATTGAACCCTTGAATGTTGTCTGTTTTCTTCCACTTATTGTACTGTAATACGTAATTCAATAATTTCAATGCGTCGTTCTTGCGAAGCTGCTTTGGAATATACGGAGTTTTTTTGATCGTAATAATCGTCACTCGTTTCCTTGTTGGCACTAAATTCTCCCATCGGTACTTCAATGAACTCCAATTGAGGTTGATCTCCTATCATGGCTGCGCCAAATCGTCCTTGTTGAACCTCTTCAAAGTAATTCTTTAAGGATTGAATGCGTCGCTTGGTTAAATGTACGTTGTAATCTGTTTTAGCCAATGGACTTGCAAATCCTTGAACCATTAATTGGACGTAATTCCCTTTTTGTAATTCAAACCAAACTTGGTTGGTAAAACGCTCCAAGTCCGCTTGTCCTTTTTTCACTTCGTCATCGAAGAACTGACTTAATTCACTCGCTGATTTTTGTGCTTGAATGGAATCTCTTTGTAAAGCGACTTTCGTTTCGTATACTTCGAATTGGCCCGCATACTTCAGGTATGAATCTGTATAACTTAGGCTTGTGTTATCTGACGTAGTATTCGCATCCGGCTGATCATTTTCAAAATAAAGTCGAATGGGTAATTTGACTATTTCTACCGTTATTTCCCGCTCTTGTTTCGTTTTTAATGGTTTCCTCCTGGGGATTTCTGCTACGTAAATATCACTGCAACAGGTCGGATTCTTTGCATACAAACTCCCTAATCTGTTCGATGAAACATATGTTGAATCGCCACTTTGGAAGTAATATTGGTCAGCAGCCGGACTATTCAAGGGGATACCAACGTTTACTGGAGCGCCAAATTTACCATTCCGAAATTCCGTGTAAAAGACATCTTGTCCTCCAAATCCTTGATGCCAGCTTGATGAGAAAAATAAGCGGTTTTCCACGGTGTCGAACCAAGGACAAATCTCATTTTCGACCGAATTGATACTGGAAATGTTTTCTACGGAAAGCGCTTGTCCATTTTTGTCCAATACTGCGTACCAAATATCCATTCCACCTTTTGTGCCGGTTCGATTAGCGGAAAAAAAGAGCACGAGATCATTTCCTAATTTCGAGAATTGTGGCATGGTGGTATTAAATCCAGGTTGATTGATGAGTTGATTCAATGAATCCAAGGATTTCCAATGTCCAGTCGAATCTTTTTTGCTAAAAACGATCGCACAGGTGTAATTAAAATCTTGATCAGAGCAGACGCTATAGTAAAAGGTGAAATTCTCCCCAAAACTTCCGTTGCCAATACTTTTCCCGCTTGGAATCAATTCTTGCAGTTTTTTGGCCTTTTCCGATGAATCTTGAAGTGAAATTTCATACAAAGCGGTATGGTAACTTGGGGAATACACTTCCTGTAAATCTTCATCAATAGAATCAGCTTTTAAGGATGAAAAATAGAGTTGTCCGTTCATCACGGTGTGTCCGAACTCTGCATCATATGAATTGATGTTTTCAGGCATCGCACCCAACTGAATACCTAAATCAGGACCTAGTTTTTGTTGTTTTAAAGCCCAATTCGTTGATTCTACTTCTTGCGCGGCTTTTTTAAACAAATAGCTTAATTTGTCCTCGGAATATTTTTTTTTCGCCGTTTTAAAATGATCTAGCGCTTCTTTATACTTCCCATTTTGTTTTTGCATCAAACCAAAATAAAGCAGTGCTGCTGGATATCTTTCTCCGTCCTCATCTTTTGAATAAACAATGGAATAGTATTTTTCTGCTTGTTGGTAATCCTTATACGCTTTATTTGTTTCTGCAATTTTCCATATTAATTCAATGTTTTCCGGATCTAATTTCAAGGCTTGTTGGTAATAATCGAGTGCATAATAAAAATCTCCTTTTTGATATTGTTTATCACCAAAGTCGAGCGCATCTTTTAGTTTCATTTGCCCCCATCCGAATAAAGGCAAAAACAGTAAACCAATTAAATAAAATCTGGACATACGCGATGAATGATTTGTTTTGGTTTAAAGCGACTAAGAACATACTTAAAGGAAAGTTCAAACCCACCCCTCGCATTGCTTGCCGGGACTAACTTAGAATAATTAATATCGTAACTGACCCCAACGTACATGGGACCTTTTTCATAAGCAATGTTCAATGCTAAAGCGTCTTTGTTCCTCCACCAAAGTCCACCGTACAATTGAATATGATCACGTTTCGAAAAAACATATTGGGCTAGACCACCGAGCATCAGTTCTTGGTACTTCCCTTGTTTTGAGTATTGAAAACTTGGCTGAATAATCCAGTCGGAATTCAATGCGTAACTTGCCTTCGTGAAGAGATTCCACCTCATGTCTCTTCGCACGACTTCATTATAAAATCCTTGATTTGGCCGATTCACATTGAAGCAAGATAAACCGGTGTGAAATTGCCACTTTTCATTGAATTTCCAATCATCTACCATGCCTAATCCTAGGGATAGATTCGTTTTTGAATCACTTTGAAATGTTTCGTTCGTCGGTGCATTTGGATTGAAAATATACCCATTGTATTGATTGTCAAAATACAAAAGCCCCCAATTTACTTGTCTGTAGTTCATTCCAACATTGATTCCAGGGCGGAAAACGTGTCCAGACAATCGAGAAAACGAAATCTGTTTACTCACGTTTAATTGCCCTTCTAAGGTGCTTAATTTTCCATCTCCAACTTGGTCATGAAACCCAAGAAATCCCAGGCCCCAACCTTTATATTTCGTATCGACAGAAAATGAACTTGTGCTAAATGGTACCGTAACACTCCTCCACTGATTTCGGTAATTTGCAACGAAGCGAACATCCTCCTTGAAAGCCCCAGCATTGCCTGGATTTTGAAACAATGGATTGTCATTGAATTGTGTCCAATGGATATCTTGCCCCATTAATAATGAACCATTTAACAGGAAAAAGAAGATGAGGACTTTTTTCATAGCAAGCTAGGCATGACGAATATACGAAATTTGCTTGGCGAAAACGATTATGGATTGTTTAAGGAAACTGGAATGATTTTTCCATTCAAATATTGATTTGCCGTCAAGGAAAATTCAGCAATAAATTCAGCCATTTGTTCTGGAGTAAGGGGCGCTTTGTATCCAGGAAATGCTTGCTCCAACATTTCTGTTTGAACAGCACCAAGGCAAAGGCAGTTCATTTTGATCGTTGTTTCTTTGTACTCTTCCGCAAATAATTCGGTAAAAGAACAGAGTGCAGCTTTTGATGTCGAATAGGCAGCGAGTCCAGCAAATTTCATACTTCCCTGAAATCCACCCATGGAACTAATATTGACGATGTGTGATCCTTCTGGATTTAATTTTGGAAGCAGGCATTGAATGCTTTCCATTACGCCGATGACATTCACTTGGTAGGAAGTAGTAAACTCATCGTGACTGATGCTCGAAAATGGTTTGTTTACTAAAAAACCAGCGTTCTCAATGAGAACATCAATCATTGGAAGTTCATCCATCACCTTAGCCAATTGTTCACCAATGTTTTTCGTTAAATCCAATGGAAAACAACGGACATTTGGTTCATCGAAGATGGCGGTCATCCGCTCCATATTTCGCGCGAAGGCATACACCTGATGCTGCGGATTTGTCGCATAACGTTTCACCAGTGCTACACCGATGCCGCGACTTGCTCCTATGACAACAATGTGCTTATTCATCGAAACTCACAATTAATTCCTCACTAGTTGGGAAAGCTTGACAGGTAAGGATGTAGCCATTCTTCACTTCTTCATCGGTTAATGAGAAATTCGAACGCATTTTTGCTGATCCTTTTAGGACTTTAGCGCGACATGAACAACAAACGCCACCACGGCAAGAATAGGGTGCATCAAGTCCGTTTTTTTCAGCAAGTTCCAAAACGCTATGTTGATCCCCTTTCATTGTGAACGAGGCAGTTTCACCATCGATCATGACCTTTACGTGGCTTTCGCCGACAAAGTCACTTGACTCCACTGTTTTTTTTGTTTCAACTGATGTAAATAATTCAATGTGAATTTTATCCTGAGAAACCCCAAAAAAGTTCAAACACGCTTGCATGTCTTCGATAAGTCCAGTAGGTCCACAAATGTAAAATGCATCTGCTTGGAGAAGATGTAAATTTTCTTTGATTTTATCTGTAAATTTTTCTTGGGTCAAACGTCCAGACACATACCCATCTATCTTTTCTCTACTCAAGAAATGGGTGCAGTGTACAGATGGAAGTTTGGCAAGTTCGCTTTCGAATAGGATTTTATCTTTCGTTTGGCTGCCATAAAACAGCTGCATGTTCGTGTTGGAATTCAAGTGCTTAGCCATGGATAAGATCGGTGTAATTCCACTACCAGCAACTAAGCAAACAATGTTCTTCACACTAGAACTCAATTTAAAGTTTCCTTCAGGTTTGGAAATCCAAACGGAAAAATCAGTCGAGGATTGGTTGTTTAAAAAATTTGAAACAAGTCCATCGCCCACTCTTTTGACCGCAACAGCTATCGCCTCGTTCGGCCCACTGCAAATAGAATATGCACGACGTTCTTTTTTCCCATTGACAAGCACTTCAATGTTTAGGTATTGTCCTGGAATGAAGTGAAATTCTTGTTGTAAATCAACAGGAATGTCAAAGGCAACTTGAACAGCACCCCCATTCAGATGTGTTAATTCCTTTATGTTGATGGCGTGAAATCCCCTGCTTACTGAATCAGGTTTATCACTTTTTTTAAATCGATTGAAAATCCCCATGTCTTTATTCGTCAAATGATACAAGAACCTCCTCACTCGTAGGATGTGCTTGGCAAGTTAATATATATCCCGCTTCTACCTCCTCTGGAGTCAAAGCGTAGTTTAGATCCATACGTACAGACCCTTTCATTACCCTTGCTTTACAAGTACAACAAACCCCACCTTTACAAGCGTATGGAACATCTGAGCCAGCTTTAGATGCAGCATCAAGAATGGACATACCCGATGAATCTAAAGGAAATTCAATGGCGTCATCATCCAAAATAACCGTAACAATGGAAGAAACTTGAATTTGTGTTTCAGAATTTTTTGGTTCTGTTTTTTTCGACGCGCCAGAATGGAACAATTCAAAGTGAATGCTTTTTTCAGCAACTCCTTTGGTCAACATGGCTGCTTTTACATCCAAAATCATTTGTTCAGGACCGCAGATAAATACATCGTCGATTTGCTCGTTTAGTAAAAACGCTTGGTGTAAATCGAGGCATTTCTGCTCATCAATTCTTCCTTTTTGAATGGCATTCCCTAAGTTTTCACGCGAAAATAAATGGACTAAACATAGACGATTTAAATACTCGTTTTTCAGGTTTTCTAATTCTTCTCGAAAGATGACTTCCGAAAACCCTTGGTTACCGTAGAACATAGTAACATGGCTATTCGGCTCTTCGCGTAAAATGGATTTTAAAATGGAAAAAATCGGTGTAACACCACTTCCTGCTGCGAATAATGCATAGGATTTTGTATGAGTAACAGCTGTTTCCAATTTGAAATTACCCATTGGATTCATAACATCTATGAACTGTCCTTCTTTTAAGTCGTTCACCGCAAACGTAGAGAACACACCATTTTCTACTTGTTTAATTGCCACCCGCCATTCATGATCAGATGGCGCGGAGCACAATGAATACGAACGACGAACATCCTCATCATTGATTTTGCTGCGAAGCGTTAAATATTGTCCGGATTGGTAGTGAAAATCTGCTTTTAATTCAGCTGGTATGTCAAAGTTGATGGAAACACAAGACTTCGTCTCTTTGCGTATGTTTTTTATCTGAAGAGAATGAAATTTTGGCGTCATTCAAGTTGAAATTTAAATTGAAGACAAATTTACACAATACTTAAGTATTTTGTCTGTTTTTAGGAACAATGTTCTTTGATAATTGTTTTAAGTCAATATTGATAATTTGTATATTTGTGAAAAGCAGCAAGAACATGAAACCAATGGATTTACAAGAATTAGAAAAGCGCTTCCAAGAAAAGATTGACAAGGAAATAAAAATCGAACCAAATGACTGGATGCCGGACGATTACCGTAAAACGTTAATACGTCAAATCTCGCAGCATGCACATTCTGAAATAGTTGGAATGTTGCCTGAAGGAAATTGGATTACAAGAGCTCCAAATTTGCGTCGTAAAGCGGTGTTATTAGCAAAAGTTCAAGATGAGGCCGGACACGGACTGTATTTATATAGTTCTGTTGAGACTCTAGGTGCTGACCGTGAAGATACAATCGATGATTTGCACTCTGGGAAAGCGAAGTATTCTTCCATTTTCAATTATCCTGCTGTTACATGGGCGGACATTGGCACAATCGGTTGGTTGGTTGATGGCGCTGCAATCATGAATCAAGTTGCTTTGTGCCGCTGTTCTTACGGACCATACGCACGAGGTATGGTGAAAATCTGTAAGGAAGAGTCTTTTCATCAACGTCAAGGATTTGAGAGTTTGGTCACACTTTGTAATGGTACGCCGACTCAAAAAGCAATGGCACAAGATGCGATGAATCGTTTTTGGTGGCCATCCTTAATGATGTTTGGACCAAGTGATGATGAATCGCCGAATTCCGCACAATCGATGAAATGGAGAATCAAACGATTTACGAATGATGAATTGCGTCAAAGTTTTATTGATGCAACGGTTCCGCAAGCGGAAATACTTGGTTTAACCATTCCAGATCCAAATTTAAAATGGAACGAAGTAACCGGCCATTATGATTTTAGTCCAATTAATTGGGATGAATTCTGGCAAGTGGTGAACGGAAATGGTCCTTGCAACAAGGAACGCATTGATGCGCGTACAAAAGCGAAAGAAGAAGGAATGTGGGTGCGCGAAGCGGCCATGGCTTACGCAGAGAAGCGCGCATTGAAGAAAACAGCATAACAATTAATTTTTATAACTATGTCAAACAGAGATTGGCCCCTTTGGGAAGTGTTTATCCGCAGCAAACAAGGATTAAACCACAAACACGTTGGTAGCTTGCGCGCTCCTGATGCTACTTTAGCATTGGCAAACGCACGAGATGTTTACACGCGCCGATCTGAGGGAGTCAGTATTTGGGTGATTGAATCAAACAATGTTCATGCTTCAGATCCTACAGAATCTGACTCTTTGTTCGAACCATCTGATACAAAAGTTTACCGTCACCCTACGTTTTACGATGTTCCCGACGGAATAAAACACATGTAAGATGAAGAATGAAGCTTTGTATAATTACGTCCTTCGTTTAGGAGATGATAGTCTTATTTTAGGCCAACGTTTAGGCGAATGGTGTGGACATGGTCCAATTTTGGAAGAGGACATCGCGATGACTAACATTTCCTTGGACTTAATCGGACAAGCCATGAGTTTGTTGGATTATGCTGGAGAATTGGACGGACAAGGAAAAGACCATGATGCCATGGCATTTTTACGTTTTGAAAATGAATACCGCAATGCATTATTGCTTGAGCAACCAAATGGTGATTTTGCCAATACCATGATGCGTCAATTTTTATTTGATGCATTTAGAAAGCCATTGTATGAAAAATTACTTGGCTCTACTGATAAACAAATTGCTGCCATTGCGGAAAAGTCACTAAAAGAAACAAGATATCACTTGAAACATACGTCCGAATGGATTATCCGCCTTGGTGATGGAACGGATGAGTCACATCAACGTGCGCAAACAGCTTTGGACCATTTATGGCGCTATACGGATGAATTGTTTAGTGAGACAGCGGAGGATTTAAGCTTGATTTCGTCAGGATTAGTTCCTTCTATGTCTGAAATAAAAGCTCAGTGGTCTAAAACAGTAATATCGGTTCTGGAGGAAGCAACACTTGTAATTCCAACGAACAATTGGCAATTTGAAGGTGGAAGAAGGGGAGTGCACTCCGAACATTTAGGTTTCTTGTTGGCCGATTTACAATACATGCAACGCGCCTATCCAAACATGAAATGGTAACGAAAGAATCCATTCTTTCTTTGCTAGATGGGGTGTGTGACCCGGAAATTCCGGTCCTTTCGCTCGCGGACCTCGGTGTCTTACGCGGAGTTGAATACGTGAATAACGAATGGCTGATTACCATCACGCCAACCTATAGCGGTTGTCCGGCCATGAAAACCATGGAGGACGACATTCTACTAAAGTTGAAAGATCACGGCATTCAAGCAAAAGTTCATTTGGTGCTTTCTCCAGCATGGACAACCGATTGGCTTTCGCAGTCAGGCCGCGAAAAACTACGGATTTTTGGAATTGCGCCACCGGAAGATGAGGTAGATAAAAGTGTGCTCTTTTCCAAACCGACCATCGTTCCTTGTCCAAAATGTGGATCAAGAGAAACAAAAATGGTAAGTCAATTTGGGAGTACCGCATGTAAAGCGCATTACCAATGCCTCTCATGCTTAGAGCCTTACGATTACTTTAAATGCTTGAAATAATTCAAGCATTTTTTTTATTTTACTACTATGTATTGCATAATACAAAGTAAAACATATATCTTTGCATAAACTATTTCCAAATGAACGTTGAAAATACACAGTCACAAATGCGCAAGGGAATACTCGAGTATTGCATATTGAGCATTTTGGACAAAAAAGAGGCGTATCCTTCCGAAATCTTGGAGAGACTAGACTTGGCTCAACTTAGGGTGGTGGAGGGTACCATTTATCCCTTATTGACCCGTTTGAAAAACATGAAGTTGTTGGATTACCGCTGGGCGGAGTCAACTTCGGGTCCACCAAGAAAATATTACTCACTTACAGAAGAAGGAAAAGCATTTTTAAGCGAGTTAGAACGCACATGGACAGAACTGCAACTTGCGGTGAGTCATATCACAACTTTATAAAACATAGATTATGAACAAAACAGTTTCCATTCATTTACAAGGAGCACCTTTTATTTTTGAAGAACAAGCGTATGATCGTTTGAATTCCTATTTGCAGCAGTTAAAGCAAGTCCTTCAAAAAGAAGAAGGAAGTGATGAAATTCTTCAAGATGTAGAATTGCGGATGGTTGAACTTTTGCAACAGCAATTAACAACATTCAAGCAAGTGGTGGAGTTGTCCATCATCGAGCAAATTATCTCGAAATTGGGTCAACCGGAAGATTTCACAGAGGAAACATCATCAAGTAACGAATTACCCAATGAAAGCGAAGTACAAACTGAAAAGCGCTTGTTCAGAGATGGTGATAGAGCGATGATTGGTGGGGTTTGTGCAGGTGTCGCGGCATATTTTAATGTTGACGTGGTTATCATTCGAGCGATTTACATCTTTACTTTTTTAACTTTTGGAATTGGATTCTTGCTTTACATCGTACTTTGGGCGATTGTTCCACTTGCGAAAACAAGTAGCGATAAACTGCGCATGAAAGGTCAACACGTGAATATTGAAAACATGAAATCGGAATTGGAGGATGCTGCGAATCGAATAAAAAAAGGCGCAAAGGAATTTAAGTCAAATTCTGGTATTCAATCTACGTTTGGAAGCGTGCTTCGCGTTATTTCTGTAATCATAGGGATTTGGGCCTTGCTATTTGGGACAGGTATTTTCGTTTTCGCTATTATTTTCTTCTTTGTGAATCCTGATATCATTCCGGCACAAATGAACGGACGATTCATGTCCTTCCAGGATTTCGGTGGATTGTTATTTGAATCTAGTAGCCATGAGTCTTATTTCTTTTTGGGAATTGGATTGATTTCCATCGCGCTGGTTGCTCAGTGTTATTTGTTTGGCATTCGACTGATTACCCAATTTAAAGCGAGTTATTTAAAAGTTTTAACAGCACTTTTCGGGGTGACACTCGTTGTTGGAATTGTATTGGTTTCCATAGGCGGAGTTCAAATTGGACGTTCCATGGCCATCTACGGTGAAGTGGAAAAAGAAATTGCGCTTATTTCTGGGAATGAATTGAACATTGAAAAAAAATCCATTGAAGGACAAACGATCAATGGATTCAAAATAAAAAGCAATGGAGATGAAGGAGTTGTAACCATTAAAAATGGACGTGTATACCTTCGCGGAATTGAATTGATATATTCGCAGTCAAGTGATTCATTGTTTCACATTAAACAACTGAATGATGCACAAGGACGCACGCATGAAGCCGCATTGAAAAAAGCGAGAAACATTCGCTGTAATTACCAAATCAGTTCTAAATTGGTGACTTTAGAAACGATGTATTCCTTTCCAACAACAGATAAATTCCGAGATCAAAATGTGAAGTTCATGATTGCTGTACCATCGGGGGGTAAGATTTTCTATGACAAACAACAAGTATATCCAAGCATCATCGAAGAAAGCGATTCTCCGAATGAAACGTACCAACATGGATACATTTCCAGCGATGGTTCCTATTCAAATTGGTGACTTACAGTTTTAACTTGCTGATGATTCTTCCAGCATCTAACCAATAGATAAGCTTGAAGGATAGGCTATTGACAGGTCCGTTAGCGAGCGTGTTTTGTAAATTGGACCAATAGCGTTCTTGTACTTGTTTGTCTGAACTGAATATGGAATTCTTCCAAACGATGCTCAACTCACTACTTGGCTGAAACACCCATCGGTATTGGAAGTCGATGGTGAAAGCATTAAAGTTGATGTTGTAGGCTGATTCACCTTGATCGTTTAAACCAGCATAGGTTGGAAGAGCGTTAATGAGTCCTTGGTCGTTTAGTTCTCCAAAGTAATGATAGTTAATTGCTGAACGGTAATGTCTCAAACGAACGGTAATTCCCATACGATTGGTCAAGATGTATTCCAGGGAAATGGTTTGAGTGGTATTGATTCGGTCGCGGTTTCCGAAGATGATTCCCGAAGGCAAGTTTACTGGCTCATCAAATGGAACGGCATATCCCTCACTGCTTCGCTCGAAATCTTGACTCCAATTATAACTGAAAGCAATGAAGTCTGTAAAACGGATTCGTGGGCTAAAGTAATAGCCATATTCTTTCCAATTATCGCGTTGGACAAAAATGTAATTAGTTCCCGCGTCAATAGCTAAACGTTTTTGATAGTTGGTTGAAATCCAATAGTCGAAACTATAGCTTTTTGGGCGACGAAAGAAACTACCCCAGATTCTTGGCTCGAAATAGTCATAGTTGTTTGTTAGGGTATTGTTGTTGCCAAATCCAGTTGCATTGAAGGACTTGGAAACTAGGACAAATCCTAGATTTGAATAGGTTCCTATATATTTATTAGGCTCGTAAAGTCGCATACTGGAGAGGGAAGCGCTAGCAATAACCTTTGTCAATTGCTTCCATTTAGGTTTAAAATTGCGGTAAGCACCCGAAGCTTCGATGATTCGTTTGTTGTTATTATAATTAAATCCAAGATCATTTGGATCGTATTTATCGGATTCTTCTAAATACCCGACTCCGTAAATCCATGTCCCACGTTGTTTATTGAAATTAAAATTATAGTTGTAGCCAACGTTGGGAGTTAAACCTGATTGAATCGACACCGTGGACTTCCCATTAATATTGAATTTGTTATTCTTTGTATTGGCATTGAAATTAATCCCACTGACATTCGCATCGTAGAACGCTCCTGAACGAACGACACTTGCGTTTGTGAAGGTTACGGAGCTGTTGTTTTTGAGGTTTTGATCGAGAACAAATACATTGTAATTCGTCAGCGGAGAAATCATGACTTGTCTTTCCATACCACTATCGTAATTCACAGCGGTCCCAAATTGTTCAGCATTCACGGCATTGAAAACCCCAATTCCCAATCCATTTTTCATGCGCCCAGACAATTTTGTGGCGTTGTACAATTTTGATCCAGCGGGCACATTTTTTAAATACTCATCAGGACCTAACATGGTTGTCACTACTTTGTAGGGCGCCTGAATCCCAATGCGCCGACTGTAAAAAATACCTGCTTTGTTGAATAGTTCTGTTCCTTCCGTGAAAAATTGACGATTTTCATTGAATTGCACTTCAAATGGACTTAAGTTCAATACTTGTTGATCGAAAACTACTTGTCCAAAATCTGGAACGAGTGTCACGTCCAAGGTAAAAGCTTCGTTCACCCCTAATTTAATGTCCATTCCGCCGTTTAATGAGCGTGTCCAACCGAAGGTTCCATCTCCTTTTGGAATGCGATCCAAGTAGGTAGAAACATACGGCATCAGCGCTAATCTCAATGGTGGTTTAATCCCTGTTACGCCGACTACATCGCCATTATCAATCAAAAAGTTTTCTAAGTCAGGATTTACTTTAACCCACGTTGATGCTTCCCTAAACCTTGAAATTTCTCGCGCAAAATTAATTCCCCAACTTTGAATTTCTGTATTTGGAAAACGAATAGCGCTATATGGGATGCTCATTTCTACAATCCATGCATTTTCCGAAATGGACACTGCGCTTTCCCAAGCTAGGTTCAACTCGCCAATGTAATTGTTTCCTGATATTTTTGTGTCAATTTGCACGCCACGACTTGTAACGCCAAAGTAAAATCCGTTTTGATCGTCATTATAAGTATCCAAGAACACAGCGAAAATATCTAAATTAGGGTTGTAATCATCTCGAATTGAAAGCACCTTGGAAATGGAATCAGGATGGTCGTAGCAAATAGCACTGATGTAAAGTGCATCATCGTCATAAACCATTTTTACTTCCGTATTTTTTTTGGGCAAATTACCTGGATAGGGTTTTAGTTGAGTAAAGTCTTTCGCTGACAATGCTGTCCCCCAACAAGATTCATCTAATTTACCGTCTATACGGATCGACTCGTGAATGCGTAATGCGTTTATTTCTGGTTTAGGGGCATCCTGCGTTTGGGCAAGCATTAATCGAGAGAAAACGATAAATAAATAGAGAAGTTGGAGTTTCATGCGTTGCAAAAATACGCCAAATATTTATTTTTCCATGCGCGCAACAACATGCAAACATTCTTCATGACGCTCAAAAGTTACCCATACTTTACAATCGCATTTGAAACGGTACAAAATGGATGCACTTAATTGTTGAAGGTATTGCGTTTCACAGTCCGTTAGTGTCCGATTACTGACAAAACGGGAGAAGGAAAAATCAAAACTATTGCCATTTAAGTGAGGGCTTTTTCGCACTGCAGTTCTGTTACGGCGCAGCAATTTCGATACCGTGTAGTGTGTGCGGGTCATCGAGGTCACTACTAATTTTGTTCCAGCCAATGGTGTATTGATCAAAGAATCTTCGAAGGCTGCTCCAATTTCGTTCAGAATTTTTTCCGTGTATGGCGTCAAAGCGGCATACGAATAGCGAAAGGTGTCAAGCGTATAGCCGTTATTACCGGTAATTAGTTTTAATTTTCCTAAACGGATGAATCGTTGAATGCCCTTTTTATCTGATGATGGTTTTACGCCTTGTTTAACAGAGCGATCCATGTATTCGCAAAGTCGATTGTTTAATTTAAGTGACATGTCTTCCCCGTCAAATTTCGAGCAATCGAAAACAGGAACAGTCACTTTTTTCGAGAAACGGTTCATCCGCTCTGAATTCTTTGGATTCAAAAGCCCGAATCCAACCAGAACAAAACTAATGGTGAGTAAACTGAATGAAAAAAACTTCATGTTATTACAAAATTAAAATAATCTTCAAGCTCAGAATGAAAATGCTTCCTTAACTTTGTCCCGTGAGTGTATTTAATAATTTAAGGGCACAATTGGAGCAACTCGATTGGCCCAATGTGTACTTATTTAAGTTTATTGTCCCGAATGATAATGAGCACTTGGCGCTCGTAAGTGCATTGTTTGATGAGCATGCAGATATTACCTATCATCAGTCGGGCAAAGGCACTTATGTTAGTGTGAGTGTAAAGGAAGTAATGCTGTCTGTTGATTCAATCATCGAAATCTACGAAAAGGCGGCTCAAATTAAAGGTGTAATTTCGTTATAATGGAGATGTTAATTGAGTTTTTAGTTGCCACACTACTTATTTTAGTAGCGATGATTGCGTATCGATTTTTGCTTAGGTACTTATCCAAAGGAAGGGTGGATCAAGCATTATTTTGCGAACTCTATACCTTGGACCATGAGCCAGCAAGTGGTGAGGTGAGCTTTTATTTTGTTTGTCCGGAAACAACTTTTGTGACCTTCGCTATTTGGAAGGGAGATGAAATCATCAAAAAACTCACAAGTCAGGAATATGAAAATGGCGGACACCTTCTGAAATTCCAAACGTCAGAAATCGAAAACGGCTTGTATTATTTCGGGATCGAAACCACCAAACAAAAAACGCAAAAGCGTTTTACTGTTCAGAATTAGGATTCACTTTTTGGTTTCTTTACTTTGATTCTTGTTCGGTGACTAGAAATCTTGTATTTCGATTTATCAAAGTTGCTTTTATAACCGTCTGTTTTTTCAATTCGGTACGTCAATCCAATGCTATATTGCATGTAGTCTGAACTTTTAAACAAGTCTGTTAAGCCAAGTTTTAAGGTCCCTTGCACTTGCAGTCCTAATTTGCTGCTCATCCAAAAAGTACAACCAGCCGTGAAATTGGCAGTAGGAGAGAAGGCCTTGGCCGTATTTCGAGGATCAGAGGTTCTCAAGGTCATTCCTAATCCAGCGCCAAGATAGGGATCCACGATTCCTCTACCAATTTGCTTGTAAAAAGAATATTTTAAGGCGAAATCTGATGAAATCATGCTTCCTGTTATGCCTAGGGAGTCATTTACTAATTTACTTGGATCGTATTTTTGAAATCCAATCCCTCCGTCGACGCTCCAACCATCGTATATATATTTATCAACGAAAATCCTTGTTGGAAAAGGCGCGCTGTGAAATTGCGAAGATGAAAAAGGATTTAATTCGTAACCATCATCATCCGTTAACATCCATGCAAGTCCAAATTGCCAAGCATAATTATCACGGTTGGTTATTTTTTTAGTAGGTTGAGCAATGCTTGTTCCCATCAAGCAAAGGAATAAAAAGGTGGAGAGTCTGTGAATTTTCATGTAGTGTGATTACGTGAACAAAAGTAATTAAAAATAAAGAGAGATTCTTTTGTTTAAATCCATCAATTGTCAAGCTATTGTGTATTTCTCATTCAAGGAGAATGCCTAATTTTGAAACGGATATGGCAAAGGTCAAAAAACATGAATTGATATTAGAGGATGAAACAACGCTAGAAGTTTTTGGCGTTTCATCTGCTTTTGCAGATTATCGCCTGGCCTGGGAGTTTAATCAGTGTTTGAATGTTAACTTAACCAAGTCGAATGAGGTCTTTGAGCTACGCCTAAACAAAGCAAAAGAACTCATTTCTTTTCGGTATTTTTCATTTTTTGACGAGGAATGTTTAACCCGTTTTTACTTGATAAAAAACAAGCAAGAAAATGGTGTTTTTCATGTAGAACGCCCAATGATTGATTATTTTCTTGTTTTGCGAGAAAATTATTCCTTCGAAAAGGAAATCCTTATCCAAAAAATAAGAAAAATAAATGGAATCGTTGCGGTATTTGATTTCCCTCCTGATGAATTTGAATTAATAGAATATTTAACAAGTTAGCATGAAAAAAACGAAAATAGTTGCCACGATGGGACCCTCTTCTCTAAATAGAGAAGTGTTGAAAAATATGATGTTGGAAGGACTGAATGTCTGCCGCTTGAATTTTTCTCATGGTTCCTATGATGATCATGCCGGAGCAGTTGAATTGATTCGATCTTTGAATGAAGAGTTGGGATTAAACGTTGCCATCCTTGCCGATTTACAAGGACCGAAAATCCGTACCAACGAAATGGAAAACAATGGTGTTCCCTTAGAAAATGGAAAAGAAATCCTTCTTGTTGTGGAAAAAGTGCTTGGAAATGCAGAGCGTTTTTCCATCAACTATAACTTATTGCCTCGCGAGGTAAAACCAGGAGAGCGCATACTATTGGATGATGGTAAAATTGTGTTAGAGGTTCGCGAAACAGATGGACACTCAACTATTCGCTGTGAAATAATTCAAGGTGGAATTCTCTGCTCTAAAAAAGGTGTGAATTTTCCAAACACAAAAATATCGATGCCTTCCTTGACAGAGAAGGACATTGCTGATTTGGAATTTGCGTTGGCTCTTAAAGTAGATTGGATTGGTTTGTCATTCGTTCGTTCGCAAAAAGATATCATCGATTTAAAAGCGAGAATCGCCTTAAACAATCACCATGCGAAAGTCATTGCGAAAATTGAAAAACCAGAGGCTTTAGATAACATCGATAGCATCATTGAAGAAAGCGATGGACTCATGGTTGCCAGAGGCGATTTAGGTGTGGAAGTTCCTTATCAAACGGTTCCTTCCATTCAGAAGATGTTGATTTCAAAATGCATTTCCTTAGCAAAACCTGTTATTGTTGCGACACAAATGATGGAGTCTATGATGTCTAATTTGACTCCGAGTCGTGCGGAAGTAAATGATGTGGCAAATGCGGTATTGGATGGCGCAGATGCGGTCATGCTAAGCGGAGAAACGTCCGTTGGGGATTATCCTGTTCAGGTGGTTCAAACCATGGCAAACATCATCAAGGAGATGGAAAAACACAGTGCGATGTACAATAAAGAAGAATTGCCAGTGAAAAATAGCGAGCGATTCATTTCTGATTCCATCTGTTTTAATGCTTGTCGCTTGTCCCAACGTGCAGAAGCGGATGCCATTATTACGATGTCGTTTTCTGGTTACACTGCGTATAAAATTGCCTCACAACGTCCAAATAGTCAGATCTATGTCTTCACGAGTAACCGAAACATCTTGACCCAATTAAATTTGGTTTGGGGTGTGCGCGCATTCTATTACGACAAACTGATATCTACAGATCATACCATTGCGGATATTAAATACATTATGAAGTCCGAAGGATACCTAAATCCAGGAGATTTAGTGATTAATATTGCTTCGATTCCATTAGAAGACCTAGGTGCTTCAAATATGTTGAAATTAAGTTACGTCGATTAATTTTCGACGGATTCATCTCAAAATAAATGCTTAACTTAAAGTAAAGAACAAGTGAGATGGAAAAAAAATGGGTGTTTCAACCAGTAGTTGATGAGGAAAAAGTTCAAATTTTAGCGGAAAAATTAAACGTCGAACCGTTTGTAGGAAGGTTGTTGGTCCAGCGTGGACTTGAAACCGAAATAGAAGCAAGGCGATTTTTTCGTCCAAGTTTGGATGACCTTCATGACCCGCTTTTAATGAAAGATATGGATGCCGCTGTGCTCCGTATGAATCAAGCAATAAATAACAAGGAGGGAATTCTACTTTTTGGCGATTACGATGTGGATGGAACAACTGCTGTTGCGCTCATGTTCGAGCAATTAACAAAGTTTCATTCGAATGTGTGTTATTACATTCCCGATCGTTACAAAGAAGGATATGGATTAAGCCAACAAGGCATCGATTACGCTCAATCTGAAAAATGCTCCCTAATTATTACACTCGATTGCGGGATTAAGTCCAATCAATTAGTCTCGAAAGCAAAAGAACAGGGCATTGATTTCATCATCTGCGACCACCATCAGCCAGGTTCAGAGTTACCCATTGGTATTGTGCTCGATCCAAAAAGAGTGGATTGTGCGTATCCGTTTAAAGAATTGTCCGGTTGCGGCGTTGGATTTAAATTGATGCAAGCACTGTTCATTGATCATGGTTTGACCCTAGAAAAATTATTTGAAAGCTTGGATTTACTTGCCTTAAGCATTGGAGCAGATATTGTTGATGTGACGGGTGAGAACCGCATTCTATGCCATCACGGACTCCTTCAAATGAATCAGCATCCCAGAAAAGCGTTTGATGAATTACTGACGTTAGCGGGGAAAAAGCTCCCACTTAGTTTGACAGATGTCGTTTTTGTCATTGCTCCGAGAGTAAACGCAGCAGGAAGAATCCGAAGTGGTAAAACCGCCGTGGATTGGATGCTATCTGCTAATGATGAAGAAATAAAACAGTTGGCGCAGGAAATTCACGATGACAATACCTTGAGACGAACCATCGATCAGGCAATTACGGAAGAAGCGCTCCTTCAAATTTCAAACGATAAAGATCATTCCACACAGTGTACAAACCTCGTTTTTCAGAAAGATTGGCACAAAGGAGTGGTTGGAATCGTAGCTTCCCGCATTATTGAATCGCATTATCGTCCAACGATTGTATTAACGGAATCAAATGGAATGCTAACGGGTTCCGCAAGAAGCGTCGGTTCGATTAATCTATACGATGTTTTGGAGTCCTGCAAGGAATACCTGACACAGTTTGGTGGACATCATTATGCAGCGGGATTAACCATGCCAAAAGAAAACTTGAAGGCCTTTCGCTTGGCGTTTGACCAGGAAGTTAAACAACGATTGAATGGCGCTCCATTGGAAGCTTTGCAGAACATCGATTTGATCATCGACTTGAATGACATTCAAACGGTATGGAATGGAAAGTTGCCGCGAATTAAAAGGATCCTTGATGCATTTGAACCATTTGGACCCGGAAATATGAAACCGGTTTTTTGTACCAAAGACTTATTTGCAACGGATGCACGCATACTCAAAGAAAAGCACCTCAAGTTGCGCGTGGTTCAATCGGATTCCAACTTAGCTTTTGACGCCATTGGATTTAATTTAGCGGAAAAGGAATCATTCACCTTGAAAGGGATGTCCTTTGAAATGGCTTACACCCTTGAAACAAATGAATTCAATGGAAAAACGAATTTGCAATTCAATATGAAGGACATTCGTGCCATTGAATGATGATTTTCACGTAAATTTGAACAAGATGTTTACAGGAATTATAGAAGAAATAGGAGTGGTGACGGAGATTCGTCAAGATGGGGGAAATGTACATTTTACCATTGAGTCTAAGTTGAGTGACGAATTGAAAATCGACCAGAGTGTTGCACACAATGGTTGTTGTTTGACAGTTGTCGAGATGAAACCAGGAACACACACGGTGACGGCTATCCACGAGACCTTGCAGAAAACAAATCTTGGTAGTTGGGAACTTGGCTCAAAAATCAATTTGGAGCGCTGTATGAGCTTAAATGGACGTCTCGACGGACACATTGTCCAAGGACACGTAGATGGATTGGCGCGTTGCATTGAAATCACGGATGAAGATGGCAGCTGGCGTTATCGTTTTGAATATAAATCCGAATTTGTTACGGTTGAAAAAGGTTCGATCACTATTAATGGCACGAGTTTAACGGTCGTTGATTCAGCTGATCAATCATTTGCGGTCTGCATCATTCCGTATACCTACGAGCACACCAATTTCCACACCTTAGCTGTAGGCGATGAGGTGAACTTAGAATTCGATATTATCGGAAAATACGTCGCTCGTTTGATGAACCGTTAATAGAAGTTGAGTGCAATGGTTTGCACATGTGTTTGACTTTTGAGCACAACAAATTTAGCTTGATTATAGGTCGGTGGTCCAAAACTCCCCATTGCATTATTTGAAAAACCGAATCCTTCTGAAGGAATCCCTAACCAATTTTGGTCAATTGCTTGGTTGTTATTTTCATCATGGAAAACGCCAAAAGCATACGTCCCTTCCGGAAGGCTATCAATCGTAAAGGACATACTTGCACCAGTTGGAGTCAAACTAAGCGACTTATATACTTGATTTGGATCGTTAAAGCTTGCGCTGTTGTTATACAAAGCAAAATTGATGGTTCCGTTCATGTTTTGCATACCAGACAAGTCTACCTTGAGCTTTCCTAAAGTATCCACTACCAATACGCTGTCAATATTTGGAATATTTGTGCTAGGTGGCAACGGAACATCCTTTTTACAGGAAACCATGGCTAAGGAAAGGAATATGGAAACGATAAGTAGGTACTTCATTCAACTTTTTTTAAGGAAAGATAATAATTATTTACTAAATAGTTGTTGAACAAAAAAAGGCGGATGATCACTCATCCGCCTTTCAATTCTTTAAAAAGATCTTATTTTATCCCCAATGCTATTTTTGCAGTAGGATCGTTTGGATCGATTTGCAAAATAATTTCGTAGAACGATTTCGTTTTAGCTAAATCTTTTGCTGTTGATTTTGCGTAGTAGTCACATAAGTAACGACAAGCCTCAATCACCATTCCTTTGTTTGCTGGGGTAATGCGATCTTCTGGCTTTACCAATTCAATCACTTTTTCATAGTATGGTTGAGCTGCCCAACGTTCGTTGTTTAAGTCTAATTTATAATTACTTCTCGCTCTCCACATGTATGCCGGAGCATAACTTGGGGACAGTTTAATCACTTTGGAAAAAGTGGTATCAGCCAATACGTAATCTTTTGGCCCAGCGAAAATCGCTTTCCCAAGCTCATATTCTTCCGCAGAAGTCAAAGTCAATAGTTTAGAACGAAGTGTATATAACTCAATCGCTTTATCGAATTTTTTTGCTCTGAAATATTTACTTGCTACTTCAGCAGTCAATTCTTTCGCTGCGATATCGTTCGTGCTGATTGCTCTTTCGTATTCTACTAGTCCTAAAGAGTCTTGACCTGCTTTGATTAACAAGGCACCTTTCGTTTTGTAGTCCATGTAGCTAATCATGTTACTTGGAACAATCGCGAAAAATCGATCGGAAGCTTCTAGTCCATTTTTAACCGCATTGCTATCCAAATTACATTCTAAGTAAGAAAATGCCAACATACGTTCCGTATAAAAGTTTGAGAAGTTGTTTGCATTTAAGTTTTTCACTTCTGTGATTGCCTCGCAATATTGTTTGGCATTGAAAAGAGCAGAGGTGTAAAGGTACCGAGCTTCCAAGTTATTGTTTAAGCTCAAGTATTTTTGCCAATCATCGATCGCCGCTTTTTTCTTTCCGAAAAGCATATTTAATTCAGCATTCGCGCGGTAAGCTGGCGCATAGGTAGAATCAATTTGTTTTGCTTGTTTGTACATTTCATTTGCTTTCTCCTGGTTTTGTGCTGCTTGATAAATTTTCGCAACACGTACCACACCACGAGCAGATTTAGGATTGATGTCCAACACAGCCAAATACGATTTAATCGCCAAACTCGCGTTGTCAGGTGTTTTTGCATAAAGTGCATCACCTTTTAACAATAAGTTATCTTCGTTTTTCGGGTCTTTTAATATCGCTTCTTCGATGATCAGGATCGCTTGATCTAACTCTTTATTGTCAGATTTAATGTACGTTTTCGCCATCCCACGAATCACTTCAGCGCGTTTTAGTTTGTCTTTTTTAGTTAAGGCAATCGCTTTGTCGAATTCGATTTTCGCTTCTACTGTTTTCCCGTTCATCCAAAAAACACGCCCGTATCCAACAAAGGACATTGCTTTGATTTTGTCAACTTCATTCCCTTTAATCCACATCATTTTGGCAGAATCTAATAATCCTTTCTCAAAATAGCAGTCTCCGTAGTAGAAGTACAACTCACCGTTCATTGGATCAGCTTTTACCAAAGACGCGAAGTCTTTTAAGGCATCAACGTAACGCTCATTATCTGTTTTGTAAATGGCATCCTTCAAGGTTTGACCAAATGTCAATGTAGAAAATAATGCTGCTCCGATTAAAAATAAGGTTTTCATTTTGTGTGTTTTTGTATACTAATCAATTTGCTTGCCAAAAATAGCTTTGTTTTATGGTTTGGCAAAAAAAAGCGCTTAGAAATGATAGAGATTTATTATTTGGGACTCATTTGAATCAGACGAACCGGATTATTGGCAGGCACTAATTCAGATTTATGAATGATGATTTGACCTTTTTCTCCAATCATGAAATTCACGAATCCGGAGTTTAAGCCAGAACGACTTCCTTTATTGATCATCCACACATCGCGAATGAGTGGATATTCTTTGGTGTAGATAAATCCATTAATGGGTTTAAATGATTCGGCGTTTTTCGTTAGTTTTACGTCCATCACATGAATGCCATCTAAGAAATTCAAAACTTCAAAATCTTCTTGATCTGAAATCCAATTTAGACCAATGATTCCAATGGCATTTTTGTTGTTTTTCACATATTGAATGACTTCTTCGTTTGAATGTGCCGCAAATACCTTGGGAGACAATTTTTTCGTTTGCAGCATTTCGGTGATGTAATTAAAATTTGCCGAATTTACTTGGTCAAATACAAGGGAAATTTCTTGCTTTGAACTTGGCCAAACACTTGTTTTATCGCTTAAGATTTTTTTCAATTGTGCAATGCTGATCACTGTGTCTGTATTGGCAGGATTGATAATCAATGCGACGGCATCCATGGCAATGCGATCACTGGAAACTTCGACATTTTTGCTTTTCAGGTATTTTTTCTCCGCCTTTGTAAAGTCTCTTGTAATCGTAATTGTCTTTACTTTATTATCGAAAAATGCTTGAACAATTTTCGCTTCGGACATATATTTCGCTGTAATTTTCGCTTTTGGATTAAGGCTTTCAAAAGTCGAAATGCATGTTTCGAAGAGTGGTTTGAAAGATTCTTCCACGTATACAACTGCTTTGCCGCGTCCGTGTGCGTCTTTCACATACGCCAATGGGTTTTGAGCGGAGTCACAGCTCGTAAGCCAGGAACTCAAGCCTATTAAAAGGAAAAAAATGGATTGTTTCATTCTACTCGTTTTTTTGTTGTTGTCTTTTGAAGTCTTTGTAAATTCTTGAAAATCGGTATGCGGCATATACAAAGAGTACCGTAATTGTCACGATTCTTTTCCATCCATTAAGGTAAGTCAAAATATCCTGAAATGCGAGCATTCCAGCAAATAATATGGCTACGATAACGACGAGCCCACCAGTGATATGTTGAAAGATATTTGTTTTCATAATGACAAAAAAAAATCCCCAATCGAAAATTCTATTGGGGATCTATAAATTAGGGTTAGTGCTATTGAGATTCGAATTTAATCGGTAGTCGCACGTAGGTACGAACCTCACGGCCAGCATTTGATGCTGCTTTCCATTTCGGCATTTTCGTTACTACACGAAGTGCTTCTTTGTCACAAGCTGGACATTCATCTAATTTAGCTTCAACAACTGCATTAGAAATGGTCCCATCTTTTTCTACGACAAAGCGAACAATTACACGTCCATTTACGCCAAGGTCAGCCGCCTCTGCTGGTGGACGAATGTTATCGTTAATGAATTCTTCCAATTTATCATAGCCACCTTTAAATTCGGCTTCTACTTCTACCCAAGTTTCGATTGGCTCAACAACTTCTTGCGTTAGTGCAGGTCCGCCATTTGGTTCGTCAGTCGGCATATCCCATCCCTCGTCCGTTCCGTCTTGATCTTGATCTCCAGCTTTTGTGTTTTCTAATTCAGCTTGAGTAGGTAGTACGTCCGTCACCACATCATCCTCAATAACTGGCGGTAAGAAAGCTGTCATTTGCTCTAATTTCGGAGGTGGTGGTGGAGGAGGAACCGGCGGTGGCACATCATCTTTTGGTGGTTGAAGGGTGATATTTTTGCTGTTGTCTTTCGGTAAATCAATCTCTTCCTTCGGAAGGCGTTTGATTAACTCAGAGATTCCAAAGGATAGCCCAGCGAAAAGCACCAATCCAGCCATGATCATGACCATGCGTTTGTTGTAGCTACTTCTTAAAACATAAGCGCCGTAGGCCTTATTTCTATGAGCAAATACGACTTCATTTCTCGTGTTTGATGTTACTTGCTGCCATTTTCGAGCAGTAAAATAGTCTAGGAGAGAAAACCCTGTGACTAAAGCAACGATGACATAGAGGAATTCCATAATAATTATTTTTTAAGTTTTTCTTTCATCAACTGCAGCTCTCCTGGTGTAATGTCAACTGGTGCAATTACCCCGATTTCTGCAATCTTCAACTCATCCACTAGGTCTATGAAGTTTTTACACAACGCTTTGTCATCTGTTTTGATCAGTACTTTTAGGGCTTCACTTTCAACTCTAAGGCCGTCAAGTTTTTTCAAGTAAATACTGTCATTGATTTCTTTGCGTTTTAGCTTTTCATCCAGACCTTGCTTTTTAACTAAAACGTAATTATTTAGCTTTCCTAACAACTTTCGCACACCTTTTTCTCCTGGACCAAAATCAGCCTCTTTTAGATCAGTAACTGATCCATCTGGAGCGACGTGACCTTTGAAATAATACTCGCCTTGGTAATAGAAGATTTTATCTTCCGAGAGCAAGAACGTAATACCATTATTCATTTTAGGACCTTTCACATCTGTTTTGTTATCAACTTTTGATGGATAAGCCAATGGTAACATTTTAGGCTTACTAAAAGTGGATGTTAAAACGAAAAACGTCAAGAGAAGGAAGGCCAAGTCAACCATGGGAGTCATGTCAACACGAGTCGAGCTTTTCTTTGCTCTTTTCTTTCCTTTGCCGTGACCACCGCCACCGCCTTCTGCCATTTCTGCCATGTCTGATTAATTAATCGGAGCGAGCTCCGAAGAAGTTATGAAATTCAAGTTATTTAAGTTCAATTCCCTGAACACATTGATGACATCTTCCGCTTTTTGGTATTTTGTTTTGGAGTCAACACGCAAAATGAATTTCGGTTTAAAATCTTCCGCGTTTGGATTTTCGCCTTTTAATTTAGCTTCTTCGAATCCTGTTTTCGCAGAATTTAAAGCGGCAGTACCAGCGTAACTAATCCAATCGTATAATTCATTTGTTGTGGTAGAATCCACTTGAATACCTTTTGTTTGGAAGGTGATGCGGTCATCCGCACCTGTATCAATGTAAGAAGGTAATTCTTGCATGGTACAACCAAATGTTGACATGAACGTAAACTTTTCGATTTGCTCATCGTTAAGTTTCATTTTATACTTCCCAATCATGTTGGTCAGCATTTCACGTCGCGCTTCAGTTCCAGACAAATTAAAGAACACACGTCCATCTTGGTCAATCGTCACCATAATCACGTTTTCAGGAATAAATTTATCACTGATACTTGATGGTGTATTAACCGTTACGGGTTCACTTGCGCGGAAAGAAGCGGCCAACATAAAGAATGTAACAAGCAAGAATGCCAAGTCCACCATAGGCGTCATGTCTATGGACGGGGAACTTTTTGGTATTTTTATTTTTGGCATTGCTTGTTAATTTAAATGTTGGATCAACAATTAGTTAGATGCAGAGAAATCTTGAACAATCGTGAAGCTTGCCTCGTCGATGCTGTATGTCATTGTATCAATCTTCGTAGAGAAGAAGTTGTACAAGATGATTGCTAAAGTAGAAGCGATAATACCGAATGCCGTGTTGATTAAGGCCTCAGAGATACCTGTTGCAAGTGCAGCTGTATCGGGCGAACCTTTTGACATCGCAGCAAATGAACGAATCATTCCAAGTACTGTTCCGATCAAACCAATTAAGGTTGCAACCGAAGCACTTGTAGAAAGAACAGCTAAGTTTTTAGAAAGCATTGGTAATTCTAATGAAGTCGCCTCTTCTAATTCTTTTTTCAAAGACTCTAATTTCTGCTCTTTAGACAATGAAGCATCGCCATTAATGTGATCATATTTCTCAAGACCAGCACGAACTACATTTGCCAATGAACCCTGTTGTTTATCACATTGTGCAATTGCTGCTTTGAAGTCTTTTTTCTCCATGTGACCTTTAATAGCCGTGATGAATTTGTCTGTGTTTCCTTTTCCATTTGCTAGTAACAAAGTAACTAAACGTTCGATAGAGAAAATAAGAATAATTAAGTTAATTGCAACAAGAATAGGTACAATGAATCCACCTTTGTAGATTACTCCATACAAGTTCCCTTCCATTGGTTCACCTGTAGGATCGTTATCAACGAAGTTACTTGGGTCTCCAAAAACTTTACTGTAAATCAATGCTCCTGCTACTAGTGCGATAGCAATAGCGAGAAACGAAACGATTGCTGAAAATCCTCCTGCCGTCTTTTTGTTATTGTTCATGATAAATAGATTAAATGTTTCTAATTTTTAAATTTTTCGAATGCCAAATATATAAAACTTTTGTTAGTTTTTATACTATACCTTAAAGAGAAAACAAAGGAAAACCTTCGTTTTATTGAATTTATTCCTTGAATGCATAGATTAAGACGCTTAAACGACTTATAATCCATATTTCTAACAATAAAAACTTAACAGAATCTTAACCTTCCTCGAGTGAATAAAAGTAACCAAGTACTGAAAACAAAAAAGCCCTGACAGATTCGTCAGGGCTTTTTTAGAGGTCTCAAGCAGATTCGAACTGCTGTAGACGGTTTTGCAGACCGTTGCCTAACCGCTCGGCCATGAGACCATCAGGGTTGCAAAAATATGAAAATTCTGTTAATTCAAGCGAATTAATCCAATTTCATTATCTTTTTTGACAACAATTTATTGCCAATTCTGGTTGAAACATAGAAAAGTCCATTGGCAACCTCGACTCCGGAATCGTCGTTTCCGTCCCAATGGATGTCTTGAATACCGTTTAAATTAGTCAGTTTTCGAATCAATTCACCGGAGACAGAATATAGGTAGACTTGATCATTTACTCCCAGCATTTCTGGTAGATGGATGTCACAGCCGTCGCTAAACGGATTTGGCACTATTTCAATTGATCCGGATTCATTTTGGTAATATTCCCCGATACTTGCATCCACGAATTGACTCAGGTCGTAGGTTTCATCGCCATTTTGATAAGGCATGTAGTGAAAGTAAACAAGAAACATTTCATCGGTCGTGTTAAATCCACTGTAAACGTTTTGAGGTGGATTATTTGGATTATTTACGTTAGTTACCGTGTTGTCATATGTAGCTTCTCCTTTTAACTTATATCCTGTCGGAACTTTTTGAATGTTCTGAAAGAAATAGAAGTCCTGCCACATGAAATCCCATTTCGGCACATTGATGAACGGAATGGTATCCAAGTTTTGCTTGTAGGCATATGCTTTAATGTTCTTGCCTACTAAATGCATGTGTGGGAAAACGGAAAGAATGGAGTAGTTTGCTGGTAGTCCTGCACCACTCGGCGGGAATTGAGCGGTCAATGTTGTTTCTTGATCGGCGGGCAGCGAAAAATTATTGTTCGCTATGAGCGGTCCAGCTGAAATTTGCCGGACACCAGTTGTCCCAACTGGATAAAAATGGATGATGACTTTGGTGCTATCAAAAGCGCCGTAACTCCCCATTGGATAGTGCATCGCAAAGTAGATACTCGAACCGGGACCTATATCAATACCGAGTTTGAGCGGATCTACAGAAGGCAAGATCATGGGTGTTGAACCAGGCGTATATCCCGTGATTAATTTTGTTGAAGCGTTACTTGGACTCGCGCAATTTCCATCGAGTGTATCTGTACTTTCTGCACTTGTTGGATCGACAAACACTAAGGCGTGATGCACAATCTCGCGATTTCCGGGCACCACTTCAACCGCTTTGATGATTCTATTTTGCGTCAAATTCGTTGGAATAGCAAAGCAAACGTAGTCATCGTTTGTCGTTGCTTTACTCATGTAGGTCGGAATTTGAACAGTCAAGTCACCATTACCTAAGTAGGTGCTATTTGTATAAACCGGGGGCGGTGGCGTACTTGCCGCATTTCCTTCGGGAAAACCAAGGTCCAACCAAGTTAAAATGGTCGATTTCTCCGCAGCACTTAGGGAACGATTGTGTAAATATTGTTGGTAGTTGTTGTCCGGTGGCCATGGTGGCATCTCGTTGGTGTTGATGCATTGATAAACGAGTGATGCCATCGGACTCACCTCATTAAAGGTCATTAGTGAAAGGGGTGCTGCACCACCTGGATGATGGCATTTCGTGCACTTGTTGTAGAAAATTTGCGCTACTTCACCGCTCCATGTTTGTGCCTTTGATTGGAAGCTTATTAAGATTCCTGCAAGGATAAATAAGTGTCTAACGTTCATAAAAATCAAATTAGTGTTGTAAAATTAATGGTTTTTTCCAAATTTGAGAATTAGCTAATTCTACGGCAACGAAATAAGTGCCATTTGGAAG
>CAMAPI010000020.1 GCA_945860065.1 Chryseobacterium gleum | reverse complement strand
TCATTTCCTTCAAAAAAATCTTTCCAACTTTCAATGTCATTTTTTGTTAGTTTTCGGAAAGTTAATCTTTCAGACTCTTGATTAAAATATTCTAAAATGTTTAATTTCATTCAGTTGCGTTTTTTTTGTAAAATAGCAGGTAACGGTTTTTAGCTAAGCGAGGTGCGGAAATTAAAAGCACTAAACTGTCTAGCCGCACAAATATAAATTAAAAGCACTGAACTAAATGGCAAATGCAAAAAATGTTGCGCGGAGCGCACCTTTGAAAAAGGCATTTGCAGCTTGCACAAACTTCCGCATCTTGCTTAGGTAATGTTATAGGTTGGCCGTTGCACACAGTTTTTGTGTCGGTGTCCGCTGTTATTCTCCAGAAGTCGAGGAAGATAGATGGATTAATTAAAACGCTTGTTTTTGTGTCAAATTATTGTTTACATTTGTGATATCAATATGATATCATTTAAATATTACTCACTATGAAAACAGAAAAAATTATTACACCATTAAATGGCTATTTGGTTGTTGTCGCGCTATTAGTATTAACAGCATTAATGCTTTATGGCTTTATCTCTAACAATATGATGTTGGGAGTCGGATCATTTCTAATATTTATCCTTTTAACAAAAGGCTTTATTGTAGTAAGTCCGAACAGCTCAAAAATTTTATTGCTTTTTGGAGACTATAAGGGTAGTGTCAAAGAAAGCGGCTTCTTTTGGATTAATCCGCTTTATAATAGAACAAGTTTGTCTTTACGCGCAAGAAACTTTGAAAGCGAAAAAATTAAGGTTAATGATAAAATGGGAAACCCAATTATGATTAGCGTTATATTAGTTTGGAAAGTTAAAGACTCATTTAAGGCAACATTTGAAGTAGATAATTACGAAAACTTTATAAAAATTCAAACGGATTCAGCGGTTAGAAAGCTTGCAGGTTCTTTTCCGTATGACCATTTTGAAGATGAAAGAGCGACAGTAACGTTAAGTACTAATTTTGATGATGTAAATAAGGCTCTTGAGCGTGAAGTCACAGAGCGTTTGGAAATTGCCGGGATAGAAGTTGTAGAGTCGAGAATAGGATACTTGGCTTATGCTCCTGAAATTGCTCATTCAATGTTAAGGAGACAGCAAGCGTCTGCAGTTGTTGCAGCCCGTCATAAAATTGTTGAAGGCGCTGTCGGCATGGTTGAAAGTGCTTTAAAACTTTTAGCAGATAAAGAAATTATTGAATTCGATGAAGATAGAAAAGCAGCAATGGTCAGCAATTTAATGGTTGTCCTTTGTGGCGATAGTGAAACGAAACCTGTAATTAATACAGGCACTTTAAATCAATAGGGAAATGTCCGAGAAAAAGTCATTTGCATTAAGAATAGATTCAGAAACAATGAAGGCCATTGAAAAATGGGCTGCTGATGAATTCCGTAGTGTCAATGGTCAAATTGAGTGGATGCTTAATAACAATCTTAAAGCAGCGAAAAGAATTAAAGTAAAAACTGTCGTAAAGAAATAGTATCCGAATTTTATAGGAAAGAAAAGGTCATTGTCTTACGGAATTTTTGTCTGAGGAAAGTTCGTCCAATGGCTTACCTATAACTTACTTATACCCCTCATGAATTCTCTGAAGCTCAACATACATCTGTTTGCTATGCCTCATTGATCAATGATTTATAAAAATAGAAAAATAGTTTATAAATCATCGAATGGGGATCGGATTTGTTGTAAATTTAATGTGCTTACGTGTGTATAAATTTCCGTAGTTCGCGAACTAGAATGCCCTAATAATTCTTGGATGTATCTTAAATCTGTTCCATTTTCTAATAAATGCGTAGCATAGCTGTGCCTTAACCAATGTAAACTTACTTTCTTTGAAATTTTGGTTTTAGTTAAACTTTGTTTTAACACGTTCTCGAGGCTTTTTTCTGAGTACTTTGTGTTGGGAAATTGCCCTTCAAACAACCATGCTTTTGGTTTAAAAGCTTTGTAATATTCACGAAGTATGTCAATTAACCTATTGCTAATGGGGACAACTCGGTCCTTTTTGCCTTTGGACTGTCGAATGAAAAGTAAATTGCGATTAGATAAAATATCAGTTAAAGTTAAGTTCAATAATTCACTTCTGCGCAAACCACAGGCATAAATCAAACTCAACATCGCACGATGTTTCAAATTAGTAGGGGCTTCCAAAATTGATTTTACCTCTTCTTTGCTTAATACATTTGGCAGCCGTTTTTCTCTTCTTGGTCGTTGGATAAAGTCTACCTCCATTGTTTTGTTGAAACGATTTCTGTAAAAAAGTTTTACCGCGTTAATCACCTGATTTTGATAGCTGGACGAAAGATTTTTCCGCAGAATGTAGTCGTTATTAAACTGAATAATATCCTCGATGGTTAAACTTTCCAACTTCTTGTTTTGGAAAAATCGAAAAAAAACTTCGAGAGCGTCCGAATAGGTTTTAATTGTGTTTTCGCTATAACGCCGATAATTCATGTAATTTTTGAAAGCGATTAAGTGTTGTTCCGTATTCATTGTCGTTTATTTTTTATAGCCCACTTTTTCTCTTGGTGCTGGATTGATTTTAGCCTGATCTTTTTGCAGTAAATACGTGAGCACTTGATCGATGTCCTTGAATTTTTGCTGGTGTTGTTTTTCAAGCGCCGTCAACTTCTCGGAAAGTTCCTGGTGCGTGAATGCCCATTGTCGAATCATGACAAATGCGCGCATGATGGAAATGTTGATTTGGATGGCCAATTTACTTTTGAGCACACTTGATAGCATGGCTATTCCTTGTTCTGTGAAAGCGAATATTCCATGTCTGGTACCTCCCCAACTTGACATCACAAATTGTGATGTCAAGTTTTTCATTTCCATTTCTGTCAGTTCAAACATGAAATCTTTCGGGAATCGATCGAGGTTTCTGCGCACGGCTTGTTTTAATACACGCGTTTCTACTTCATACATTTTCGCCAATTCATAATCAAGAATGACGCGTTTTCCCCTGATTTCGTGAATGCTGTTTTTGATTGTAGTTAGTTCCATCTTTCTTTTTTTTTCTATTGAATTTAGTGAAAAATATTTAATTGATTAAAATACCATCAAAATAAAAGATGAATATCTAATCATTTTAGTAACTTTGTTGGACCAACGATAGCACGCATTTACTTTAATCTTTTTTGATCATGTCCGTATTGCGTTCGATTGTTCACATGGACCTAGACACGTTTTTTGTCTCCTGTGAACGTTTATTAGATAGTCGTTTAGTTGGAAAACCCATTTTGATTGGCGGGACAAGTGACCGAGGAGTGGTTGCTTCCTGTAGCTATGAGGCACGACAGTTTGGAATTCATTCCGCAATGCCTATGAAGATGGCGAGGGAAAGATGTCCGGAAGCCATTGTCATTAAGGGGAATACACAAACGTATAGTGGATACTCACGCGCTGTGACTGAAATCATTCGCGAGGCTGTTCCCGTGTATGAGAAAATGTCTATCGATGAATTCTACATTGATTTCACGGGAATGGACCGCTTCTTCGGTACCTTTAAGTATGCGGGAGAACTGCGTCAGCGTATCCTGAAGGAAACGGGATTACCGATCTCCTTTGGCTTGTCGCAGAATAAAACGGTGTCCAAAATTGCCACCGGTGAAGCAAAACCGAACAATCAAATTCACGTCGACTACGGGACGGAGCGCGATTTTTTGGCACCCTTGTCTGTGAAGAAAATTCCGATGGTGGGAACCAAAACCTATCAAACATTGTGCAATCTTGGCGTACGGAAAATCAAAACAGTACAGGAAATGCCGATGGAGATGATGGAAGGTGCGTTGGGAATGAATGGCGTGAGTATCTGGAAAAAAGCCCAGGGAATCGATCATTCCCCCGTGGAACAATACAACGAGCGGAAGTCCATCTCCACCGAACGCACCTTCGATCAAGATACAATTGATGTCGTGAAGTTGAATGGAATCCTCGCGGCCATGGCGGAGAATTTAGCCTTTCAGTTACGTAGGGGAATGAAGTTAACGGGCTGTGTGACGGTCAAAATTCGCTATTCGGATTTTCAAACGCAGACGCTCCAAAAGCAAATTGCTTACACCGCAGCAGATCATGAGTTACTACCGGTCGTTACGGAATTGTTTAAGCGCATTTACAACCGACGTCTACTGGTTCGACTCATTGGCATTCGCTTTAGTTCCTTGGTTTCTGGACATCACCAGTTGAACTTGTTTGATAACGATGCGCATTTTGCTTCGCTGTATAAATCCTTGGATCAGATTCGCATTCGCTACGGTGATCGCGCGGTGATTCGGGCAATTGGTATGGAGGCGCGTACGATCGGACACCATAATCCATTTAATGGAGAGCCGCCGATGTTGCTCGCAAATCGACGTGTGTAAGCAATCTCTTTTATGAAAACGAAGTCTCATTTTAGTTTGAAGTATGGCATTCATTCTCCGGAAGCCATTGTCCAGTGGGCAGCGGATAGCGGCTATCCCTATGTTTTCTTGGCGGACATCAATTCGACAGGTGCCGTGCTTGCTTTTGTGCGAGAAGCGCAACGGAAAGAAATCCTTCCAGTGGTGGGCGTGGAGCTGCGCAATGACCGCGAGAAAATCGCCACGGTGATTGCGCGAAACAATCATGGACTGAATGAATTAAATGTGTTTTTAAGTCAGTTTATTCACCGAAAAATCCCTTTTCCAACGGTCTTACCGCACTTTTCAAGTTGCTATGTGTGTTATCCAATTGAGCAGTATCCAGCGAAGCTAAAAGAACACGAATACATTGAAATACAGCTATCTGAATTAGTTTACTTAAATATAAAATACAAGAAGGTTCCGATGGAAAAGTTGCTCGCGCTGCAATCAATGGTCTTTCAATCGAAGGCGGATTTTAACGCACACCGTTTGCTTCGAGCCATTGACCACAATTGCTTGCTGTCGAAGTTGGAAAAAGAAGATCAGGCGGATGAGAACGAACGTTTTATGTCCTACCAAGAATGGAAAGAAGCTCCGCTTGCTGCCGTCGTTTCCGAATACCCAGAAATCATTGAGCGTACGGAAGCTTTGTTTGGACGTTGTCGCGTGAATTTTGAGTTCGGTGATGATGCGAAACCTCAAAATCCAACGACGTATACCGGAACGATTGACGGAGATCGCAACTTACTCAAAGAACTCTGTGCGGAAGGACTCGATTACCGCTACAAAGTCGTAACGGATGAAATCATTGAGCGCATTGAGATGGAGATTGAAGTCATCGCGGAGAAGCATTACTTGTCTTATTTTCTCATCACGTGGGACTTTACCTCGTATGCGCGATCCAAAGGATATTTTCATGTCGGACGGGGGAGTGGGGCGAATAGCATCGTTGCGTATTTGCTGCGCATTACAGATGTTGATCCGCTCGAATTGGACCTCTATTTTGAGCGTTTCATTAACCTGTACCGCAAGAACCCACCGGATTTTGACATTGACTTCTCGTGGAAGGACCGCGATGATATTGTGCGCTATTTATTTGAGCGTTATCCACATACGGCTTGGCTCTGTACCTACAATACCTTTCAGTATCGGGCGACCATTCGGGAATTGGGAAAGGTCTTTGGTTTGCCGAAATCTGAAATCGATATCTTGAGTAGTGGAAAGTTTCAATTTGACAAGTTAGATCAATTCTCGCGCTTGGTTTTGCGTTACAGCAAGTACATCCAAGGATTACCTTCGCATTTGAGTGTGCATTCGGGAGGAATTGTGATCAGCGAGCGTCCAATGACTTGGTATTCCGCGACTTTTTTACCGCCAAAAGGGTATCCAACGACACAGTTTTCGATGATGGAAGCGGAGGATGTTGGCTTGTACAAGTTCGATATTTTAAGTCAGCGTGGACTCGGGAAAATTCACGATTGCTTGGAGGTGATTGCGTACAATCGTCCCGAAGAACCACCGCACGACATTCACGATGTGGCGCATTTTAAGCAGGATGAAAAAGTCCGTCAGTTATTGTTGGCTGGAAAAGCGCTTGGCTGTTTTTACGTGGAATCACCAGCTATGCGGATGTTGATGTCCAAATTAAAAGTCGAAACGTACCTTGAATTGGTTGCTGCGAGCTCGATTATACGTCCAGGAGTTGCGCAGTCGGGGATGATGCGGGAGTACATTTTACGTCACCGAAATCCAGAACGTCGGAAGGAAGCGCATCCGATTTTGTTAGAGATTATGCCCGAAACGTATGGGGTAATGGTTTATCAGGAAGATGTCATCAAGGTCGCACACCACTTTGCTGGACTCAGTTTAGCAGAGGCGGATGTCTTGCGGCGAGGAATGTCCGGTAAATTTCGTTCGCGGGAGGAATTTCTGCGTGTTCAGGAACAGTTCGTTGGCAATTGCACAAAAAAAGGATACGATCAGAAATTGACAATGGATGTCTGGCGTCAGATTGAGAGTTTTGCGGGCTATGCCTTTTCGAAGGGACATTCCGCTTCGTATGCGGTGGAAAGTTACCAAAGTTTGTACTTGAAGGCGCATTATCCATTGGAATACATGACGGCAACCATCAATAATTTCGGGGGCTATTACCGAACAGAAATCTATGTACACGAAGCGCGGCGTTTTGGAGCGGAGATTGAAGCTCCGTCAGTGAATCATGGTTCCTATGAGTGTGTGCTGTCGGGGAATACATTAATTCTTGGATTCAACTTGGTTGCAGGAATTGAAGCGTCATTGGTCTTGAAGATTTTTGAGGAGCGCGATCGTGCGGGGGAATTCCGTGACTTTGAAGATTTTGTCCGTCGTGTACATGTTCCATTGGAGCAAACATCGCTGTTGATTCGCATTGGTGCATTGCGCGATTTCCCTGAAAAGCGCAAGGAATTGTTGTGGAAAGCACACTTTCACCACCACAAGAATCCACAACGGGACCGAAGCATCGAATTGTTTGAGGTTCGTTCGCGTCATTTTGAACTACCAGACTTGGAAGAGCAGGAGGAAGAGGCGTCCTTTGAGCAAATGGAATTGATGGGATTTCCCCTGTGTAATCCATTTCGCTTGCTTCAATCAGCGCTTCCGGAGCAGCATGTGAAGGCGCTTGAAATGGAATCGTTACTGGGAATGACCGTCGAATTATTTGGGTATTTGGTAGCCGTCAAACAATCCAAGACAACAAAAGGAGATTTGATGAATTTCGGAACCTTTATCGATGTGAACGGAGACACGATTGATACGGTCCATTTTCCAGAGAGTGTGCGGCGTTTTCCCTTTCATGGAAAAGGAATTTATCACTTGCGGGGAGTGGTAACCGAAGAGTTTTCTTACTATTGTTTACAAGTAGGGTGGATGCAAAAATTGCCATTTCAGCAAGACGTGCGGTACATGGAGTTATCGTAGAAAAATCTTAACTTTGTAAAAAAAACTTATGCTGCGCATTTTTCTACCGATTGTCATTGGTTTCATCGTTTGGATCATTATTCTTTGGCAGCTATTGTTGAAGAAAAAGAAAATCGACATGAAATCCCTGTTACTAGTTAGTGCACTATTTGCGGCGATTTGGGTCGTGATTTATTGGGTTTTATTTCGTTGATTTTCGCGATGTCCTCAAGCACATTAGCACCCGAAGGGTCAAGACAAGCATTAAAAGACTAACACATTAGTACACTAGCACATTAAACCTATTTTAACTTTAAATCCAGCAAATAAATACAACTAGAAATCGCCGCAGCGCCTAATTCTAACTCGCGTTTATTGACATTTTCAAAAACATCACTCGGTGCATGGTGGTAATCAAAATATCGTTGGGAGTCAGGTACGAATCCAAATAAAGGAATACCGGGATATTGTTCTTTTAATGGACCAATATCTACACCACCGTATCCTTTTTCAAAAACATGTAAATCGTAGTTTTTGTAGTTTGGAGCAAAGGTTTGAAGAAAGGCAACTTGCGCATCGGAACCATCAACACCAAATCCACGTGGGACGAATCCACCGCGATCGGATTCTAAGGCTGCAATGTGTTTTTCACCAGCGGACTTAACGATGGAAGCATAAGATTTTCCGCCCATGTTTCCATTCTCTTCGTTCATAAAAAACACGACTCTCAATGTGTGTTTCGGTTTGTAGTTGAGTACTTTCAAAATGCGTAATGCTTCTAAGCAATGAATGACACCAGCGCCGTCGTCGTGCGCGCCTTCTCCAGCATCCCATGAGTCTAAATGTCCGCCAAAAACAATGATTTCTTCCGGTTTCTCGCTGCCACGTATTTCAGCAATGACGTTATACGAGGTCGCATCTGGAAAAACACGGCAATCCATTTCAAAAATAAAGCGAACGGTTCCTTTCGCTAAAGCGGCAGACAATGTGCTTGCATCCGCTGTTGCTAAAGCTCCTGCAGGAATGCGTTCAACTGAATCCTCGTAATGCATGGATCCCGTGTGTGGATGTAGATCTTCTGGAAGTCCAAGGGAGCGAATAATCACCGCTTTTGCACCGAGATTCCCAGCTTCCACCGCGCCATTTCCACGAATCGCATAACAGGCACCATAGGCTTTGAATGTTGAGATTTGTGAAGCATCCATCGCTTGATTTAAAAAGACAATTTTGCCTTTAATCTTCGATGGTTTTGCTTTTTTTAGTTCGTCAATTGTTTTGAATTCAATGACTTCACCTTCCATGGTACCATTTGTTCCAATAGAACCACCTAACGCGAGTAGGTGAACTTTCGTTAATTGTCCATCAGCAGCACGAAACCACGCGCTTTCCTTTGTTCCACGTTCCCAATGCGGAACTTTAATTTCTTGTAAATACACACGGTCGAATCCGTAGCTGTTCATTTTTGCCTCGCTCCATTCAACGGCCATTTGTGCACTAGTTGAACCACTTAAGCGCGGACCTATGTCCTTACATAATTGGCGAAGATTCTCATACGATTGACCACGTAACAGCGCTTCATCGTAAATCGCACGAATCATGGTGGAATCTTGCGCAGAAATGCGGATAAAAAGCGAGAGGATTAAAAAGGAAAAGAAGTAATTCATGGAATTAATTTGGGATAAAAATAACCATTTTCTATTGGATAAAATCCCCTGCATAAATTCTCTCTGTTTTAGCAACGTTCAAAGGCTAGATTCTTTGTATCTTTGTTCACTAAAATTGAGATAGAATGGCTTTGAAATGTGGAATTGTCGGCTTGCCGAATGTTGGAAAATCAACTTTATTTAATTGTTTATCAAATGCAAAGGCGCAAGCGGCGAATTTCCCTTTTTGCACCATTGAACCGAATTTAGGCACGACTTCCGTTCCTGACCCACGTTTGGAGAAGTTAGAAGCATTGGTCAATCCAGAGCGTGTTTTGCCAACTACAATGGAAATTGTTGACATCGCAGGATTGGTGAAAGGTGCGTCGAAAGGCGAAGGTTTGGGGAACCAATTCCTAGCAAATATCCGCGAGACAGATGCGATTTTGCATGTGCTTCGTTGCTTTGACGATGGGAATATTATTCATGTTGACGGAAGCGTAAATCCGATTCGCGATAAAGAAATCATCGATATCGAATTGCAGTTAAAAGACTTGGATTCCATCGAAAAGAAGATTCAAAGTTTGTCGCGTGTCATCAAATCTGGTGATAAAGATGCCGTTAAGGAGAATGAGTTGGCGTATAAAATCAAAGAAGGATTGGAGCAAGGACTTTCTATTCGTGGCTTAGATTTTACGCAAGAAGAATTTGATATTATTCACAAATTTAATTTGATCACATCAAAACCAGTCATGTACGTATGTAATGTAGATGAAGCATCTGTGAAAACAGGAAATGCGCATGTGGATGCAGTGAAAGCAGCGGTAGCAAATGAAAATGCAGAAGTGATTATCATTGGAGCGAAAATCGAAGCAGACATCACAGAATTGGAAACATATGATGAACGTCAAATGTTCCTTGATGAACTTGGGTTAGAAGAACCAGGAGTGAATCGTTTGATTCGTCAGGCTTACCATTTATTGAACTTACAAACGTATTTCACGGCTGGAGTAAAAGAAGTGCGTGCTTGGACCATCCGCAAAGGAATGACCGCTCCTCAAGCAGCAGGAGTTATTCACACTGATTTTGAAAAAGGATTCATCCGTGCAGAAGTAATGAAATACAACGACTTCATTACGTTTGGTTCTGAAAGCGCCGTAAAAGAAGCAGGTAAATTTAAAGTAGAAGGTAAAGAATACGTTGTGGAGGATGGAGATGTGATGCATTTCCGTTTCAACGTATAAAAAAGATAATAAGAACAGATGATCGCAGCAAATAATCCAGCCCTAAGCTCTTGGATTTCCGTTCCGGAAGGATCTGATTTCCCCATTCAAAATTTGCCCTTTGGTGTAGTGAAATTAAATGGAAGTGTTCCATGTGTGGCAACACGCATTGGAGATACGGTCATTGACATCGCACAACTATTTGAGATGGGACAATTGCATGTGGATGGATTCACAGCAAGTGATTTTCAACAAGAATTTTTGAATCCAATGATGAAAAAAGGGAAAGAAGCGACGCGCAACTTGCGACAAGCACTTTCGGATCTTTTTTCTTCTGAAAATCAAGCATCTATTAAGAACGAGGGGATTCGTAACGCATTGATTCCTTTGTCAGATGTAGAGATGTGTATGCCCGTTCAAATTGGCGATTACACGGATTTTTATTCCAGCAAAGAACACGCAACAAATGTTGGGACAATGTTTCGCGACCCAGCGAATGCATTATTACCGAACTGGTTGTGGATTCCTGTGGGTTACCACGGACGTTCTTCTTCGGTAATTATCTCTGGACAGGACATTCATCGTCCAAAAGGACAAATTAAACCAGACGACAACGTGCCGCCAATATATGCAGCATCCCGTCAGGTGGATTTTGAATTAGAGATGGGCTTCATTACGTACGACGGAAAACCGCTTGGTGATTCTATTTCAACGACTGAAGCAGAGGACTTTATTTTCGGAATGTGCTTGTTCAATGATTGGTCAGCACGTGACATTCAAAAATGGGAATATGTGCCACTTGGACCATTTTTAGCGAAGAACTTTGCTTCGTCCATTTCCTGTTGGATTGTGACAATGGATGCTTTGCAACCATTCGCTGTGAATACACCGGAACAAGATCCTGCAGTACTTTCGTATCTGGCTTTTGAAGGAAAGAAGTCCTACGACATTCATTTACAAGTTGGAATGACTCCGGAAAATTCGACGGAAAAAATCATTTGTAACTCGAATTTCAAATACATGTATTGGAACATGTCACAACAATTAGCGCATCATACAGTGAATGGATGTAATGTGCGTTGTGGTGATTTAATGGGATCAGGAACTATTTCTGGTTCGACACCTGACTCCTTTGGTTCCATGTTGGAATTAGCGTGGAAAGGAACGAAGCCACTTTCTATGAATGATGGCTCCGAACGACGTTTCATACAAGATGGCGACACCATTACCATGCGTGGATTCTGTCAAAATGAGCAAATTCGGATTGGATTTGGTGAAGTCAAAGCAAAAATTTTACCCGCGAAATAAATGCAGCCATACGACTCTGAGCATATCGATCTTGAATTAGAACGCATTGAAATATTAAATGCGTTCAAAGGCTTGTTGAGAGCTATGAAGGACAGAAGTCGCGAGGAGACGAAAATGGTGCGTAAAGCATTTGATATCGCATTGGAAGCGCATAAAGACATGCGTCGAAAGTCTGGTGAGCCTTATATTTATCATCCATTAGCTGTTGCGCGTATTTGCGCAGAAGAAATGGGATTAGAACCAATTGCGGTGGCTTGTGCCTTATTGCATGACACAGTGGAGGACACCTATATTACCTTGCAAGATATTGAAGATATCTTCGGTTCAAAGGTGCGATCAATCATTGATGGCTTAACGAAAATCCCAGAAGTGTTTGATGAAAACACGTCAATTCAAGCAGAGAACTTCCGTAAAATGATTTTGACCATATCAGATGATTTTCGTGTGGTATTGATCAAATTGGCGGATCGCTTGCATAACATGCGTACTCTTTCGAGTATGAAAGTAGAAAAGCAATTGAAAATCGCATCGGAAACACGTTTCCTTTACGCGCCATTAGCTCATCGTTTGGGATTATATCCGATCAAGACGGAGTTAGAGGACTTATCCATGAAGTACTGCGAACCAGAGATTTTCAAGGATATTGATTCCAAATTAAAAAGTACTCAGGATGTTCGGAATCGCTTTATTCGTCGATTTGTCGCGCCAATTAAAGAAGAATTAGAGAATCAAGGGTATCATTTCGATATCAAAGCACGTCCAAAATCGATTTTTTCCATTTGGCGAAAAATGCAATCCAAAAATGTTCCTTTTGAAGAGGTCTTCGATTTATTTGCTTTACGCATCATTGTGGATACACCTTACGAGTTGGAAAAAGCAGATTGTTGGCGAATTTATAGTGTTGTGACCGATTTCTATCAGCCAAGTCCGGATCGTTTGCGCGACTGGATTTCTACGCCACGTGCGAATGGTTATGAATCCTTGCATACAACAGTGATGTCCCCTCAAGGACGCTGGGTGGAGGTTCAGATTCGTTCTAAGAGAATGGACGATATTGCAGAACATGGATTAGCAGCACATTATAAATACAAGGAGTCAAAAACGGAGGAAAATAAATTCGATCGATGGATTACTGAAATCCGCGATTTATTGGACAGTCCAGATATGAATGCTTTGGATTTCGTCAATGACTTCAAATTAAATTTATTCAACGATGAAATCTATGTATTTACGCCAAAAGGAGAATTACGTGTTTTACCTACGGGTTCAACAATTTTAGATTTTGCTTACGACATCCACACGGAGATAGGGGGGCATTGTATTGGGGCAAAGGTCAATAACCGATTAATGCCTTTAAGTTATCAGTTATTAAACGGGGATCAATTGGAGATCTTAACCTCCAAAAAACAAAAGCCAAATGATGAATGGTTGAAATTCGTCGTTACTGCGCGTGCCAAGCAAAAGATTAAATCATCAATAAACGATGAGCGAAAACAGATTGCGTCCGACGGAAAGGAAATATTGGAGCGAAAATTTAAGCAGTTCAATGTGCGAATGAATGCTGAGAATATACAGTATTTGACCAACCATTTTCACATTTCCACCATTACTGAGTTTTATTTTCGAATTGCAAAAGGAAAAGTGGACTTGTCCAAGCTTCGTGAATTGGAAGTGGTTGGTGGAATGCTTCAATCTCAACGGAAAATTCAATCAAAAAAAATAAATAGCGGACCTGAAGAAGGAACGTTTGAAGGAATCAATACAGACAAGGATACCATCATTATTGGTGAGGACTTTAAAGGATTTGATTACCAATTAGCTCGGTGTTGCAATCCGATTCCAGGTGATAAGATTTTCGGATTCATCACGATTAGCAGTGGCATTAAAATTCATCGTTACAACTGTCCAAATGCTGTGCATTTAATGTCCAAATTAGCTTATAGATGCCTCAAAGCGAAATGGGAGGGAGATCAATTAGTAGAGCGAATTGCAGCGATTCGTATTGTTGGAATTGACCAGTTAGGTATGGTAAATCGTCTTACGGAAATCATATCTAAACAGAATCACGTGAATATGAAAAGTATTTCCTTTGAAACCAATGATGGTGTATTTGAGGGAAGAATTAAAGTCTTGGTATTTGACACGGCCCAATTAGAACAATTGACCCGTAAATTCGAAGAAGTAGAAGGAGTTCAACGGGTAACACGCTGGGATTCAGTAGAAAAAGAAGAAGATATTCAGTAATCCTTACGGATAGAGTAGGGATCCTTTGGCCTCAAAAGTGGATTCCAAGAAAATCCTTTGATAAATTGTTCCTCAGCTTTGATCTGATCCATCGGATAGAAAATACCATCAGGTTTATCGTAGTAGGTTATCGATTTAACTTCACCGCTATCCAAACCAACCAATAAATCAGAGGCAAATAATCGATTCATACCTTTGCGAATTTTCACAAGACTTGAATCTGTTTTATTTTCTTCTTCCGGATAAAAAATGGTCCATGCATTTCCTTTGACATCCGCTTTGATCAACTCATTCTTTTCAAAATATGCGGTGATGGTTCTTCCTGCAAGTTGGTTGTAGTATTTTCCTGAATCAATCTCCATCACAGCGCTGGCCTGATCAATAATTTCGATTTCTCTAAGACTGCTATCCTTCATTGATATCTTCATCGTTACGCCTTTTAATTCAGCGTTTTCAGCCCAGATTTTCGGATTACTTTTCAAAAATAACTCTTCTGTTTTTGGGAAGTAACTTGCTGAATCACAAATGCCTTGCATTCCTTTGTTGTAGATTCGTACATTTCGGTGTGCAATCGTCTCTGTTGTTCGATTTAACGAATCCTTATGGAGGATTAAACTGTCTGCATGCATGTACAAAGTATCGCCGTCATGCACTTTAAAAGCCAAGGTATTTCCAGTGATGTATGTCAAATGCAAAGAATTACTTGACTTTGCACGATTTCCCATAAATGCCATGTTCTGGGTGAAATCTTTATAAAAAACAGTTCCACGTCCTTCGTAATTGTTGAGTTTCGTATTTAAAAACAAGGTGTCACCTTTGATAATGCTCGTTTTTTGGATCACCTCCGCTTGTTTGTATAACACGCCTTCTTCCGTCTGTACATGAAACCAACCTTTTTGGCAATGAATGACAAGGCTATCATTCATCATCGTTGTTGGACCAGAAAAATAGAGCTTTTGTTGTTCGTATGCGAATTGCAGGGTGTCCGTCGTGACGTTTAAGTCATTTTTTCGATAGTCGACATCGCCACTAAAAAAGAAACTTCCATTGTTGGGGTAGAAATACCCCAGTCTGCTTGTAATGCGTTCATTTGATACGATGGATTCGATGCGTCCTTGATTCCTATATATGGCTCTACCGCGCTTGGCATCGTAATCTAGTGAATCTGAGCTTAGTTTGTATTCTTGGTCCCGTACGCGTACATCACCCCACAGTTTCGCGTATTTATTCGCTTCATCGTAGAAAAGGGAGTCGCAGTAAAGATTGACATCTCCCTTGCGAATATGAACATTCCCGTAGGCATGAACAATTTTTGCTTTATCCTGATAATGTGCTGAATCACAATACATGGTATTTCCATGGTAAGCAAAACTTACGGTACCAACTAATCTATGTTTTCCGGATGCCTTGTTGTAGTAAATTTTTTCAGAACCTGGAAGAAGTTCCAAGGTCTTTTTTTGAGCATGTACGATTCCACTCAAAAAAAATGCGCTCAAGAAGAGCGCAATTTGTATGAATGGATGTTTTTGCATTTTAGTGGTTTGCTAATGTTTGTTTTCTGTCGGGCCCAACAGATACAACGTTAATTGGGACGTTTAATTGTGCTTCCAAGTACGTTACGTAGTTTTTCAAAGCGTCCGGTGCGGATTCATAATCGGATAATTCCGTTAAATCACAGTTCCATCCTTCTAATTCTTCGTAAACAGGAGTAAAATCTAAATCGTTCACATCAAATGGAAAATCGTACACTTTTTCACCGTTTACAAGGTAATGAGTACACACACCGATTTTATCAAAAATACTGAGTATATCCGCCTTCATCATGGATAATTCCGTGACACCATTAATCATAATTGCATAACGCATTTGAACGAGGTCAATCCATCCACAACGACGTGGGCGTCCAGTTGTTGCACCAAATTCACGTCCTTCTCTACGAATTTCTTCACCAACTTCATTATCCAGTTCAGTAGGGAAGGGCCCACTTCCAACACGCGTACAGTATGCTTTAAAAATACCAATTACTTTACCAATACGTGTTGGAGCTATACCGAGTCCGGTACAGGTTCCAGCGGTCACTGTATTGGAAGAAGTCACAAATGGATATGTTCCAAAATCGATATCTAACATGGTTCCTTGAGCACCTTCAGCAAGGATACGTTTTCCATTCATCAGGGCATTATTCAAATAATGTTCACTATCAACAGCCTGTAGGTTTTTAAGTGTTTCGAGGGCTTCCATCCAAGGTTTTTCGAATGACGGAAGGTCGTATTCAAATCCTTCGTAATGTTTCAACATTCCCACATGTTTTTCAACAAGCGCATCGTATTTCTCCTTGAAATTAGTAGAAAAGATATCGCCAACGCGCAATCCATTTCTTCCTGTTTTATCCATATAGGTTGGTCCGATTCCCTTCAAGGTAGAGCCAATTTTATTTTGTCCTTTGGATGTTTCCGATGCTGCATCTAAAAGTCGATGAGTTGGTAGGATTAAATGTGCTTTTTTTGAAAGCAACAAACGATTTTTGAAATCAATATTAAATGGAGCTAATTTGTCTAACTCGCCTTTAAAAATCACGGGGTCAATAACAACGCCATTACCAACAAGATTTACCACATTGGCATGAAAAATTCCAGAGGGAATGGTATGAAGCACATGTTTAATTCCGTTAAATTCTAAGGTGTGTCCTGCATTTGGGCCTCCTTGAAAACGCGCAATAATATCATAATCAGGTGTTAATACATCGACAATTTTTCCTTTGCCTTCATCTCCCCATTGTAATCCTAATAATACATCTACTTTCATGCTTCTTTTTTATAGTATGCTTCGACTTCCATCATCGTGTTTACCAAATGAAACACTTGATTGATTTTAGTCAGTTCAAAAATTTTCGTTAATTGATCGTTGACATTCATGACAACAACATCTCCTTGGTTTAATCTTGCACGACTCAAGACTTTAATAAAAAATGAAATACCAGAAGAATTGATGTAGGATAAATTACTTAAATCCAAAACGACATTCCAATTGGTTAATGTGTTCAATATTTCTTGTGGTTTTATTAAGTCAGCGTCCGACATAAACTTCCCATCAAAAGATAAAATAGAATAATGTATATGCTCATTCAGGCGTACCTCCATCTTCAAGAATTTGACTGGTTTTTTATTCCATAAAAATAGAGAGAGTGGTGTTGAATTTTAACATCAAAGAGGTCTTCAATGGTTGATTTAATCTGTTGAATGCGAGGGTCACAAAACTCAATTACTTCGCCTGTATCCGTGCAAATAACATGATCATGTTGCTTGGAACCGTGTGATTTCTCAAATTGAGCTAGATTTTTTCCAAATTGATGTCTACGTACCAAGTTACAAGCAAGAAGCAACTCTATGGTGTTGTATAAGGTAGCGCGAGAAACTCTGTAATTGTGATTTTTCATTTTGATGTACAATGTTTCTATATCAAAATGTCCTTCATACTGGTATATCTCAGCTAAAATAGCAAAGCGCTCCGGTGTCTTTCTGTGTCCATTCTGCTCGAGATAGGCCGCAAAAATATCCTTTACTGTACCTGAAAGTTCGGTTATATTCATAATTTCAGCAGAACAAATTTACATATTTATTTAGTTGATAAACGGATAACTAACTACGAATATCCTTAGGTTATTAACACCTTTTTCACGTTTATGGACATAAAAAAAGGGAGGCGAACCTCCCTTTATCTTTGTAATGAAAATCAGCTTATTCGCCTTTTTCCATTTTTTGTTTCAATTCAGCCAATCCACCTAAATCACCTAAAGTTGATTTTTCTGTGTTTTGGTTAATTGCTTTCACTGCTTGATCGGTTGAATTTCCGTTTCCGTTTCCGTTTCCGTTTCCATTTCCACTTCCTCCAGCTGATTTCTTACCAGATTTAGTCATTGTCGGTTTATCTTCACCTTCTTCAAACATACGCGTATGAGAAAGAACAATTTTCTTAGCGTCTTTATTGAATTCAATTACTTTAAAGTCAAGAATTTCTTCCAATTTAGCGTTAGAGCCATCTTCTTTTTTCAAGTGTTTAGCAGGACAAATCCCTTCAACACCGTAAGGAAGCGCAACGATACCAGATTTATCTTTCATATCGATGATCGTTCCACTGTGTACAGTACCTTCCGCGAAAGTTGATTCAAACACATCCCATGGATTTTCTTCCAATTGTTTGTGTCCTAAAGAAATACGACGGTTATCACGATCGATTTCCAAAACAACAACTTCCATTTCTTCACCTACTTTGCAGAATTCAGATGGATGTTTGATTTTCTTTTGCCAAGAAAGGTCAGAGATGTGGATTAATCCATCAACTCCTTCTTCTAACTCAACAAATACACCGAAGTTAGTGAAGTTACGTACTTTCGCCATGTGACGAGAAACAACAGCATATTTCGTTTCGATGTCGTTCCAAGGATCTGGCATCGTTTGTTTAATACCTAAAGACATTTTACGCTCTTCACGATCTAATGTCAAAACTACTGCTTCTACGCTATCTCCAATTTTCATGAAGTCTTGTGCAGAACGTAAGTGTTGAGACCAGCTCATTTCAGATACGTGAATTAATCCTTCTACACCTGCAGCGATTTCAATAAATGCACCGTAGTCAGCCATGACAACAACTTTACCAGTTACTTTGTCACCGATAGCGATGCTTGTATCTAATGAATCCCATGGATGTGGTTGTAATTGTTTCAATCCTAAAGCGATGCGTTTTTTATCATCGTCAAAGTCAAGGATTACTACATTAATTTTTTGATCCAATTCTAACATTTCCTCTGGATGCGAAACGCGTCCCCAAGAAAGGTCAGTAATGTGAATCAATCCATCTACACCACCTAAATCGATGAACACACCATAAGAAGTAATGTTTTTCACAATACCTTCTAATACTTGTCCTTTTTCTAGTCCAGAGATGATTTGTTTTTTCTGTTCTTCTAACTCAGCTTCGATAAGCGCTTTGTGAGAAACAACTACGTTACGGAATTCTTCGTTGATTTTCACAACTTTGAACTCCATGTTTTTACCTACGTAGATATCGTAGTCACGGATAGGTTTCACATCGATTTGAGATCCTGGTAAGAATGCTTCAATACCAAATACATCAACGATTAATCCACCTTTCGTACGACATTTAACGAAACCAGTGATGATTTCACCTGTACGTAACACATCGTTCACACGAATCCATGCGCTATGCATGCGAGCTGTACGGTGAGAAACAACTAGCTGACCAGTTTTGTCCTCGCGACATTCTACATAAATATCAACAATATCTCCAACTTTTAAATCTGGATTGTAACGGAATTCGTTCGCTGCAATAACACCTTCAGATTTGTAACCGATATTCACGATTACTTCTTTCTTGTTCATTAATGCAACAGTACCTTGAATAACCTCTTTCTCGTTGATTGAAGTTAAGGTTTTTTCGTAAACATCAGATAACTCTGATCTTTCGATTTGAGTGTAACCGTCTAATTGTAACGCTTCCCAATCAAAATCTGCAGCTCCCTGCATTTCTACACTTTTTGCCATGTGGCTTAATAATTTGTATTCCGGAATCCCTGATTTTCCAGAAGGATGAAACATAAATGTCATTGTGAACAGGGCACAACTTCCTCTTTTGAGGGTGCAAAGATAGGAATAATTCCTTTTCAGAACAAGGAATTTTGTTAACTTCTATCGAAATCTGTCATTTAGATTCAGTTAGCCATTAATTATCGGTAATATTCTTAGGGAAAAGTGCAAAAGTGTGAAATTGTTTTCCTTGTTGGGACATGCATTTACGCCATAAATTCGCTGTGTTTTTTGAAAGAATGGTTTTACTCGGAATATTGTTCACGCAAATCCATGCGCGCTCTTTTATTTCTTGCTCTAATTGACCTTTGCTCCATCCTGAATAACCTATGAAAAAACGGATTTTTTCCTTATTGGCTTCGTTTGAGGATAAAAACTCAAAAATTTCCGTTAAGTCTCCGCCAAAAAACAATCCTGGAAGGACTTCCTCGCTGGATTCAATATCCTTGAAGGTATGCAAGTAAAACAAGCTATCATTAGCGACTGGTCCACCAATAAATACTGGAATTTCCTTAGGGGCAATTTTAATTAAATCGTTTAGCTGTGCATCAGTTTTGTGATTGAGGACAAATCCAAAAGTTTCCTCCGGCAAATACTCACACAACACAATTACTGAACGTTCAAAATTCGGATCCTGTAAAAACGGTTCCGAAAGCAAAATACTTCCTTTCGCGGGAGGAATGCCATTGACAAAATCGAATGTTTCGTTGAGCTTCATATCACAAAGATAAGTGAACGTAAATTCTACAGGTATATTTTGCTTTTAAAACTGAAAAGTGGTTAAATTATTTCCGTCCACGATTTCAATTATGTACAAATCAATTAAAGAACTTAACTTTGTCCTATGTATTTCGTTTGCGATTTGTGGACGTTCTACCCGTACAACATCGAATTATTTTTTAAGCCATGGCTCAAAAACCATCCATACCTAAAGGAACACGTGACTTTCTCCCAAGTGAGGTAGCCAAAAGAACCTATCTTTTTGAATCCATCAAATCCGTTTTTAAACGCTATGGATTTGCTCCAATTGAAACGCCGAGTTTTGAATTATCCTCTACATTAATGGGGAAATATGGTGAGGAAGGAGATCGCTTGATCTTTAGAATCTTGAATTCCGGCGATAAAATGCGTAAAGCAGATTTGGATGCCTTAGCCAATGATAACTTACCAAAGTTTGCTTCCTCTTTAGCAGAGAAAGCCTTAAGATACGATTTAACCGTTCCATTTGCTCGTTTCGTAGTGCAACATCAAAACGATTTAACTTTTCCATTTAAACGCTACCAAATTCAAGCTGTTTGGAGAGCGGATCGCCCACAGCACGGACGTTACCAGGAATTCTTTCAATGTGACGCAGATGTTGTAGGTTCAGACTCACTCCTATGTGAAGTTGAACTCATTCAAATTTTTGACGATGTCCTTACGAATTTAAACATTCCTTCCTTCACCATTAAATTGAACAACCGTAAAATCCTCAGTGGAATCGCGGAAGTTTGTGGTGAAGCAGATCGCATCATCGATTTAACTGTAGCCATTGATAAGTTGGATAAAATAGGTGAGGAGGGAGTATTAAATGAATTGTCTCAAAAAGGCATTAGTGATGCCGCCATCAATAAAATCAAACCACTTTTTCAATTTGCAGGAAGCAACAACGAAAAACTTCAACTGATGCGCACCTATTTGGCGAAATCTGAAGTGGGAATGAAAGGAATAGAGGAGTTGGAATATGTGATGAAAATCGTTGATTCAATGGGACTTAAGCGCGCTGATTTAGTATTTGACTTAACCTTAGCACGCGGTTTAAATTATTACACCGGAGCCATTTTTGAAGTAAAAGCAAATAATGTCAACATGGGTTCTATTTGTGGAGGTGGACGTTACGATGACTTAACTGGACTTTTTGGATTGAATGGACTTTCCGGAGTAGGGATTTCCTTTGGTGCGGATCGAATTTACGATGTGATGACGGAATTGAATTTATTTCCTGAATCTATCACGAAAGGACTAAAAGTACTTTTCATCAATTTTGGAGAGGCGGAAGTTCAAAAATGTCTTTCCTTGGCCCGTGAAATCCGTGAGTTGAACATCGACTGTGAAGTGTATCCAAGTGCCGCCAAATTACAGAAACAGATGAAATATGCCAATGATCGATCCGTTCAATATGTGGTTTTACTTGGTGAAGAAGAATTAAAATCTGGCACCTTAACATTGAAAAACATGGAGACAGGAGAGCAAGAAACCTTAACTTTCGAATCGTTTACTACTAAAATTGCAGCTTTATGAAACTAGTATTTATTATGTTTACTACTTTGGTCTTATTTGCTTGCGGAGCATCAAGTGCCAAAGGAAAATGGAACGAGAAGGATCGAAAGGAAGCCTTGAAGGACGTAAAAGAATATTCAAGCGCTTTGGAAACCGTTGGATCAGCTAAAGACTTGTGCTTTGATTGCTATATTGATAGTTTAGAGCAAATCTATGACAATTACGATGCAGCGAAAAAATTAAATGAAGACGATCGATTAGGTATTCTAATGGAATGCGCCATTGAATACATACATTATTATTAATAGACCACATGGCATAAAAAAAGTCCCGACGTTGCTGTCGGGACTTTTTTTTCATTTAAGTTTCTACCAAATTTTAGCTATTTTCTTTGCATCATTTCGCATTACGCGTCCTTCTTTGACATCAAACGCTTCGAAGAATTCTGGACAATTTTTCAATGGACCATTCACACGATACATTCCTGGGGAGTGTGGGTCATTCGCAATGCGGTTTTTCATTTCTTCGTCCGTATACTTAATTTTCCATAACTGAGCATATGCGATAAAGAATCGTTGAGAAGGAGTAAATCCTTCACGCACCTCATTCGAATTGAACTCAGCCGTTCTTTTGTACGCATAGAAAGCCATGGTGAGTCCGCCTAGGTCTGCAATATTCTCTCCCATGGTTAATTCTGGATTCACACATTGATCCTCCATCGGACAAAAAGCCGCGAATGTTTCACCGAGAATTTTCGTTTTTTCACCAAAGGATTGCAAGTCTTCTTCTGTCCACCAATTTTTAAACGAGCCATCAGCAGCAAACTTCGCTCCCATGTCATCAAAACCATGTGTGAATTCGTGTCCGATTACCATTCCAATTCGACCATAATTGACAGCATCCTCCGATTTCTCATCAAAGAACGGTGCTTGCATGATTCCCGCTGGAAAAGCGATTTCATTTAAAAGTGGATGGTAATATGCGTTCACCATGTGTGCAGGCATTCCCCACTTTTCTTTATCCACATCTTTCTTCAAGTCTGCAAAGTTCTTTTTCACACTATAGCGGTTCATTTCTTTCACATTGGCTAAATAATCATTTGGCGAGAAATTCAAACTAGAATAATCTTCCCATTTATCTGGGAATCCAAGTTTGCGTCCGATAGAAGAAAGTTTGTTCAGTGCTTCTTGTTTGGTTGCGTCCGACATCCAATCAAGGTTTTGAATGCGTTCCTTGAAAACAGCAAGTAAATTATCAACCATTTCATTGACACGCGCTTGTGCTTCCTTTGAGAAGTGTCTTTCGACGAAAGCTTTTCCTAGTAATTCTCCAATCTCAATGTTGGTGATTTCATCTATCGCCTTTTCGTTTAACGGTTTTTGAACTTTTTTCCCACTTAATGTTGTCCCATAAAAATCGAAGTTTAGTGCGACAAATTGCTCGTTTAAGCTACCAGCATAGTGATTTAATACATTCCATTTCAGGTAGTTTTTCCAAGTTGAAATCGATTCTCCCTCTAACATTTCTGCTACTTTTTTCAAGTAACTTGGATTGCTAACGATAATTGTATCCGGAATCTGGCAACCAACAGTTGAGAAATAATAACGAAGATCAAATGAACCCAATAAGTTGATTGTTTCCTTCAGGCTTTTTTTATTGTACGTTTTTTCTGGAATTCTCATTTCGGCTGGACTCATCATGGATTCTGCTAATCTCTTTTCGAAACCAACGATTTCTTCGCTCATTTTTTGTGCTTGTTCCGTATCGTAACCAAGAAGTGCAAATGACTTGGTGATGTGTCGTTTGTATGCTTGTAGAATTTCCTTTTTGTTTTCAGTCAAATAGTAATCTTTGTTTGGTAAACCAATACCACCTTGACCCATGTAAGCAGCATTCTTAGTGACATTTTTCATGTCTTGACCTACACCAAAACCAAAGACAGAGCCAATTCCATCGCGGTGATTCAGGGCAATTGACGTGACGATAAAGTCTTTTCGATTCATTGAATCAATGCGACTTAGTTCACCCTTTATTCCAGATAATCCCAATTGATTTCTACGCTCCATATTCATGAAAGAAGCGTAGTAGGAACCAAGTAATTGATTCTGAGATCCTTTTACTCCTTGATTTGACGTTGCATCATCAAGTATCGCTGTTAATTTCTTTTTGTTTTCTTGATCTAACTCATTAAAACTACCCCAACGTGATTCAGAAGGAGGGATCTCATTATTTTTCACCCAACTTCCATTCGCGAAAAGAAAGAAATCATCTTGAGGTTTTATTGTCTGATCTAAATAGTCCAAGCTGATGGTGTTGAAATTTCCACTTGGCAAGGAAACTTCTTTTTTTGCGCAAGAGCTGATTAGAATTAAACTCGAAATTGCAAGTAAACTTTTGTGTAACATGTGCATTAATTAAGTGGTGTATATAACATTTCAACGTGAGGAATTCCATCTTCTTCGTAATTCTTCCCAGTGGAGAAGAATAAATGACCGTTGTAAAATCTTTCTAAGTGTTTTTGAGCGGATATGCGAACAGGAACGCGCCCAAATTCTTTTTCACAAAACTCCATGCATTTATTCATGAGTGCGTGACCTTGTCCATTTCCGCGCAATTCTTCTTGCAGAACAACTCGTCCAATGGAAACTTCCCCATAGGAAATTCCCGGAGGAAGAATGCGCGCAGTAGCAACGATGTTGCCCATTCCATCTCGACAAATCAAATGATAGCATTTTTTATCTTTCCCATCGAGATCTTGGTAAACGCAATTTTGTTCTACAACAAATGTTTTCAAACGAACGGCGACAATGTCATGAAATTCAATGACGCTCAATTCATTAAAATGTTTGCATTGGAAATTTAAATTCATGGCCTAAATTTAATTCTTTTTTAGTTGATGGTGATTAATTGAGGTGAATTGAATAATTGTTCTGGAGAGACCATTGGTTCATCATAAGGAATGTCGTTGCCGTAACGTTGTTTCATTATTTTCCGAACGATAGGTCCATCGATGTTGAAATCTCTCAAAGGCAAAGCGTTGGCTAATTTAACATGACACGCATTCCAATAGCTCTTATAAACGAGTTCAGAACAATACATTTCTTTGTCTGACCAATTAAACACCCCGTCGTAATTCTTTCCAAATTGAGAAAGTGCATAATACTTTAATGATTGCAATTCAACTTTTCCAAGTTGTGTGGAGTCTTTTAATCGCTTAACCACATACATTTCATTTACTCCGCTTTCAATCCAATCATTCAATGGACGTTTCCCAACAGGTTGAACAGCTTCATAAACGTATGGAACACCTTTCTCATAAAAGATGATTCCGCAATGCGAGAAGGGTGAATTCGTCGCTTCTTCAATTGCAGCGCTTTGCGGGGAAGGTGAGGACTGAAAAATGATATCACCGTCTTTGAATTTTTGCGCGTAATTCTGACAAGAAAGCAAGAGGAAGAATAGAAGGGAAGTCAATGTTTTCAAGTTGTCTGATTAATATGATCCATAATACCTTCTGAGGAACCATTCCGCTGCCAATAATGCGAACAATAATGCAAAAACCCATAAGTAATCGAGCAAATCATCAAAGGTGTGGTCTTCGTAAGTAACCGTAGCGATGTCGTTTCGCTTCGCTAATTCATCCAACATGCTACGGTAGGAGGACAGCGCATGAAAAGAACCATTCGATTGTTTAGATAATTGCTTCAACGTTCCATGATTTGCGAAGGACTCCAATTTCTCCAATTGAATTTCCTCCACGATAAATTCTCCCGTTTTTACGTATTTCTTTCCGTTGAACGCTGTGTTCGCCTTCCAAGTATATTTTCCAGGATTTAATTTTCCTTGATTCAATTTATATACGCTTCCCGCAACTGCGAATTGCGATTTATATTGTTTTCCTTTGTCGCTAGTTAATGTAAAATCGATTTTAGGTCCCGTGATGGGTTCCATGGATGCATTATAGAAGGAAGCGGTGACGATGAGTTCCTCTTCACTGTTCATGCGTTTCGGAAGTTGAACACGCAAGCCCATTCCTTGGTTTTTGACCATCAGATAGTTTGCAATTTTACCAATAAACTCATTAAACACATCGTGGTTTTGATGACGGATGAAATCATTTAATCTCCAACGCCAAATTCCTTCACCGAAAATGACCCCATTTTTCACTTTTTCACCTTTTGTAAAGAAGAGTAAGGGGTCGTTCTTTTTGATTTGTCCAATGCGCTGATACAATAAGATTTCCGCACTTGGGTCTACCTTGATTGTTCCAAATTTCGCCGTCAATGGTGGTAGGAAATCAATCGAAGATTTACACGCATCACTTAATTCAAACGCGTTAAAACCAGTATTGAAGCTTGGCTCTAGTTCCTCAGATTGACTTGAACTACTGGATTTTAATCCGATGGATAATTTTGCAATTTTATTCGCATCCGTTTGTTGTCCAAGTACATACAACACAGGAATACCTGCTAATCTTAAACGTTGATGTTGTGCGGCATCAAATTGAATTCCAGGTTCATGCCAAATCACCAAGTCAACTTTGGCAATGGATTGATCCCAATCCTTCAGCATCATGCTTTTCACTTCGTAATTTTCATTACGCTCCAACACATCTTTGAATGCACTCATGTCCGGATGCGGAGCCGCAGAAAGCAAAAGTATTTTACTGCGTGCATCCACCACTTCAATGTAAAAATTCCTACGGTTGTTTTTGATTGAATATTCCCCAGATATAGTGGAAATAACAGCCGTATAGGATTGAACGCCTATCTTATCTGCTTTTAATTGAAAATCTATTTGCTTAAAATTCTTTTTTTGATTCCCGTAAGTGACTGTTTGACTAGCAACGGTTTTCCCATTGTGTAGAATACTGACCACCGCACTTTTCCCTTCTAATTTAAAGGATTCAATATCGACTTCAACAGGGAAATCATTGTTTAAATAAGCAAGATCATTGGCAGAAACATTTTTGACGAAGTGATCTCTTTTGGGAGTAGTGTCTCCAACAGACAAGGTGAATACGGGAGTTAAATTCAGTTTCTCCGCGGCATAACTTGGATTCGAGCCAACATTGTAATTTCCATCTGAAATCAAGGCGACTCCACCTACGTTTCGATTGTAAAACTGTGTGTTGATGGCTTCGAATCCTACTTCAAGATTTGTGCTCTTTTCGTTAAATTGAATTTCATTCGTTCCCTGTTCACTGCCTATGGTCCATTCAATGAGTTCAAATTGATCAGTGTAACGCTCGGTCAATTCTTTGCGGTAATTTGCCAGATTTTTCTCCAGCGAAGAACTGTCCTTAAAGTTCTTCATAGAGGATGAATTATCCACGAGCGTGATAAAAATGGGTTTCTCATCGCGAAAATGAGTTGCTTCAAATACGAGACCGAGTAACAACAATCCAATTAAAAACAGTGAGGAAAAGCGCAAAGATTTAATCAGTGTCTTTTTCCATCCCGCTAAATCGGCGAACCAACTCACTTTTTGATAATAAAAATACGTCAACACAAAGGAGCTAATCCCAATGGGAATAAGCCACCAAAGTGAAAAATCAGTGAGTAAATGCATGGCTTCAAAAATAAGGACAATTATGGAAACGAGGTGATTTCTTTTCTTTTAAAAATCGAATTCAAAAAAGGAATCCGTAAATTCGTGAAAATTTTCAAGGATATGTCAAAAACAGTTTACATCGTTGCTGCGGCAAGAACTCCAATGGGAGCATTCATGGGCGGCTTATCAAGCATTCCTGCAACCCAATTAGGATCTGTAGCAATCAAAGGAGCATTAGAAAAAGGAAACGTAGATGCGAGCATCATTGATGAAGTATTTATGGGGAATGTACTACAAGCTGGAGTTGGACAAGCACCGGCTCGTCAAGCGGCTCTTGGTGCTGGACTAGGAAATAATGTTCCATGTACAACCGTAAACAAAGTGTGTGCATCCGGAATGAAAGCAATCATGCTCGGAGCACAATCCATTCTTGCTGGTGATAATCATGTTGTTGTGGCAGGTGGAATGGAAAACATGTCCCAAGTTCCACATTACCTAGACGGACGTAACGGAGTGAAATTCGGAAACATTACCATGTTAGACGGAATCACGAAAGATGGACTATTAGATGTATACAGCAAAGTGCCAATGGGTAACTGTGCTGAATTATGTGCGAAAGAACACAATATTACACGTGAGGATCAAGATAATTTTGCTATTGAGTCATATACCAAAGCCGCAAATGCTTGGAATGCTGGAAGATTCAATAACGAGATTGTTGCTGTTGCGGTTCCTCAACGTAAAGGAGATCCAATCATGGTTTCGGAGGATGAAGAATATAAAAACGTCTTTTTGGATAAAATTCCATCTTTACGTCCTGCGTTTGACAAAGAAGGAACAATTACTGCTGCGAATGCATCGACATTAAACGATGGAGCTTCAGCATTGGTGTTGGCTTCGGAAGAAGCTGTTGCGAAATACGGTTTGACGCCAATCGCGAAAATCGTTAGTTACGCAGATGCTGCCCAAGCACCAGAATGGTTTACCACAGCACCTTCATTGGCGATTCCGAAAGCGTTAGCGAAAGTCAACATGACTGTTGCCGATGTTGATTTCTGGGAATTGAACGAAGCGTTTGCAGTTGTTGGGATTGCAAACACAAAGATTCTTGGACTAGATCCAGCGAAAGTTGATGTAAATGGTGGCGCAGTAGCACTTGGACACCCACTAGGGAATTCCGGTTCACGTGTGATTGTTACCTTGATTAACGTGCTGAAACAAAACAATGCAAAAATTGGTGGAGCTGGAATTTGTAACGGAGGTGGAGGGGCTTCTGCCATGATCATCGAAAACATCTAAAAAAAGATTCATCTAAAATCATATAAAAGGGTGGGAGTTAATCCTGCCCTTTTTTGTTTATCACTAAACTTTTCAATTGTTCAATTGTTTTAAAAACATGTATCAATTAAAGACCACACAGTTTATTCCCGCAACCATGACGGAATGTTGGGATTATTTTTCATCCCCAGGGAATTTGAAAGAAATTACTCCTCCCGGAATGGGATTCAACATCAAAACCGATCTTCCATCGAAGATGTACGAAGGAATGATGATTGAATATAAAGTCACTCCTTTGTTAGGAATTCCAATGACTTGGATTACAGAGATTAAGGCAGTGAAGGAAGGACAATTCTTCATTGATGAGCAACGTAAAGGACCCTATGCTATTTGGCATCATGAACATCATTTCAAAGAAGTTGATGGTGGAGTGGAAATGACGGACATTGTTAGTTATGAAGTTCCTTTTGGGATTTTAGGGAAATTGATGCATCCAATTATTGTTAAGCCGAAATTGGATCAAATTTTCAATTACCGAACGAAAAGAGTAGAGGAGATTTTTCCAAATAAAAAGTAAGTCAACCGCACAAACAATTACTTAACTTTGACGTATGGAAAATACCGAAATAATAAAGGTTCAGCACCTCGCGAAAAACTTCGGGAGTTTTCAAGCGGTGAAGGATGTATCTTTTACTGTCAACAAAGGTGATGTATTTGGATTTCTAGGTCCAAATGGAGCAGGGAAGAGCACCACGATTCGCTGCATGTTGTCGCTCATTAAGCCAGACAATGGACAAATTCAGTTGTTTGGAAAAGACCTGAAAAATCACCGAAATGAAATCCTTTCCAAAGTTGGAAGCATCATTGAGAAGCCGGACTTCTATCGGTATTTATCCGCGGAAAAGAATTTGGTCATTTTTGCACGCATTTCTGGGAAAGATGTTTCCAAACGTGAAATAGCTGAAATGTTAGATTTTGTAGGCTTAAATGGACGAAACCGAGACAAAGTTGGTGGATTTTCACATGGAATGAAACAGCGATTAGGAATTGCACAGACCTTATTGCATCAACCGGATTTAATTGTTTTGGATGAACCAACAACCGGATTAGATCCACAAGGAATTGTTGAAATTCGAAATTTAATTTTGCGCTTGAAATCAGAGCAAAATAAAACAGTCATTCTTTCCTCTCATCAGTTATCCGAAATTGAGTTGATTTCAAATCGAATGGTCATTATCAATAAGGGTCAGTCGATTATCGAAGGAGATGTGAAGGAATTGCTGAATGCGCAAGAAATGGTTGTTCAGCTCGAGGTGAATGACATGGAAAAAACCTTGAATGTCCTAAAAGTACGTTTTGACAGCGCAAGCTTTAAACAAATCAATGAGCGCATCATCGAAGTAAACATCGAAAAACAACTTGTTCCAAGTTTGAACCAAACGTTAGTTCAAGAAGGTGTGGAAGTTCATGCAATGGAGCCGAAACGAAAACTCGAAGATTTTTTCATGAAAATAATCCAATCCTAATGTTACTGAAAAATACGTATAACGAGTTTATTAAGATCCTCGCAAAACCAAGAAGTTACCTGGGAATTGGTGCATTGACACTTCTTGTATTACTGATTCTGTTTGCCATGAAGGCGGATGGAAAATCGTTTATTTCCTTTGTCACTGCATCCTTTGAACAAACATTATCTTTCAACGGGAATATTTTGAATGGAAATCTGATTGCATTCATCATTCTTCAAATGCTGATTGTCCATATTCCACTATTGGTTTCCTTGGTGACCGGTGATTTGATTTCAGGAGAAGCAGCCATGGGAACGATCCGCATGATGGCGACAAAACCTATTTCGCGAACGCAAATTGTTCTTTCTAAGTTTATTGCTGGAGCAGTGTATACCTTCATCCTCACGTTGTGGCTTGGATTCCTTGCGTTAATCGTTGGGAAATGGATTTTTGGCACCGGAGATTTAATCGTGTTAAACAGCGATGGATTAGTGATTTTGAAAGAACAAGACATTTTGTGGCGATATGGATTAAGTTTCGCCGTTGCCTATTTAGCCTTACTTACCATTTCAACATTGTCTGTTTGCTTGTCCACATTTGCAGAGAATTCCATTGGTCCAATTGTGACTACAATGTCAATCATTATTCTTTTCACGATTATTGGAACATTAGACGTTTCGGTCTTTGACTCCATCAAACCCTTCCTTTTTACGACACACATGGCTTCCTGGCGTTCGTTTTTTGAAGATCCAGTTCCATGGACAACCATTCGGAATTCCGTTTCGATTCTCGTTATTCACAACATTGTTCTCGTGTTGATCGCAGTATTCAAATTCAATAAAAAAGACATCACTTCCTAATGAAAGCAATTCTATCCCTTTTATTTTTCGTTCATACCTTTTCCGTTTTTTCTCAAGAAGTTGATGCGGATGTAGTGATTCAAAAAGT
>CAMAPI010000019.1 GCA_945860065.1 Chryseobacterium gleum | reverse complement strand
CCAGGAGAGCAAGTTGGGTATGTACTTGTTGCAGCTGGATGGTCAAATGTGTTCAACTTTACCGTTCCAACGACAGCGACACTCGGAAATGTTCGCATGCGCGTTCGCATTTCCTATTCCCCTGATGGCGCTATTGCTCCATGTGGACAAAGTACGTATGGTGAAGTAGAGGATTACTCTATTCAAATTACAGCAACAGGTGGACTTGCTGAAAATCCAATGGATGCAATTAGTGTGTATCCCAATCCAACAGAAAATGAATTGTTCGTGGACATGCAAAACATTGAGACAGATGTAACACGCATTGAAATCCTTGACCTGAGCGGAAAAGTACTTCAAGTGGTTCAAGTAAGTCAAGAGGCGATCATGAAAATGAACACCAGCAACCTTGCTCAAGGCATGTACCAAATCAGAATCCTTTCTGATGAGTACGCTGTGACAAAACGCTTCGTGAAAAAATAAAAATCGAATTCACTCGTAAAAAGGCTCCACTTGGAGCCTTTTTTTGTTTGTCACATTTTTAAAGCGGAGTGAAATGTGTTGCTTTGTTTTTTATTCCGCATTTTTTTTGCGCAGTAATGTTTTCGTGCTAGCTGAACGCGTGGCTTTGCAAGGTGAATTTCTAAGACCACCAAATCGTACAGGAAAGCTTAAGTCCCAATAGGTAAAGGACTGACGCCCAACTAACGTTCATTGAAACGCAAAAAAATGCAGCGATTTCATGTAAACAACGGACCAGTAAAACGACTTAATCTTGACTTAACATTTCCTTCATTTTAAGCTCAAATTCCTAACTTTGTTGGGAAATAAAAGGATTGAAGCGAATGGATAAAATTACATATGTGGGAAATGCCGATGTCAATGCCATCGACTACTTATACGAACAGTACCGTCAAAACCCAGAGAATGTTGACATCAGTTGGAGTAAGTTTTTTGAAGGATTCGAATTTGCTCAAACAAATTTTGAGGATAAAGGTGTCATTCCAGAGAATTATGTCAAAGAATTCAAAGTATTAAACCTCATTAACGGCTACCGCACACGTGGACACCTTTTCACCAAAACGAATCCCGTTCGCGAACGCAGACAATATACCCCAACACTTGAAATCAGTAACTTCGGATTATCTGAAGCTGACCTAAACCTTGTTTTTCAGGCGGGAGAAGAAATTGGCATTGGTGCGGCGAAATTAAGCGATATCATTGCACACTTAGAATTGACCTATTGTCAATCCATTGGAATCGAGTACATCTATATGCGTGATCCAGATCGCATTGACTGGTTCCGCAACAAAATCGAATTGAACAATCGTCCAAGTTTCGACAAAAACCGCAAAATTCAAATTTTCAAGAAGCTCAATGAGGCAGCTGGATTTGAGTCTTTTCTGAGTAAAAAATTCGTAGGACAAAAACGATTCTCCATTGAGGGCGGTGAAGCCTTGATTCCAGCTTTGGATACACTCGTTCAAAAGGGATCTAGTTTAGGTGTGGAATACTTCGTCATGGGAATGGCCCACCGCGGACGCTTAAATACCTTGACCAATATTTTCGAGAAACGTCCACGCGACATCTTCTCAGAATTCGAAGGTAAACAATTTGACTTTGAAGGATATTTTGACGGTGACGTGAAATACCACCAAGGCTTTACCTCATATGTGAAAATGAATGGCGACAAAGAAATTGGACTCACATTGGCTCCAAATCCATCGCACCTCGAAGCAATGAGTACGGTTGTTGAAGGAATTTCTCGTGCGAAAATCGACCAAGTATTTCACGACGAAAGCAAAGTGTGTCCGGTGTTAATTCACGGAGATGCAGCGATTGCCGGACAAGGAATCGTTTACGAAACCATTCAAATGGCACAGTTGGATGGATACCGCGCTGGTGGAACCATTCACATCGTTGTCAATAATCAAGTTGGATTTACCACAAACTATTTGGATGCAAGATCATCCACTTATTGTACCGATGTCGCGAAAACAACACTTTGTCCCGTTTTCCACGTTAATGGTGACGACATTGAAGCAGTTGTTCAAACCATCGAAATCGCCATAGCATACAGACAACAATTTCACCGTGATATTTTCATTGACTTACTTTGCTACCGCAAATATGGTCACAACGAAGGGGACGAACCAAAATTCACACAACCGAAGTTGTATGACATTATTGCCAAACACCCGAATCCGAAGGATATTTACCTAGAGCAACTCGAACGGGAAGCGATTTTATCCAAAGAAGAGGCAAAAACCATTGAAGACGAATACCAACAATTTTTGGAGGATGAGTTTACCGCCTCCCGAAAAAATGAAAAAGCACTCGTTTACGATTTCTTGAGTTTAACGTGGGAGAAATTCCGCCACGGTACTCAAAAGGATTTTGATGCTTCCCCAAATACAGGCTTAGACAAAAAGAAACTTTTGGAACTTGGCGTTAAATTGTCCACACTTCCAGAAGGAAAAAAATACTTCCGAAAAATTGCAAAAATATTTGAAGATCGCTTAAACGCATTCAAGAACGATAAATTGGACTGGGGTTCCGCCGAAATGTTGGCGTATGCGACCTTATTAACAGAAGGACATCCTGTTCGTATTTCCGGACAGGACGTTGAACGCGGGACATTCTCCCACCGTCACGCCGTGGTGAAAACAGAAGATACGGAAGAAGAAATCGAAACCTTGAACTTGCTTTCTGAGAAACAAGCAAACTTCTCGATTTACAATTCCCTATTATCAGAATATGGTGTGCTTGGATTCGAATATGGGTATTCCCTAGCAACTCCAAACACCTTAACGATTTGGGAAGCGCAATTTGGAGACTTCTTCAATGGAGCGCAAATCATGATTGACCAATTCATCTCCGCGGGAGAAGATAAATGGGCGACACAAAGTGGATTAGTGCTGCTTCTTCCACATGGATATGAAGGACAAGGAGCGGAACACTCGTCTGGAAGAATGGAGCGTTTCTTACAACAATGTGCGGACTTGAACATGCAGATTGTTAATACCTCTACTCCTGCGAATCACTTCCACCTCTTGAGAAGACAAATGAAACGTGAATTTAGAAAACCATTAGTCGTTTTCTCTCCGAAAATGTTACTGCGTTATCCTGCCGCAACTTCTACCCTTGAAGATTTGTCAATTGGTTCCTTCCAAGAAGTCTTAGACGATCCAACAGCAACTGCAAAAACGGTGGATACAGTAGTACTTTGTAGCGGTAAATTCTATTACGAAATGAAAGTGAAAGCGGAAGAACTAAGTGTGAAAAACATGGCGTTTGTTCGTGTGGAGCAACTCTATCCTCTTCCTCAAATTCAAATTGATGCCGTTTTGGCAAAATACAAAGCGAAAAATATCCTTTGGGCACAAGAAGAACCAGCGAATATGGGAGCATGGACACACATCGCAATGAGCATGCGACACCTTCCAATTCAAGGAATTTGTCGTTCGGCTTCGGCTGCATCCGCGGAAGGATCAAAAAAATTACATGAAATTAGGTTGGCTAAGTTGTTTAATGACATCTTTGCTTTTGCGAAATAATACCAGCATATAAAAAAAGAAATTATGGCTATTCTAGAAATGAAAGTCCCAAGTCCGGGCGAGTCAATATCAGAAGTGGAAATCGCAACATGGTTGGTTGCAGACGGTGATTATGTTGAAAAAGACCAAGCAATTGCAGAGGTAGATTCCGACAAAGCAACACTTGAACTTCCCGCGGAAGAAAGCGGAATCATCACATTAAAAGCAGCTGAAGGCGATGTGGTAAATGTTGGACAAGTAGTTTGCTTAATTGATACATCGGCAGCTAAGCCGGCAGGAAGTGTAACGGCAGCAGCAAAACCAGCAGATGCGGCGCCAGTTTCAGCGCCAGTAAAAGAAGAAAAAGTTGCGGCGGCACCTAATCCTGATCCGATTAAAACAGATTCCTATGCAGCTGGTTCGGCTTCACCTGCAGCATCAAAAATGATGAAAGAGAACAATGTTTCTGCGAATCAAGTAAATGCGAGCGGTAAAGATGGCCGCATCACGAAACAAGATGTCATCGAAGCAATGTCTACTGGATTCTCCACCGATGCAGCAAAATCATGGGGCGGATCTCGCGAGCAAAGCCGTGAGAAAATGTCTATGTTGCGTCGTAAAATCGCAGAGCGCCTAGTTGCTGTTAAGAACGAAACCGCGATGTTGACGACCTTCAACGAAGTGGACATGAAACCAATCATGGACCTACGTGCAAAATACAAAGAAGCGTTCGCGAAACACCATGAAGTGAACTTAGGATTTATGTCCTTCTTCACGAAAGCGGTGACGGAAGCATTAAACTTATATCCATCTGTGAACGGACAAATCAGCGGAAATGAAATGATTTTCCACGATTACGCAGACATCGGAATCGCTGTGTCCTCTCCAAAAGGACTCATGGTTCCAGTGGTTCGCAACGCAGAACAAATGTCCTTAGCGGAAATCGAACGCGAAATCAAACGTTTGGCGATCAAAGCACGCGATGGAAAAATTACACCGGAAGACATGACTGGCGGGACATTCACCATCACCAATGGAGGTGTTTTTGGATCCATGTTATCTACTCCGATTATCAATCCACCTCAATCGGCTATCCTTGGAATGCATAACGTAGTTGAGCGTCCAGTTGCCATCAACGGTAAAGTGGAAATTCGTCCAATTATGTATGTCGCATTGTCCTACGATCACCGCATCATCGACGGAAAAGAGTCCGTTGGATTCTTAGTGAAAGTAAAAGAAATGCTAGAGCACCCAGAACGAATGATCTTTGGTTCAAAAGACCCATTGGAAGTTCTTCTCGGACTCTAAGTCAAAATACCCCCTTAAATCCTCGTAAGCGTTTGAACAAACAATCACTTACGAGGATTTTTGTTTCCCATATTCAGCGCGTTTTCGTATATTTGCTCCCCTAAAATATTGGAATGTCGAAAATCAGAAAACAAGATGCCTTGGATTACCACTCTTCCGGAAAACCGGGAAAGATTGAAGTAGTTCCTACAAAACCTTATGCATCTCAACGAGATTTATCACTCGCTTACTCTCCAGGCGTTGCAGAACCATGCTTAAAAATTGCCGAAAACAAGGCAGATGTCTATAAATATACGAGTAAAGGAAATTTAGTAGCCGTTATTACCAATGGTACCGCTGTATTAGGGCTGGGTGATATTGGTCCAGAAGCTTCGAAACCCGTGATGGAAGGAAAAGGATTACTTTTCAAAATCTTTGCGGATATTGATGTATTTGACATCGAGATTGACGCAAAGGATCCGGAGCTCTTTATTCAAACCGTTAAAGCAATTGCGCCGACATTTGGCGGAATCAACTTGGAGGACATCAAGGCTCCTGAAGCGTTCGAAATCGAAAGACGCTTGAAGGAAGAGCTCAATATTCCCATCATGCATGATGATCAGCACGGTACAGCGATCATTAGTTCGGCTGCCCTATTAAATGCTTTGGAATTAGCGAAAAAGAAAATTTCCAAAGTGAAAATCGTTGTTTCCGGAGCCGGAGCAGCAGCGATTTCTTGCGCACGTTTATACCATACGCTGGGCGTTCAATTAGAAAACCTTTACTTGTACGATTCTAAAGGATTAATCCATAAAGGAAGAACAGATTTGGATGAAATGAAGGCATATTATGCAAATCATCCGAAGGATATTCCTTTCGATCAAGCTTTCATAAATGCCGATGTGTTTTTAGGCTTGTCCAAAGCTGGACTCGTTTCGAAAGACATGATTGCAAGTATGGCAAAAGATCCAATCGTATTTGCTTTAGCGAATCCGGAACCGGAAATCGATTACAAAGAAGCCATGTCAGTCCGTAAGGACATCATCATGGCAACTGGGCGTTCCGACCATCCGAACCAAGTGAACAATGTTTTGGGATTCCCATACATTTTCCGCGGAGCCTTGGATGTTCGTGCAACAAGTATCAACGAAGAAATGAAATTAGCCGCCGTTAAAGCGATTGCTTCCCTTGCGAAGGAAACCATTCCAGAGGAAGTAATTGAAGCTTACGGTGGGAAAAATATCTCTTTTGGACGAGAGCAAATCATTCCTAAACCCTTGGATCCACGTTTGATTTATTACGTAGCTCCAGCTGTTGCTCGTGCTGCCATGGAATCGGGTGTGGCTCAATTTCCCATTGAAAATTGGGAAGACTACGAAAATCAATTGAAGAGTCGTTTAGGCCTGGACAACAAACTACTAAGAAACATCACCACGAAGGCACAGGGCAATCCGAAAACAGTGGTGTTCCCTGAAGGTGATAACATCAAAATACTCAAAGCTGCGCAACAAGCATTCGAAGAAGGAGTAGCCATCCCAATCTTGCTTGGACGAAAACAGAAAATACTTGATTTGATGAGCGAATACGGCATCGAATTGCCAGAAGTAGAAATCATTGACTGTAAGTCCGACGAGGAAGAAAAACGAAGAATTGCCTACGGATCAGAGTTTCACGAGAAACGCAAGCGCAAAGGAATGACGGAATTTGAGTCCATTTCATTGATGCGCGAACGCAATTACTTTGGAGCCATGATGGTCGACCAAGGTGATGCAGACGCGATGATTACGGGAATCACCCGCAGCTATCGATCATCCGTTCGTCCGGCTATCCGCACCATTGGTATGCAAAAGGATGTGAATGTCGTTTCAGGAATGTACATTCTAAACACCAAAAGGGGGCCGCTTTTCTTGGCCGACACCACGGTTAACTTGAATCCAACAGCGGAGCAAATTGCTGAAATTACCGTGCACGTAGCGAAGATGATTCGTCGCTTGAAAATGACTCCACGTGTTGCTTTATTGAGCTATTCGAATTTCGGTTCCTCACCAGGTCCAGATCCAGAAAAAATGGCGAAGGCGGCGGAAATATTGCATGAAACACATCCCAATTTGATAGTTGACGGTGAAATGCAAGCTAATTTTGCCTTGAATGGAGAATTGATGAATGAAAAATTCCCCTTCTCTACCCTAGCAGGTAAGGAAGTAAACACCTTGATTTTCCCGAATCTTTCTGCTGGAAATATCGCTTATAAATTGCTGCAACAAATGAACGAAGTAGATGCGATTGGTCCGATCTTAATTGGACTTCGGAAATCTGTTCATGTCCTGCAATTAGGCGCATCTGTTCGCGAAATAAATAACATGATCAAGATTGCAGTTATTGACGCACAAAACAACGAAAAATGATCGGGAGACTAAATGGGCGATTAATCGAAAAAAATCCAACGGATTTACTCATCGAGTGCGGTGGCGTTGGCTATGAAGTCAAGATTTCATTGAATACCTTCTCACAATTGGGGAGTGATGAAGCCGTTCAGTTATTTACGAAGTTGATTGTTCGCGAAGACGCACACATCCTCTATGGATTTGCAAATAAAGAAGAACGTGAAATGTTTAATCATTTGATTAGTGTTTCAGGGATCGGGCCAAATATTGCCATGATTATGCTTTCTTCTTTGGTGCCGGACGAAATTGCACAGGCAATTCTGACAGAAGACGTGGCTACTATTCAGAAAATCAAAGGAATAGGGACGAAAACCGCTCAACGTGTAATCATTGATTTAAAAAGCAAAGTGTCCAAAATGGAACTTTCTTCAGAAAATATTTTTACTTCAAACAATAGAAATCGTTTTGATGCGTTAAATGCATTGGTATCCCTCGGATTCGATAAGAAGTCCGCTGAGAAAGTATTGGATAAAAGCGATACCGGAAATCAAAGCGTGGAAGAACTGATTAAAGACGCATTAAGGAATTTATAACGGAACAAAAAGTGCATAAAATTATAGGTTACAGTGTTAGGAAAACAATTCACAAGGCAATTTACTTTGTGTTGTTTGTCCTGATGTATACTGATAACGTTCACGCACAAAGCGGATTTAATCTTCCTTTTCCGATTTTCAACCCCATGAATCCCTATCAGAACTTACCACAAAGTTTTGACTTAGGGGATCCAACATCTATGGAGCAAACAATCGTTTTTGATCCGGAAACAGGTCAATACGTGTTTAAAGAAACGCTCGGTAAAAGTGGGTTATATTACCGGAATCCATCTAAAATGAGTCTGGAAGACTACCTCGACTACAACGAGAAGAAGTCTCAGAAAATGGATTGGCAAGAAATCATTGAGGAACAAACGGCAGAAAATCGCGCCTTCGAATTGCCTATAAAAATTGGAAGTAAAGCATTCGCGAGCATCTTTGGCTCCGACGAAATAAAGATTATTCCAGGTGGAAATTTAGAATTGTCACTCGGACTCAACCATTCACGGGTAGATAATCCCCTATTGCCACAAAGGCAACGGAATATTACGCGTTTTGACTTCAATCAGAACATCAACATGGACATTACTGGTCAAATCGGGACCAAGATGAAGTTGAACATGAAGTACAACACGGCCGCCAATTTTGACTTCGAGAACATTTCAAAAATAGAACACACGGGGAAAGAGGATGAAATCATTCAAAAGATTGCTCTGGGTAACGTCGGATTGGAATTGCCAACAACACTCATTCAAGGATCACAAACATTATTTGGAGTGAAAACCCAGTTGAAATTTGGACGCTCAACGTTTGACTTAATCGCTGCCGCATCAAAAGGGAAAAAAACCGAAATAAACGTTTCTGGTAAGGCGCAAATCCAAAAATTTGAAATCACTGCAGACAACTACGAAGCGAACCGACACTATTTCCTGAATCTTTACCACCAACAACATTACGACACGGCGATGTCCACGCTACCGATGGTCAACTCCACCATGTTTATCACCCGCATCGAGGTTTGGGTAACGAATCGAACGAGCAATACGGAGAATACCCGAAACATTGTGGCTTTCTCTGATTTAGGTGAAGCTTTACCAAGCAATTGCCAAGGAAATCCCGGTTCCTATGCTGGAACAGAAATTCCGGATAATCAAGCGAATGGACTTTATGATTGGGCAGCTAACCAACCGATGATTCGCGGATTCGTGAACTCTACCACTGCGCTTGCGACACAGGTAAATTCTCCAGGCCCGTTCCAGCAAGCCATTGACTATGAAAAAGTGGAAAATGCACGAAAATTAACGGAGGCTGAATTTACCTACAATGCATTGCTTGGATATATTTCCTTAAACAATGCCCTAAACAATGATGAAGTTTTAGCTGTTTCCTACGAATACACCTACCGAGGAGAAACCTACCAAGTTGGAGAATTTTCAACCGATGGAGCAAGTGGACAACAAGCGCTTATCTTGAAATTAATGAAACCAACCATCACCAATCCAAAAAACAAAATTTGGGACTTGATGATGAAAAACGTTTATTCCATTGGAGCATATCAAGTGGATCAACTTGGATTTAAAATTGACGTTTACTACAATAATCAAGCAACTTCGGTTTTACAACCATTTATGCCTTTCCCTGGTGTAGACAAAAAGCAGATTGTTACTTTGTTGGACATGGATAAAATCAATCAAAATAACCAACCTTTCTCTGATGGTGTTTTTGACTTTGCGCCCTTCAACATCGTAGGAAATAAAATTGATAACGGAGGAACCATCAATAAGAAAAACGGACGTATTTTCTTTAGTACTGTGGAGCCTTTCGGGAAAACATTAGCAAAAAAGTTAGCAGATGCAGGAGTTCCTGTAGTTAACATCAATAAAATTGCCTACACAGAATTATATGACTCAACTAAAACAGCGGCACAACAAATTCCAAGTAAAAATCGCTTCGTGTTTAAAGGAGAATTCCAATCGTCCATTAGCTCAGAGATTCCTTTAAATGTCATGAACATTCCACAAGGGGCTGTTGTAGTGACCGCAGGGGGAATTCGACTGATCGAGGGAACAGATTATACCGTAGATTATGCTTTTAGCCGAGTGAAAATCTTAAACACGGGAATTCTAGAGTCCAATACACCGATTAAAATATCCATTGAAAGTAATTCTGTCTTCGGTTTCCAAGCGCGTTCCATGATGGGTGGTCATTATCAGTACCGCCTCAATGAGAACTTTAAATTTGGCGCTACTTATGTCCGAATGTTGGAAAGACCCGTAACTAATAAAGTGGATTTCGGAAATGAACCGTTTAAAAATTCGGTGCTTGGTGCAGATATCTCCTTGCGCACGAATGTTCCTTTCCTCACAAAACTAGTTGACTTACTTCCGGTGATTTCGACAAATCAAATGTCAACGATCTCGTTAGCAGGTGAATACGCGCATTTAATACCTGGTCAACCAAAAATTATCAGCAAATCAGGAACCTCCTATATTGATGACTTTGAAGCAAGTCAGAGCGCGATTGATTTAAGGCAATTCTCTGCGTGGAAAATGGCTTCCATTCCACAGGGTCAACCCGACTTATTTCCAGAGGCTAGTTCAAAGAATCTTTCTGCTGGATTCAAACGCGCGAAAGCCGTTTGGTATACGATTGATCCTGTTTTCTACCAAAGTAATTCCCTCACTCCTGAACACATTAAACAAAATCCAGCAATGCTAACGGATAGTCGCATGCGTTTGGTAAATCAAGTGGATCTCTTCCCGAACCTACAACAGCAATATGGGTCTATTCAAAATATTCCGCTACTCGAATTAGCTTATTATCCTTCGGAAAGAGGAATGTACAATTACGATACCACGAATACGATTGACTCACTTGGATACTTTAGCAATCCGGAAAATCGTTGGGGTGGAATTATGCGCGGACTTACGACCAATGACTTCGAGGTAGCAAACATCGAATTCATTCAGTTCTGGGTTTTAGATCCATTTAATGAAGATGCCGAAAATGAAAATCCAAACACCTTCCATACCGGTGGTGATTTGTACTTTAACCTGGGAAACATCTCAGAAGATGTTCTTCCTGACTCGCGTAAAAGTTTCGAAAATGGACTACCAGCAACGAACGATGTGCCTTTAAGTGATAATATGGATACTACGGCGTGGTCGAGAATTTCCACACAACAAATCGTGGTCAATGCCTTCAACAATGATCCAGCAGCAAGACTAAATCAAGATGTTGGTATAGATGGTTGGAAAGATGGCCAGGAGTTAACTGCTCATCAAGAATATGTGAATTGGGTGCAGAATAATCCAACACTAAATACGGCTACGAAAGCACGCATGATTTCGGATCCATCGAATGACGATTACACGTATTATTTGGATGACAATTACGACAGCCAGCAATTAAACATTCTTAAACGTTACAAGAGCTACAATGGAATGGAAGGTAATTCACCGACGACAGAAATGTCCGACACGGCAAATAATGCTGGGTATCCTACGCAAGCTAGTAATCAACCAGACAACGAAGACATCAACCAAGATAATAACTTGGCGGAAAGTGAAAGTTATTTCCAATACCGCGTAAGTATGCGTCCGAATGATTTACAACAAGTTGGGTCAAATTTCATCACGAATAAACAAGTGTATCAGAGCGGTACGAAAACAGAAACTTGGTACCAATTTAAAGTTCCGGTTAAATCCTTCGAAAAACGCGTGAATGGAATACAAGATTTTCGTTCGATTCGCTTCATGCGTATGTATTTGAAAAACTTCGATGAAGAAGTAATCTTGCGCTTTGCACGTTTGGAATTGATCCGTGGAGAATGGAGAAGATATACGCAAGATTTAACACAGCCAGGACTGAGTGTTCAAACGGATCCAAACTTAACGACCTTCAACATTGCGGCATTGAACATTGAAGAAAACGGACAACGTCAACCCATCAATTATGTGATTCCTCCTGGAATTACCCGTGAAATTGATCCATCGCAGGTGTATCAACGTCAAATGAACGAACAATCATTGGTGTTGGAAGTGTGTAACCTACAAGACGGAGATGCCAGAGCAGCATACCGCAACGTACAATTCGACGTGCGTACCTACAAAAAAATGAAGATGTTTGTCCATGCGGAATCTGTGGTACAAAATCAATTAAAGGACAATGAACTTTCCATGTTCGTACGTTTAGGAACAGATTACGTAGAAAACTACTACGAATATGAACTTCCCATGAAGGTAACTGATTGGGGTACGTCAAATCCAGAATCCATTTGGCCCGAAGCGAACAACATCGAAATCATCTTCGATGACCTTCTCAATCTGAAGACAGAGCGAAATAAGAAGGTGGAACAAGGGGCACCTGGCGTTTCCTACATCAATGAATATGAAATCGTGGATCCGCAAAATCCACAACGCAGATTGAAAGTAAAGGGTAGTCCAAACCTACAAGGAATGCGTACCATCATGATTGGTGTTCGAAATCCATTGAAAACAGATCCAGACAATATCTGGCAGCCAGATGCCGGAGATGCAGAATGCGTGAATGTTTGGGTAAATGAACTTCGTTTAACCGACTTCGTAAGCGATGGCGGTGATGCTGCCATTGGACAAATGCAAATGCAATTAGCCGACTTTGCAAATATTTCAGCTTCAGGTAACTACTCTGGAATCAACTGGGGAAGTGTCGATAGTAGACTGCAAGACCGCCAACGAAATCAAAAAATTGGATTCGATATGAATTCAACTGTTCAACTCGGACAATTCTTCGGCAAACAAGCGCGTGTTTCCTTTCCTTTCTTCTATGGTTACTCATTAGGAGTCATCAATCCGGAATATGATCCATTCAATCCAGATATCAAATTATCGAGTTACGATCTTGCGACACGAAAAGAGCGCGCAAAACTTGGACAAGACTTCACGGAACGTCGTTCGTTTAACTTTACCAATGTCAGAAAAGAAGCGAAAGCTGGAACCAAAGCTCAATTCTGGAGTATCTCCAATTGGTCAGCTACCTATGCGTTTGCAGAAAATTTAAAACGCGATTTCAATATTACTGCAGACCGAACAAAAACGTGGACTGGTGCATTGAACTATAATTACACTTTCGCTGGAAAAGCCATCGAACCATTCAAAAAATGGAAACCAGTTCAAAAATCCCCATGGTTAAAATTCATCAAAGATTTTAACCTTTTCCTACTTCCGAAAAGCATGACATTCACAAATGATTATTCAAGAATCTATAACGAACGTCAGATTAGAAACATCATCACGCCTACGTATCAATTTGACCCAATCTATCTGAAACGATTTGATTGGAACAGAAATTATCAAATTGGGTATGATTTGACGAAGAATTTAAAAACGACATTTAGCGCTGGTAATAAATCGATTTTCGTTGAAGGAAATAATGGCGTTGACCGAGCAACAAATCCAGAAGGATACCGTGAATTCATGGATACCATTCGCTCACAAATCAACACGTTTGGTCGCACCATGGACTATTCCCATAACTACAGCATTAGTTATAATATTCCTTTGGATAAATTCCCATTGACAAGTTGGATTACCGCTAATACAAAGTATTCCGGAACCTTTAATTGGCAACGTGCTCCACTTGGACAAGCTCCCTACGGAAATACGGTTCAAAACAATCGCACCATCAACATGACGCTGCAAGGGAATTTTGTGACCCTGTACAACAAAGTACCTTATTTCAAACGAGTCCTCTCGGATGGAAAAGGAATGAAATCCAATGTCAATGCTAAAGTTGGAAGCGAAGCGGAAGGTGGCGCGGCTGGCAAACCGAAACCAGGTCCTGCAAAGCTTCCTGAGTTTAAACCGGAGAAACCCATTGAGGAAATGACGGCAAAAGAATTGAAGCAATACGAGAGACAGAAAAAACGCTTCGATAAAAAACAACTTCGCCTTCAAGAAATAAAGGATAAGGAAAAAGAAAAAGTGAATCCATTTGGTGGATTTGTAGCGCGCTTAATCATGACTGTACGCAATATTTCTGGAACATACGCCCTAACAGATGGAACCATGTTGCCGGGATACAGTCAAGAATCGAGTATCCTTGGAATGAACGGAAATAGCCTGGGAATGTCCGGATTTGTTTTCGGTAAACAAGGGTATGATGTACTAGGCAGAAGCAACGGATACAATGTAAGCACGCTTGCTCGAGATAATAATTGGCTTGTTCAAAATGAAAACTTAAATGAACAATTTACGACAACGCATACGGCGAATTTCCAAATGAAAGCCACGTTGGAACCGTTCAAAGATTTTAATATCAACTTGAATCTTAGTAGAAATTACAGTACAAATTCCGGTGAATTCTACCGCTGGAATTCTCTGACAAGCGCATTTGAAAGTCAAAGTAAATTCGTGACCAGTACCCTTACCTATACAACAGTCACTTGGGGCTCCGCATTTATCAAAGAAGGCAAAGACTTTTCCTCTTCCGTCTTCTCCACGATGTTGAATAACCGGACACAGGTTTCACAGTTATTGGGTGCGCAAAATTCAAATTCAACACTGTTGCCGAGCGGTTATTACAGCGGATATTCGGGATCTCAGCAAGAAGTAGTAATGGGCGCATTTTTGTCCGCTTATACCAACACAAGCGTCAATAGTAAATCTATTAATCCATTATCCAATCTTCCGCTTCCAAACTGGACCATCAATTACAATGGACTTTCCAAGTTTGCCTTTGCGAAAGATGTCGTAAAATCCTTTAAACTGAATCATGGATATTCATCCTCTGTGAGTGTGAATGGCATGCAAACAAATTTAAATGCGGTGACAGATGCAAATGGACAAGCAACAGCATTGGATATCAATAATAATTATATTGCTGGAATGCAAGTTCAAAACATTACCATCTCTGAACGCTTTTCCCCACTAGTCGGAATGTTGGCGACTTGGAACATTTTAGGTAAAAATATCACAACCAATTTTGAATACAAGAAAGACCGACAAACAACACTTTCATTGAACAACAATCAAATAACGGAAGTTCTTGGAAAAGAAATTGTGGTTGGAACAGTGATCAATATCCCTAAATTAAAACTCCCCGTTCGCAGTTTGAAACCAAGTGATTTATTGATTAACATCAATTTCTCTTTCCGTGATAATTCCACGGTGATTCGTAAAGTGGTAGAAAACACCAATCTAGCCACTGCTGGACAAACAACAGTTAGTTTTAAATTGGATGCGAACTATAAGTTATCAGAACATTTAAGTGCAATCTTCTATTACGAGCAATTTATCAATACCCCGAAAGTATTCATCAGCTATCCAACTGGGAACTTAAAAACGGGAATAACATTGCGTTTTGATTTGAACGGACTGAAATAATGAAGCCCAACATTCGAATAGCAAAACAATCCGATGTTGCAGCGATTTTCGCGCTGATTCAAGAGCTAGCACTTTACGAAAAAGCCCCCGAACAAGTCACGAATACAGTAGAGAATCTACGCATTGATTTATTCGATAAACAGCTATGCGGTGCCATCGTCGCTGAAATAAATGAAGAAATTGTGGGCTTCGCATTGTACTATACCTCCTACTCTACTTGGAAAGGAGCATGTCTTTACCTAGAGGATTTCTACGTGAAAGAAGAGGTAAGAAAGATCGGAATTGGTCAGCAGTTATTTGACGAAATTGTGCTGATTGCAAAAGCAAGAAACGTGAAACGAATGGATTGGCAGGTCTTGGAATGGAATGAACCAGCTATTCGGTTTTATGAAAAGCAGCAGGCACTTTTAGATCCTGAATGGTTAAATGGACGAATGTTCTTTGAATGAGCGGACAAGTATTTCATGCATATGACATCTAAACTTCACTGTGTCTAAAGAAATTGATCTCAACGCGTTTCAAAGTGGAAACATTCAGGCTTTCGAGCAATTGGTCAATCTCTATGAAAAAAAAATATTGAATACCTGCTGGTACATTCTGCAAAATCGGGAAGAAGCAGAAGATGCCACTCAAGACATCTTTCTGGCCATCTATCAATCTAAACACCTATTTAAAGGGCAATCGCAACTTTCCACTTGGATTCATCGCATTACGGTGAACAAATGCCTCGAATACATTCGAAAAGCCAAACGAAAAAAGCGCTTTGGAATTAAAATTCCCATTGACGATTCCTTTGTGATGATGGAAAAACACTCGCCCTTAAACCCGGAAGAAGAACTGATGGAACGAGAGCGTTCCAACTTATTTGTTCAAGCCATTCAACATCTTTCCGAGAATCAACGTATTGCCTATTCTTTGCATCACTTCGAGGATTTGAGTTATAAAGAAATCAGCGAAAGCATGAACCTATCCATCTCTGCAGTTGAATCACTCATCTTTCGCGCCAAACAGCAATTAATAAAGCAATTAAAAGATCCGATTCAAAAAAATTGGATTTAATCACAAGTAATACAAATAGTTAACATCTAAGCCTTTAGAAGAACGCATATGAATAATAAACCATCAATACATTCCTTGGAAGTCAGCACTTCACTTCATGAAAAACTCATGAAGAGTCCGGTTTACGCTCAAAAAATGAAAAACCGTTCGTTGACCATTAGCATCATTACTACATTATTGATCCTTTTTAACCTATTTTATTTTATGTCTGACCAAAAAACGTTAGCCGAAGACCAAATACTAGAGTCGCAATATGCTAATTTTGGTTCCGACCTTTCCATTTAATACTGAAAAAATGAAAGCAAATCGCTTATTACTAGTTTGCATTGGAATATTGATTTTGATCAATGTGTTTTTACTACTTGAATGCAACAAACCTGGACATGATGGTCGTCCTCCCAAATTAAGCATTGCACTCGAAATGAAAGGTGCAGATGCAGCATGGGTTGATCACGAATTTCAACGTCACATTCATGAAAAAAGCCGACTTTTAAACCAACAAAAGTCCTGGCGCATGAAACTCTTGTTAGATCAATCGAAAATAGAACAAAATCAACGCATTTTTGAAAAAATCAGTCGGCTTCAATTTCAAATCGACTCCTGTACCTTCGATCACTTCATGCGGGTAAAAACCAAATGTTCGAAGAAACAGAAAATCAAATTAACTAAACTAGTTCGCCGCATGATTCAAAGAGCTGGTAAACCAGGTCCGAAAGGAAGACCATGAAGCAACTTGTCACATTTATCGTATTCATGGTGTTTTTCCACCAAGCTCACACGCAATTGAATGTGTCCGTTCGTTGGGGAACCGAACCAATTTCTTTAGAAAAATACTACTTCCACGGTAAGGACAGTTTGATTTTTCACGAACTGAAACTCTATCTTTCAGACTTTCAATTTGAAAAAGAAACAAGAAAACAGGTGCTCGTAGGACCACAATTTATTGATCTTGAAGATCCCAATTCTCTCCAGTTATTTCCCGATTTTCCCGTAGCAGAATACCAATCACTCCGTTTCCATTTTGGACTTGATAGTTCCTATCATGTGTCGGAAACCGTCGATGGACCCTTAAATCCTATGAATGGCATGTACTGGGCATGGAATTCGGGATACATTCAATTCAAATGCACCGGAACCTCATCCTCCATTCCCTTAACTGACCAAACCTTTGAATACCATTTGGGTGGATATCGTCAGCCATTTGAAACGATTGTTCCCATTCAATTAGACATCAAGGGAAATAACCTCATCCTAGACATAAAACCATTCTTTGAGCATACGGTCGATTTTCAAGAGGTGCAACGTGTCATGATTCCCGGAAGAATGGCAAAAACGTATTGTCTGGAACTTTCTAAATTATTTCGCTCCGAATGAAACCGTTTTTGATCTTTTTAGGGGCTATTCTAACTTGTTTGATTTTCCTTGCTGGAATTCAAGAGGGAACTCCTTTTTATGTTCCCGCGAAATGGCCAAAACCCCACTACGACTTCACACAAAATCCACTTTCGAAAGAAAAATTCGAATTGGGACGCACCTTGTTTTACGATCCTGATCTTTCTAGAGACAGCACCATTTCATGTGCGAATTGTCACCTTCAATATTCTGGATTTACACACATTGATCACGCCTTAAGTCATGGCATTGATGGTAAAATCGGAACACGAAATGCGCCTGTACTGATTAATTTGGCTTGGCAGCAATTTTTTCACTGGGATGGTGGCGTGAGTTCTTTAAATAAACAAGCCATTAATCCACTCACGCATGCAAAGGAGATGGACAATCGACTAGATGAAGTTCTTCGTAGGTTAAACCAGTCGTCCTTTTATCGAAATCGTTTTTACCTTGCTTTTGGCGACAGTGTGATTGAAACAGCATCCCTATTGAAAGCACTTGCCAGCTTTACGGTATCCCTCGTTTCAGCGAATTCAACATATGACCAGGTAAAACGAGGTGAGTCCAGCTTTACCAATCAGGAGGAATCAGGATACAACCTGTTTAAAAAATACTGTGCTTCCTGTCATCAAGAACCTTTGTTCATGAAGAATGACTGTAAATCAAATGGCATACAATATTCCCATGTTCTTGACGACCTTGGGCGCATGAGCATTACCAATCGAAAAGAAGATTCATTGCTCTTTAAAATTCCAACGCTCCGTAATGTGGAGTTTAGTTTCCCCTACATGCACGATGGACGCTATAAACACTTGAAGGAAGTACTGAATCACTATGGGAATCTGCATGGAAATCAAACGTTTTACAGCAAAGAATTGAAAAAATTAAACAGACTCCTCACTTCCAATGAGCAAAAGGATCTCATTGCCTTCTTAAAAACCTTGAGCGACCAAGAATTTCTATTCAATCCTACGTTTAAATACCCGAAAAATGAGCGAAATGCAAGTTTTCAAAAGAATTAACATCTAAACGTATTCAAGCAGAAAAATTATGAAAAAATTAAACCTTTTATTATTGCTTATTGTTTGCGGTCAGCAGGCAATGGCGCAGTTAAATCCAGCGATTGAACACTGGCTCATCAATACAACAGGAATCACCGGAAGACACTATGTCCAAGGGAATTCCACGCCGATCAATGAAACAACTTTGGCGAATGTCCAAACGGTTCAGTACTCAAGCAATTGGGTTTATGTAACAGCTACTGGCGTACCTTCGTACATCACAGGTCCATTTATGGATGGGAATCCATCCTTGGCAACCAATCAAAATGCGATTTTCAAAATGCCTTTGAATCCAGCACAAAACACCGGAACAGCAACCGCAACAAATGGCGGGAACATTGGAATTTTCATTAATGGTGTTGCCTTATTTGACTACCGTGACGGCGTTGCATGGAATCCATCCACCAATGCACTTTGCGGTGGACCCGGAAATCCACCTTGTCCCGGAGGACCTGGAGCTAGCATGTCTTGGAATCGAGATGCCATTCCAGCGGAAAAAGCAGGATTCGATTGCTCCAAAGGACATCCAGCCATGGGGAATTACCACCACCACCAAAATCCAAGTGCGTTTAAATTGGACCTTACCGTTATTTCGAATGTGTGTGATTTGTATGACGCAGATGGACTTTATATGATTGACTCAACAGTTCATTCGCCTTTAATTGGCTATGCGTATGATGGTTTTCCTATTTATGGTGCCTATGGTTTTAAAAACACAGATGGAACGGGCGGAATTACGCGCATTAAATCCGGTTATCAATTAAGAAACATCACTGCAAGAACGATTTGGGCTGATGGAACAGACGTGCCAGATGGACCTGTAGTTAGCACAACCTTTCCACTTGGTTACTTTCGTGAAGACTATGAATTCGTCAGTCATGGAGGACAAGAAGATTATTTAGACATTCATAATGGACGAGTTTGTGTCACTCCTGAATATCCAAATGGGATTTATTGTTACTTTACTACAGTGAATGAGGAATGGAATTCAGCGTATCCATACGCGGTTGGACCAACCTTTTACGGGGTAAAAACAGCAGCGAAAGTGACCACTATTTCTGAAACTGTCACTACCTATACTTCGAATGTAGGAATCAATGAATTGAAAGAAAACGACTGGTCAGTTTATCCAAATCCAAGTAACGACATCATCATGGTGCAAGTAAATGATTTGACAAATCAGTCTTACACTGTTGAGTTATATGATGCATTAGGAAAACTCATTCAATCCAAACAAATTATTCAAGGAAGTACAATTGCCTATTTACAAGTTGACACCCTTTACAAAGGAATCTATCAGGTTAAAATTAGCGGTCAAACCGGCACAAAGAAATTAGTTATTGAATAATAGAGTAAACTAGGAACAAAAAAGAAAGGCACATGATTCTCATGTGCCTTTTTTGCTTCATATATTTCGCTATTCTTCTTCTTTTTGAGAAAACGAAAAGCAAATGTTCATGAAAATGGGTGCTTTGTTCATTTGATAGTGGAGTATATTCATTTATAGGATTTTCATTCAAACGAACACTTTATATTTAGAATGAAATAAGGAGAGAAACAGGATTCTTTTTATATGTAGAAGTTGACAGGCTGCTTGGAGAGGCAGTTTCATTTTCTAGTTTGATAAGAGTTTAATAGTTTTTGTTGACGTCCCTCGGGAATATATATAAAAAGAGCCTGTCCTTATTACTTAAAACGTACCACTCAGACTTTAATGTCTACTACTAGGAAGGGCTGAAAAGCCCTTTTTTTATTGTATCTTATATAGGACTGGTCTACTTGGACTCGCATCATTTTTAAATGCGGCCATCTGAATTTCAAGAATGTAGTTTCCATCCAGCACTTCATTTGGGACATAAATCAATTCCGTAATGGTTCGTTCGAAATTTGGATTCTTTGGCACATCCCAAAAAGCATGGTGAAATATCAATTCGCCTCCATCCTCTTCCCGATCCACAGATGGTTGATCAATCAAAAAATGTTTCACATCAAATTCATTTAATAATTCCACGATTTCAACATCGAAATAACAAGGATTTGTTCCAGAGTAATTCAACGCTTTTTTCTTTGACGTATTTGGTAGTGTGCGAATAATGAGCGCCTCAGAAAATTCTTTAGTTAAAAAAGGTGCGATTTGTTCGGCTTGAACCACAAAGTCCCCATTTTCCAATTGCATCGGATCTACGGTAATTACCCTCGCTCGATAAAAAAACTCCTTCAAGACGTCATTTACGGCATATACTTCTTGTGTTATGTGTCCACAACACTCCGTGTGCGTTCCATGTCCATGCGGATTAAAAAACACATCGCGGAAATTTACACTTCCCCCTTCTTTGATGCTTCCAATGAATCCATTGGCACGAACTGCTTCCATTCGAGGTGGATCAACGTACCACGCCCTAACGTTTTCATTCGAAGCTTGAAGCGGAATAGAAAGATCGATCGCTTCGCTCGTTTCTATAAATTCGGATGTGGAAAGGTATAATCGCATAAGGTAAAAGTACGCAATCGCGGCAATCTATCAAAAATGCCTTGTTGAAATTGTTTTCAGAATTTGACGCTCAAATCTCAAGAAGGGCTAACTTTGCATCATGGATCAAAATCAAGACAAACTCAAGGACATTATTTCGCATTCAAAAGAATACGGATTTATTTTTCCATCATCGGAAATTTACGACGGACTCGCAGCAACTTACGACTACGGACAATTGGGTTCTGAATTAAAAAATAACCTTAAAACATACTGGTGGAAAGCGATGGTGCAAATGCACGAAAACATTGTTGGAATTGACGCATCCATCTTTATGCATCCAACAACATGGAAAGCTTCCGGACACGTTGATGCATTTAATGATCCATTGATTGACAATAAAGATTCCAAAAAAAGATACCGTGCGGATGTTCTACTTGAAGAACACATGGAGAAAATCCGCCAGAAAATAGAAAAAGAGGTTGAAAAAGGAAAAAATCGCTTCGGAGCTGATTTCGACGAGACACAATTTAGAGCTACGAATCCAAATGTGCAACGCAACGCTGAAAAAATTCTTTCCATTGAAAACCGGATGCGCGATGCTTTGGAAAACAACGATTTAGAAGCCGTTCATAACTTGATCGTCGATTTGGAAATCGTTTGTCCCGTTTCCGGAACGAAAAATTGGACCGATGTCCGTCAGTTTAATTTAATGTTCTCCACAGAACTCGGTTCCTTAGCTGGTGATGCTTCTACGATCTATTTGCGCCCAGAAACTGCACAGGGAATTTTTGTCAATTTCTTGAATGTTCAAAAATCGGGAAGAATGAAAATTCCGTTTGGAATCGCCCAAATTGGAAAAGCGTTCCGAAATGAAATCGTTGCCCGTCAGTTCATTTTTCGTATGCGCGAATTCGAACAAATGGAAATGCAGTTCTTTGTCCGTCCAGGTGAAGAAATGAAATGGTACGCCTATTGGAAAGATGCCCGTGAAAAATGGCATAAAAATCTTGGGCTTGGAGAAAAATTATACCGTTTTCACGACCACATCAAATTGGCGCATTATGCGAACGCAGCATGCGATATCGAATACAATTTCCCTATGGGATTCAAGGAATTGGAAGGAATTCACTCACGCACTGATTTCGATTTAAAACAACACGAGAAATTTTCAGGTAAAAAACTTCAGTTCTTTGATCCAGAATTAAATCAAAGCTATGTTCCATATGTCGTGGAAACATCCGTTGGACTCGACCGAATGTTCTTGTCCGTTTTAAGTGCCGCTTACCAGAATGAGCAATTAGAAGACGGTTCAGAACGCGTTGTTTTACGGATTCCAGCAGTACTCGCGCCCTACAAAGCCGCTGTTTTGCCTTTAGTAAAGAAAGATGGACTTCCAGAAAAAGCTCGTGAAATCATGAAGCAACTTCAGTTTGACTACTCCATACAGTATGATGAAAAGGATTCCATCGGAAAACGTTACCGTAGACAAGATGCAATTGGAACCCCATTCTCTATTACCATCGATCATCAGACTTTAACGGATGACATGGTCACGGTTCGAGATCGAGATACCATGGAACAAATTCGCATTGGAATTTCAGATTTAGAAGGACTTTTAGCAGAGAAAACTAGCTGGAAAAGTGTGCTAAGCACGTTATAGAAAAGCAGTGAGAATCGGACTTTTTTTATTGCTACTTTTCATTATTCCACTGAAAGGACAGGGGCAAATCCTTCTAAATCAAGAAGGTGAAGCGTTTACTGATATTCCTTTTTTTAATCCTGATGTGATTCGTTCAAATCACATTAAATCCATGGAGGGAAACTATTCTACAAAAAAACCAGGAGAAGTTATTCGTGAAACGACCGATTGCTTTCGTTACCGCTTCAACGAAAATGGACAACTGATTGAAAGCCTGGATATTCGAACGGTGAACCGCAAGAAAGACACGACACTACATCAATACCAGTACAATGCAGTTAATCAACTCGTTGCACATCGAAAAACAGAAAATGGAGGATTCACAAGTTTAAAACCAACTTATGATTCACTCAATCGATTGGAATCTGAACGCACCTTTCGGGAAATTTATCATTACCAGAAAGATCAAGTGCTGCAGTCAAACCTTGTGAATACAGAATATTTTCAACACATCTTTCGTCCAAACGAACACGAAGAAGTACGTTACAACTCCTATAAACTTCCATACCTAAATGAAGTGAGGTCTTACAACAAAGATGGATACTTAACAGAGGAAAAAATCAATTACCGGATGAGCTCCATTGAGCACACCACTAAATATTCCTACAATGATCGTGGGCTCTTAGAGTTAAAATCCCATTACAATGAAAAAGATGAATTAGCGGATGAAGAATGGAAATACCGCTATGACAATTTCGGGAATTTATTCGAGGTACATTATTTTAGATATGGACAACTCCAAAAGGACCTTCAAGTCGTTTTCGATACAAAAACACAATTACTTGGCTCAACCATTCAACGCGATGTTGTCACAAATTTCCTGCTCATACTTCGATTTACCAAATTCACGTATTACCAATAAGCCTTGCTTTTCCTTCTTCAACATCTGTTCATTTTTTTTCTCCTTGATTTTTTCGGAAATTTGGCATGAAAATAGGTGTGATGCCTAAAAAGACTAATTATGAAAAAATGGTACATTCTAAGCATTCTCTTGCTAAGTTTCACTTTTGCAAATGCACAACGAATCAACTATGATATTAATTCCAAGTGGTTTTTTGGATTAAATGCAGGTGTAACTTGGAATACTAATGATGTAAAAAATGTCAATAGTTCAGGTTATGGACTTATTCTAGGTCGCTCATACAATTACGACTATGGTAAAAAGATCAGTTTTGATATACGTGGACGTTACCTCGCAGGGACTTGGGTTGGACAAGATACTACGGCTTTTTCCTTGGTAAATTATCAAGGTGGGCCTTTGGATAGTTACAACGTTGACAGTAATTCAATCTACGTGAACAACTTCCAAACAGATGTTCGTCGACTTAGCTTGGAACTTGTTTTACACCTCAACAGTATTCGAGAAAAGACAGGGATTGATCCTTACATTTTTGGGGGAATCGGCCTGACGTGGACACAAACATTTGGCGATCTGATACAATCTGCTGATTCAACTTCCCTTTACGACTACACTTCATTACAACAAACGGGACCAATTGGACCACAATTATCCTCCACACTCGATGGACTTTATGAAACAAGATTAGATGGTGGGTCAAACAATGAATACTTAGTAAAATGGATGCCAAGTTTAGGTTTTGGACTAGGTTATCAAGTTGGGAAAAGAACGAGTTTAGGCATCGAACATAAGACAACATTTACTAAGGGTGATTCGTTTGATGGATTTATTTCGGAAAGTCCACGCTTAAAAAATGATTGGCATCATTATACCTCCGCTTATCTGAGAATTAACTTTAAATCACGTGGAGGTGGAAACGATTCAAATACATCAAGCAACGTAAATAATTACACCACAGCAACGAATTGTCCAAAGCCAGTGGTGACATTGGTTTCTGGAAACAATAAGACCGTAACCAACAGTCAATACCGATTAGAATTCAACGTAAGTAACTTATTAAACATAAGTGGCGCAACGTTGTCGAACGACCTCAATCAACCAGTTCTATTTAATTACAATGCTTCTACACATGTAATTGATGCAGTGGTTTCATTGCATCCGGGACAAAATACCTTCCAATTAAGCGCAAGTAATAATTGTGGAAGTGAAACTGCAACGGTGATTGTAAACCTATTAAATTGCGTCACTCCCACCGCTACTTTCACGAGTCCAAACGGTGGCAACATTACCGTAAAAACAAACGATTTTGCCTTCAGTGCCATCGTTCACGGAACGGTAAATGCGAATGGCATCAAATTATTGATGAATGGGATGTCCTTAAATGGTGCGACATACAATTCAGTAAATGGATTAATCCAACGTCCAATAACATTAATACCCGGATTGAATACTATTCAATTAACCGTAACAAATGAGTGCGGATCTAATACATATACCACAGCAATCAATTACGACAATTGCGTGGCAGCGAGTATACAACTCTTAAATCCGAGCGCCTCAGGGACAACGACAAATAGCGCCAACTTTACATTGTCAGCAAACATTACCGGATCTTTGTCAACAGCAACTGTGAAGGTATTCCACAATGGTATTCAATTAGGCAATCCGACATTAAGTGCAGTTGGCCAATTTCAAATACCAGTAACTTTAACGACAGGGATGAATTCCTTCAATGTGGAAGTATTAAACGGATGCGGTAACGATGTGGAAATCACTTCCATTTATTATCAGAATTGTAATGCCCCAATTATTGCCATTCAAAGTCCAAGTCAAAATCAATCTTACACAGCAAGTACCATTGCTCTTCGATTCAAATCAATCGTCAGTAACGTAGTAGCGAAACAAAACATCAAGGTAATTGTCAATGGAATCGAACAGTCAAATTTCACCTATAATGCAACAACAGGAGTAGTTGAATTGGGCTTAACTCCAATCAATGGAAGCAATAGCATCACGGTTACGGCAACAAATAATTGCGGTTCAGATGTCGAAACAATCCAGTTTAACTACATCAATTGTGCGGGAATTACGCCGAACGTAAGTATACTTTCTACAGGGGGAACAACAAACTCAGCGATTTATACCTTATTGGCAAGTACGATGAATCTTGGAAGTGTGTTGCCATCTGGACAAACAATCACGGTGACACAAAATGGCTCTCCGCTTGCATTTAACCAAATTTCAGGTCAAATCAATGCGGTTACTACCTTGATGCCAGGTGTAAATACCTTTGTAGTTACAGCGACTACAACTTCTTGTGGAAACGATTCAAAAACGATAACGGTGAATTACAATAATTGCATCGCACCTCAAATCACTTTGATTCAACCCACAACAACAGGTGGGACATCGAATATCGGTACACTTCAATTCAAAGCAAACGCAACAAATATTGCTCAATCACAAAACATTCAGTTGGTTAAAAACGGACAGCAAATTCCATTTACGTTTTCAAATGGATTAATTGAATCAACGATTGCCTTGACAAATGGAATAAATACCATCACACTCTCCGTAAACAATGCTTGTGGGAACGATGCGGAAACGTTTACGGTGAACTATGTTCAATGTATTCCACCAACCATTCAATTAGGAGCAAATGTCATCAACGGAGTAAGCGTTACAAATGCCGCGTATTCATTTAACGCAATTGTGACAGGAGTCAACAATGCTCAAAACATAAACTTTAAGTTAAACGGAGCAAGTACTCCTTTCAATTTCGCTAATGGAACTATCACAAGCACCTTGGCTTTGGTTCCTGGTCAGAATACACTTGTCTTCTCAGCAAGTAACGATTGTGGAGTAGATGTGGAAACGATTACAGTGAACTACGACAATTGTATAGTACCTTCTATTTCCAATTTTTCAACGAATCCAATTACCGCCCTTGCAAACACCCCTCAAACGATTACAGCGAATATTGCCCACGCAACAACTCAAAACATCGTCTTTACACAGAATGGCACCCAACGTCCATTTAGCTTCGTGAATGGACAATTCAATGCGATAATTTCATTAGTGCCTGGAGCGAATTCATTGGTGCTGACCGTAAATAATAATTGTGGGACGGATCAACATGCTTGGGGCATAAATTTCACCCCTTGTACAGCACCAATTTTGACGGTTGTAACGCCATCAAACAATGGATTGTCGGTGAATTCACCCGTATTTGCTTTCCAAGCGAATATCCAAAACATGACGACTTCACAAGGCGTTCTTCTCAGTTTGAACGGAACGACCTTAAGTAACTTCACGCTCACAAATGGATTACTAACAGCTAGTCTCAGTTTACAAAACGGATTGAATACGATTGTATTAAAAGGGACAAACGCATGTGGAACGGATATTAAAACCATTACGATTTTCTACAGCAATTGCATCGCGCCAGTGATTACCGTTTCCAATCCAACAAATTCAACTGGTATCGTTACATCTGCTGCCTATACCTTTTCAGCAAATATCCAGAACATCACAAGTGGACAAGGTATTTTGTTGAGTTTAAATGGTTCGGCGATTACAAATTACAGCTTCAATAATGGTTTGTTGTCCGCGTTGGTCAATCTGATATCTGGAATGAATACGTTTGTGTTGACTGCTACGAATGCCTGTGGAACGGATACTGAAACGCGAACCATCCAATACAATGCGTGCACAGTTCCTACAGTGGTAATAACCAATCCAGCAAGTATAAGTTCCACCGTTTCAAACGCAAGCTTTGCTTTTAGCGCAGCTGTTCAAAACGCAAGCGTACAAGAATTAAGTTTGACGGTGAACGGAGTTTCCGTAAGTAACTTGAATCTCCTAAATGGACAAGTGAGTGCAATGGTGCCATTAGCAAATGGAAACAACGAAGTGATCTTGACAGCAACAAATGCTTGTGGAACAGCTACAAAAACAGTATATATCAAGTATGAAGAATGTTTAGCGCCTATTGTCTCTATTACAAATCCAACTTCTGCTAACTCAACTGTCAGCATAGCTTTGTATACATTTAATGCAGAGATTCAAAATAGTAGCGGTGGACAAGGGATCAACTTGACGCTAAACGGAATGGTCATTCCAAACGCCTCCTTTAGCAATGGGCAATTAAGCGCAGTGGTAAATTTAGCGAATGGACAAAACGTCCTAGTATTATCGGCATCTAATTCGTGTGGAACGGATAACAAAACCGTTACCATCAATTACGAGCAATGTGTGGCACCAATCGTTTCCATTTTGAATCCAGTGGATTTATTTTACGGCGTAAATAGTCCTATTTTTCCTTTCCAAGCGACCATTCAAAACATGTCCACTAGTCAAGGAATTAACTTAACAGTTTCAGGTAGCACTGTAAGCAATTTCAACTTTGTCAATGGGAATTTTACTGCAACCTTAAATTTACCAGAAGGAGTAAATGAAATTGTTTTGACTGCAACAAATACGTGTGGAACAGCCACTCAATTGCGCACCATTCGCTACCAAAGTTGCATTCCACCGGTGATAGACATCACAACAATTCCAAGCAGTGGAAATACGGTGACAACAAGTGGTTTAAGTTTCACAGCAAGCATTACCAATTACACACCTGCCGTTCCGGTTCAGTTCGTATTCAATGGGACGGAAATTTCCACCTATCAAAATACTGCAGGATTGATTAACGCTGCATTGACATTAATTCCAGGGCAAAATACGATTGAGTTGAGTGCATCTAGTTTATGTGGAAACGATAGCAAAACCTATTTGATCACTTTCGACGATGGCAGCACAAATGGTGGTTCAAATGGAGGCTCAGGGAATTCCGATGGAATGATGCAGCAGAATCAACCAACGCAAAATAAGACAAATGGACAACAATCTGGACAGATACCTACTATTCCTGCGAAACCAGCTCCGACTCCAGTAAAACCAATTCCAGCACCAGTAAAACCTGTTGCCACGCCACCACCTCCGCCTCCAGCAAAACCAACTCCTGCGCCAGCCAAACCTGTTGCCACGCCACCACCTCCGCCCCCAGCAAAACCAACTCCTGCGCCAGCGAAACCAACAACAGCACCAGTAAAACCTGTTGCCACGCCACCACCTCCGCCTCCAGTAAAACCTGCTGCAACTCCGCCGCCTCCGCCTCCAGCAAAACCAACTCCTGCGCCAGCGAAACCAACAACAGCACCGGCTAAACCGACATCAACTCCGCCACCGCCACCGCCACCAGCAAAACCGGCGCCAACAAAAAAAACCACTACCACAGGTGGAGGAAATAAATAATCAACTGTACAACAGAGTCCACAAAATCAAACAAATCCGGTAACACCGAAAGGTGGAACGACACAAAAAGGAGGAGGCAAATAAGCCTCCTTTTTTATTCATGTTTAGTAGCAAAATTGACTAATTCTTGCTATATTCGCAGTCTTAAAATTTAGTGAAATGGCAATTATCGGAAAAATACGTTCGAAATCAGGATTACTTGTTGGAGTTATAGGACTTGCATTAGCAACTTTTATCCTATCAGATTACCAACAAATGTTGGGAATAAATGAGGGTCAATATGGAATTGGGACTGTTTATGGGGAAAAAGTTGACCCAAAAGAGTACACAGTCGCAAGTACAAAATTCCAAGAGCAAGGTCGCAATCAAGCGATGCAAGCAAATAAAGAATATACAGATGCTGATATGGAATCAGCGCTGGATAATAGTTGGAACTATTTAGTGGATTCCACCATATTAAGTAAAGAATACGATGCCTTAGGTATCTCTGTTTCCGAACGAGAATTCAATGCATATTTGTTAGCAACAGATGGATTCAATATCATTCAAGATTTAAATCAATTCTTTATTGATTCGTTGACTGGTGTGGTATCTCCTCAATCGATGGTAGAAGGAAGAAAGAAACTTCAATCGACATTAACGAAGTTAAAAACAAGTAAAGAGGCCCAAGCTGTTCAACAATGGAATGGCACAAAACAATACTACACAGATACAAGAAAACGTGAAAAATACTTCGGATTGTTAGACCAAGCGGCTTATGTAACAAATCTAGAAGCAGAGGACAAATACTATGCAGCGAAAGAAACGAAATCTATTTCGTTTGTGTTCCGCCCTTATTCAGATATTGCAGATGCCAATATTAAGGTCTCAGATAATGAATTGGAAGCGTATTACGAAGAGCATAAAAGCGATAAAAAATATGCCATTCGTTCTTCCTCCCGTGAAGTGAAAGTGTTTGATGTTGTGGTTGCGCCATCGAAAGCGGATACAAATAACATGAATACCGCATTAAATACATTGAAAGCAGGATTCATCACTTCAACGAATGATTCGATGTATGTATTGAGAAACAGTGATGTGAAAGTATACTTTAACAACAAACGATCTACTGCTGTTCCAGAAGGAAATCCGAAATCAAATCAATACCAAACATACCCGATTTCTTACGACACTATTTTCAAATTAGCAGCTATTGGACAAGTAGTAGGTCCATACGCGATGAAAGAAAACATGGTGATTTCAAAAGTAATAGGGTTTACACCATCACGATTAAAAGCAAGACATATCTTATTATCAACAGGTGGTTCTAAGGATGCAAAAGTCATTGATGCAAAACGCAAAACAGCGGATAGTTTATTAAAAGTGATTAACAAGGATAACTTCGTCGCACTTTCTGATAAATTCTCCGATGATACACAATCGAAAAAAGCTGGCGGTGTTATCGATAACTTCTTAGAAGGGGACATGGTTCCGGAATTCGGGTCTTATTGTGCTGCTGCTCCTTTAAATAAATTTGGCGTGGTTAAAACGGAATTCGGTTTTCACATTGTAGAAGTAATGGAAAGAGATGCAACGAAATTCCCTGTTTTAGTTTCTATTTCTAAACAATTTAAATCATCAGAAGAGACCATTAGTAATAAGGAGAGTGAAATCAGTAATATCCTATACAAATTGGATCGTAAAATTGGTAAAACATCGGACCTTTTAAAGAAAGTAAGTTTATTTGATACCATCGTGCGTCAAGCAAACTATGTATCTAGATCAATCTTACTAGAAGATAAAGCTCCGAAAACATACGGATTCACAACATCAATGGCTTCTGATAAAATTTTAGAGCTAGCGTATAGTGATGATGTCGAAGTTGGAACGTTAACATCGTATCCAATTAAAGATAAAGACAAGTACATAATCGGAATGGTATGTTCGATTAAAGAAGAAGGCGAGCCAACTTTCGAAAATGTGAAAGCTGAAATGGAAAGAGAACTCATTGTCGAGAAAAAAGCAAAACGATTAATGAATCAAATGTCAAAAGGTAATTCCTTGAAATCAGTAGCCAAAAAAGGTAACTTGATGGTACAAAGCGCTGAAATCACATTTGCAAATCCGCAAATTGCTAATGTTGGATACGAACCAGAAATCATTGGAATGCTATTCTCTTCGGTGATGAAAGATGGAAAACGCACCCTGCCGTTAAAAGGAAAAAGTGGTGTGTACATGGTCCAAGTTTTGAAAACTACCAAAGCTCCAGCTAGTACCTCTTTTAAAGTTGAGCGCGATGAAATGACAAAAACACTGAAAGGTTCTTTCCAAGGTCAAGCAATTGGAGCCTTGAGAAAAACAGCAGCAGTCATTGACAACCGTAAATTAAATGAACTAAGATTACGCTTGTAATCCTCTTATTGATTTTTTGATGCTAAAATCGGAAATCAGATCCTTTTTTAAGAAAAAAAGATCCGGACTAAGTCCATACGAAATTTCAAGAATCTCATCGCAAGTCCAAGCACATGTGATGGATTCTTTTTCGTTTAAGGATAAATTCGTGAGCTTGTATTTGCCCATCGAAAAACAACAAGAAATCAACACCTACGAACTGCTAGAAGAAATCATTCAACAAGGTGGATTCCCAGTTCTTTCAAAATCAAATTTTTCAGATCTTAGCTTAAGCTTATTTCTTTATGAGCAGTCTAGCCAACT